>JAIDEM010000140.1 GCA_029054825.1 Prevotella sp. | reverse complement strand
AGTCAATACCAAACTCTTTGTCTGATAACGTGAAATCGTCAAAGAATATCGCATAGTGCAATGCTTTCTTTTTCGGCTCTTTCTCGTGGCTGTAAGCGTATGTTTTCAGGTCGTTGCCGAAGCTGAAACAAATCGCGACATACGGGTCTGTGTCTTTAAGCCTGAAAAAGTCCTCCCTGCTTATCCACCTGTCCTCGTTGGCAAACTCACCGTTTAACGCCATTATAAAAGCCTTTGGCATAAGTGGGTTAATGTCATTAATATGGATATGCGGAAACCTCTTTTTTGCCAGCGCGTAGTGGGCGACTGCACAGCCACCCGAGAACAAGTCGTAAAAATGTTCTGCTTTGGGGAACAAGCCGACAAGCCTTTCGGCTAACTTTGACTTGCTCCCTTTGTAAGGTAATCCATACGCCATACTCTATATTGTCTCGTTTATCACTGTCAACGGCTCTCCTGCACTGACAACAAGAAGTATCTGCTGACTGGTTGTTTGAGGTACATTTGTGATTGATTCCGAATTGTCTACCCATAACGGAGCAAACGTCTGGTTGAACTGGCACATAGCCTCGATACATTCAAGCCCTGCTATAATCTTCTCACTCGTTGATAGATTGGGGTATGACACTCCGTGCAGAGTCAGAATACAAGTAGGCTCTACGTTTCCATTAAGCAATGTATTGAACATCTTGAATCGGACTGTTGGGAAAAGCTCGTTTACCCTGTCCTGTAAGTCCTGTATAACGGCAAGTTCCAACTGCTCTGCCGTGTAGTCCTGCTTTTCAAGGTCGGCTAACTGTTGGTTGAGTGTACGCTGCTGTTCGGTAAGTTCCTGTATGCGTTGCTTGCACTTCTCCATCTGTTCCTTTTGCGTTAACTTATACACAAGTCCATTCCGCTCTCTTGACAAGGTGTTATTCGCTTCCGTCAGCTGCTTTATTGTCTCATCTGCACAGGTGTCTCTCTGCTCTTCAATTTTTGCAAGTTCCTCATGTTTTGTGCAAATATCGTTTTTCAACTTTCGCAAATCTGCATCATTGCTATAATCTGCCAAAATTGGAACTGTAGGGGTTTCTTGAACTTTTTTCAGCTCCGCTTCTGCGTCTGCAAGTTCAATCTTTAATTCAGATATTTTTTTGATGGTATTCTGCTTTACCGCTTCTATTCGCTCCGCTTCCGCTTTCAGTTCCTTTGCTTCATTATCAAGTTTGTCTTGCCTGTTCGCCTTGGCCGTGTTAAAACGCTCATGGGCATCGTGAACCAACTTCTCTATATCCATCTGCGGTAAACGCTGTCCGCAGGTAGGGCATATTTCCTTTGTCGTTTCCCAAACAAATTCCATAGCCTCGCACTCTTGCCACTCTTTACGGAAGTTAGCTTTACGCCGCTCAATATCCTCAATGCTTCTCTCGTGCATCTTCATTGAGAACTCTTCTGATTGCATGCGGTTCTTTATGGCATTCACTTTGCTTTCCGCATTACGTATAGCAGACTGCGTATTTCTATTAGCCTCTGCGTTAGCGTCCTCGTAACGTTTTTCAATCTCTCGCTCTTTGTTGCGCAACTCGTCAATCTCTTTCCGGATATTGGCTTTTTCCTCAAACCTTTTGTTCAATACAATGCTGCAATCTTGCATCTTCAATTGGTTGTCTTGAATTTCCTTGTCAATCTCCGCAATACGTTCTTCCGCCCCTTGTAGTTGTACTACATCGTCCAGTAGCGAGTTCGCCTCCGCCTTGCGCTCACTGATACGTCCAGGGATGTCCTCTATCGCCTTTTTCAGCTCTTTCATCTTGTAAGAAAGCAGCTGCCGGTATGCCTTAACGTCCTGCTTGTCTATGCTTTTCAGTATGGCTGCAAATTCGGGGTTCCCATTGCCGATCTCCTCAGCAGACTTCACGCCAACCATCTTTATCAAGAGCTGCCTTTGCTCCGTTGCCTTCAATAACGGGAAATATTCAGGATTTGTAATTGCCCGAAAAAGGTTCTCGCTAATAAGACTGTCAATAAAAGTCTTATAGTCCTTTTCCGTGTACTTCTCACCATTTATAAAAAATAGCGTGGTATAGCCACTCAACACTTCTTCTGCCTGTCCACGTGGCTTTGTCCACTTCTCTTTTCTCACTCTCTGCAAGGAATATTCCCTGCCGTCTGCAATAATGGCAAGTGTTACGGTGTTTTCGAGATGGAGGATAGGTTTATTATGCTCATCCATTGGCGTTATACCAAAGTCTGCCTTGCCGTTGCTGTTCTTACCAAACAGCACCCAATACGCAGCATCTGCCGTGGTGGTCTTGCCACTATGGTTGGCACCAAGTATCATGGTCTTGCAAGGGCTAAACGTGATTTCACGCTTAGAAAGAACCCCCTTGAAGTTCTCTATTGTTATTTTTCTGAAAATGATATTCATACGCGATTCAGTTGTTTTTAGAGTTGATAAGAAACAAGGAGAAATAAAAAGCCTGGGGCAATATCGACAACACGTGGTTGGAATGCCCCAGGCAACCATACTATCTTCACAGACGGTATGGCGAAACATTATAAGAAATATGAATGAACTGTCATGAGTAATATGATGATTATATATTCTTGTGCTCAAACAAATCTATGATGTTTGTCTCGATGACTGACACTATAACATAGTCTATCATTGTTCCTGACATCGCTTCTTCCATGTTCTTTCTTGCGCCCTCAACAGTTGCCGCCTGAACGAGATAGTCAACGGCTGTCTTCTTCTCCTTGCCGTTTCTCTCGTCAAGTGTGATGAAGTTCAGACGGATTTTGTAATATTTGTCATCCGAATCTTTGTCACTGAGGAGCACCTCGTTGTAGGAGGCTATCTTCAAGGCAGTGACCTCCATTTCCTTGTCGCCGACATACGGTTTCATATCCTCAATGATACACCCTTCGGCTTCGGTGAAGGAGAGTGCATCGACAACATACGTCTCTGTCACTTTCTTGTCCAGGCCGTCCTCCATCGTTTTCTCGTAGCGCACTTTGCACTCAAAGAATTTTGCTTGTTTTATCCGCATAAGTTCGCTCTCCTACCCTATTCCTCGCTTTCAACTTCCTCGTCAAGGAACTTCTTTATCTGCTCCAGGCGTTCCATTCCGCGCTGTGCGTCCTCCTTGTCATCCATGCAGTCAGAGATTTGCTGAATGATAGACAGCACATCATCGGTCGTGCTTATCTCCTCCATCAGATGGGCGATTTTCACATCCGCATCTGCTACCTGCTCCTCGAAATTGATATTGGCCGCATTGATAGCGGAGTAAACTCTTTTTTCTCTTGAAGCCCACTTGATGTGCTAGATTTTACCTTTTAGGTAAGCGGGGCTTCGTTT
>JAIDEM010000014.1 GCA_029054825.1 Prevotella sp. | reverse complement strand
ATATTATCCTTAATTTCTGCAAAGGTAATAAAAAATAACGGAATATTTTGTCTCTTCTGTTACTTTTTTAAAACAATAACATTTTTATAAAGCAAGGACAATCAACGACAGCCTCCCAACCATTACCTAATAATAATTTATGGTCTGGAGGCTGTCGTTGATATAACGCATAGAGGGGGAAAACACATTACACCCTCGCCATAGTAAGGAGCAATAGAAAAAGAACTATCACATTGCCTTCTTTTTCTTGACTTTAAGAGCAGGAATCTTTATTATCTGCCCTTCCTTGACCTCTTTTATTCCGCCGTTGACAGCCTCCACATAGCATTCCATTCCTGGACCGAGATATGTCTTTGATATGCCTTCCAGTGTCTGTCCACTGGACACTGTCACGGTCTTGTCTATGCCCGTTATACGATATGCACCAGTACGTATCCTTGGATCTGAATCGTACGATGTGGCCGGAATTTCTTCTTTCTCCTTGACAGACAGCTCTGCAGGCTGTTGCTCTGCTATATCCATTTTCGTGCGTTCAGTCTTAACAGTATCGATGTCTTTGGTAACGACAGGCTTCGGAGCGGTCTTCACGACTTTCTTCGCTACAACCTTCTTGACTGGTGTATCCGACTTTGCAGCGACAGCATCATCCATTGTCATGCGTCCAGTAAAGAATCCGGCTGCAAAGAACGCGACAAGCAAGATGCCGAATAGGATGTATATACCCCTGTTACTCTTCTCCTTGTCTTCCACAATGTCATTATCCTCTGCTGGATCGGGATTTTCTTGCACATCAGTGACCGTTAGCGGTATCTGTACAGCTGAAACAATTTTCTCTGGTTGTGGTTCCTGTATGACATGGGTATCCTCTACTTGTTTCTGTATGGTATCTGCGACAGCTGTCTTCTCTACTTGCTCGTGCGCCGTGTCTGCGGTTTCCAATGGCGTCTGTGTCTGAACAGTTTTTCGCTCCACTTCCTCGTCAGACTCCATAAGTTGCGGTTCAGTAACCGCAACGATTTCTTCCTGTACAGGAACTTCTGCAGGCTGAGCAACAGTGTTGTCTGCCGTATCAGGTGTATCCTCCATATCATCGAAGACGACACCGTCATTCAGCACGACAGTCTCGAAATGACCGAATGGCTTGTTGACCGACTCGGCCATCGCCTTGTCTGGCGTGAACGCTATCTTGTCATGGGAATCGATGACAACCCTTTCGCCTGTATTCACATTGATACTGCTGCGCGACTTCACGGTCTGTATCTTGAATGTTCCCAAGCCCTTGACCTTCACCTGGTCATCAGTATTGAGGGTAGACTTCAGAAGCTCAAACATCGCTGCCACAAACAGCTCAGACTCGGCACGCGTGATGCCTTGTTTCTCAGCAACAATACGAGCAAGATCCTTCATGGTGCTCATTCCACGCCTCCTTTCTTCATATTGTCCTTGACATTCGCGGCAGGCTTGAAATTAAGCACTATCTTTGGTGGAACAAGCATACGCTGTCCTGATGACGGGTTGACTATGATACGTTCCATACGCTTCTTGGGTTCAAACGTACCGAAATTGGCAACAGTGACATTATCTCCCTCGTCAAAAGTGGCAGACATGGCAGCTATTACAGCATTAACTAAGGTCTGTGTCTTCTCCTTGCCAACACCTGTATTCTTTGCCAAAGTAGTTATAAATTCCTTATTATTCACTGTCTGTATATTTTATTGGGGCGAAGAAAACTATCTAATTATTGTGGCATAGAGATCAAACTCTTCTGCTGCTGTAATCTCAACATCATAGAAACATCCTTTACGGAGTTTCTTGTCACCAGCAGGGACAAGGATTTCGGGGTCGACCTCTGGAGAACTGAACTCAGAGCGGCAGACATAATAGTCTCCCTCTTTCCTGTCAACGACGACCGCCATGGTCTTCCCTATCTGCTCCGCCTGCAGTTCTGCCGATATGTTCTGCTGTACGCGCATGAGCTTGTCCAGACGCATCCGCTTGATCTCTGCCGGTATGTCATCCTTGTAATGTACAGCACTATATGTTCCGTCCTCCTCCGAATAGGCAAATGCACCCATACATTCAAAGCGAGCCCACTTGACAAACTCTACAAGTTCGCGGAAATCCTCTTCCGTCTCTCCCGGGAAACCTACCATAAGTGTCGTGCGCAGGTGTATCCCGGGGACAGCATCCCGGAGTCGTGTTATGAGCTGCATGGTCTCTTCCTTTGTCGTATGGCGATGCATGCGCTCGAGCATATTGTCAGAAATATGCTGCAAGGCTATGTCAAGATACCTGCAGACATTACTGTTGTTGTGCATCACATCAAGCAGTTCCATAGGGAACTGGTTAGGATAGGCATAGTGGAGACGTATCCACTGTACTCCTTTCTCGTGTGCTATGGCTTCCACCAACTGCGCTATGCGGCGCTCGCCATACAGATCTATGCCGTAGTATGTCAGTTCCTGGGCTATGACATTGAACTCACGTACACCGTCAGCCACAAGGAGACGGACCTCATCCAGTATCTCCTCCATAGGGCGGCTCTTGTGCTTTCCCGTAATGAGAGGAATAGCACAGTAGGCGCAACGGCGGTCACAGCCCTCGCTGATTTTCAAGTATGCATAATGCTTGGGAGTTGTGGTGAGCCGCGCCTTCACACTGCCGGCTGCGTTATCGTTTTCTGGTAAAGACGCTGCAAAATCCTTAAAATTGAATTTACCGTAATACTTGTCCACTTCCGGTATTGACTCCTCTAAATCAGCAAGATACCGTTCTGAGAGACATCCCATAACAATAAGCTTCCCTATTATCCCTTCTGCCTTCGCCTCTGCAAGTTCCAGTATGGTGTTTATGCTTTCCTCCTTTGCGTCTCCGATGAATCCACAAGTATTCACTACAACATATTCACCTTGAGGATTGTCTGAGTCGTGATGTACATCTGTCTCTAATTCACATCTCCCAGCCCACCAGACAAGACGCAAT
>JAIDEM010000139.1 GCA_029054825.1 Prevotella sp. | reverse complement strand
TGCCTTGTCATCCTCTCGAGCCTGTCAAGCGACGGAAGCATGTTGTGGCTCCATTTGCCTACGACCTTTCCGTCGTCAAGCACCAGCACGCCCGGGGAGCTCCTCACTATCGTCTTCAGCGTGGTGCCGTCCGTCAGACAGAACGGATATTCCGCCCCTGTGATGTTCCGCCAGTGAGCTATGGCCTCCTCGCCACTTGATGTCAAGCAATAGAATCGAAGCCCGTTGTCGTCCGCGAACTCGTATATCTGGTCTATCTCGCCGAACGTGGAGTCCTCCGCCCTCTCTATGAACGGGGCTATCAGGAGGAATGTGTATCCCTTATACGACAGCACATCATCAGTAATATCCTCGCCCTCGGATGTAGTTATCGAGAAGTCGTGTATCGGCGGGACATATCCCTGCTTCACCACCGTTGTCCTGCTGTCCACGAATGTCCATGTGGAGTCCGGATAATCCTCAAGCGAGAATTCCTTGCGCTCGCCGTCTTTCTCCAGGATAAAAGTCGTCTCCAGCACCGGTTGCTCGGCATCGGCAGGGATTTTCATGCCCTGACGTATATCGGCACCGACATGATACGGTCGGAAATCCACCACCGGGAGGTCATAGAGACACCATGCGCTGAGCACGATTGAGCCTGCCACGGTGATATGCACCGTCATCCACTGTGCGTTCTTGCCAAGCATCCGCGGCATTGCCAGCGGCCAGCGTACAAGCATGACGGCACAGGTCAGGAGGACGATGTTCTTGAGGAGTGTCTCGCCGTTTGTCAGCACGACAGCATCGCCGAAACATCCGCAGTCCTGCACAGGGTCTGCCACGTATATCCACACCGTCACCAGTGTCATTACGGCCATGAATGCCGTCACAGCCTTGGATGTCTTGCGCCGCCATATTGCCAGCAAGGTAAAGACACCCATTGCCAGTTCTACCGTAGACAGAGCCACCGCACACAGCAGGAGCAATGCCTCCGGGACAGTGTTTCCGAAACCTACAGCAGCAAGATAGTCCTGAAACTTATACACCGTACCCAACGGGTCTACCGCCTTGGCGAAGCCGGAGAGCGCGAATGTAAGGCCGAGTATCACCCTGCCGAGGTTTACCGCGATGGTCTTTATGGTCTTACGCTTGTCCACAGGCATTTACCTTTCCGCCGCTTCCATGAATTTTATGACACCGAACGTCGCATAGTTGATGATGTCCATATAGTTGGACGCCACACCTTCCGAGACGAGGGTCTCTCCGTTATGGTTCTCTATCTCCTTGATGCGCTCTATCTTCGTCAGTATGAAATCGGTATAACTGCTCACGCGCATGCCCCGCCATGCCTCATCATAGTCATGGTTCTTCTTGAGCATAAGGAGCAGACAGCTCTCCGCATACCGGTCGTAGAGAGCCATCGCCTCGTCGTTGGTGATGTCTATCTCGTCTACAAAGCCGTTGTCGAGCTGTATCAGACCGACTATGCCGTAGTTTATCAAAGCCATGAATTCTGGGAATATACCCTCACCCACCTTCGACTCCCTCTTTATCTCCAGGGAGCGGATGCGCTTTGCCTTGATAAAGAGCTGGTCTGTCAACGATGACGGGCGTAGCATTCTCCATGACGGCTTGTAGTCATAGAGTTTTTTCTGGAAAATATCTCTGCACAGTCCCATAGCTTCCTGGAACTGATATTCTGTCTTCTGCAAGTCTTTTGCCATCGCGGTTCGTTAATTTGCGACAAAGGTACTCAAATTTCCTGAATTTTCCAAACTTTTCACCTTATTTAATATGCATTGTCACAGACGGCTGTTTGCACATAAATACACACCAATATATTTCGGCACAATAAATCGGGGAGATATGCGTTATATAGGAAGATGAAGACATTTTTTACCATATTAGCAGCCATGACGCTGACCATCAGTGCCAGCGCACAGGAAAGGTCGGTGGAGAACCGCCCGTACACAGACCTGCGGCCGTTCCATCTCGGTGTGGTTCTCGGCACTCACTTGCAGGACATGGAACTGAACAATGTCGGTCCTGTCGTGATAGAGACCGAGGATGGAGGACAGTATACATCCACCGTCAGCGTAGACCAGGACCGCTGGGACCCGGGCTTTCATGTCGGTGTGCTCGGCGAGGCACGTCTCGGCACTCATTTCGCGTTCCGCTTTGCGCCGATGCTTTATTTCGGCACCAAGCACCTCACATTCCGCAACTGGACAAGCCTTGACGAGCAGGGACAGCCGAGGGAAGAGGTACAAAACATGAAGTCGGTGTACATCGCCACGACAATGGACATGATATTCAGTGCGAAACGCTTCAACAACCACAGGCCTTACGTTGTCGCCGGACTGACGCCGATGTTCAATCTCACGACCAAGGCAAATGATTTCCTGCGCCTGAAGAAATATGATGTGTTCCTGTCGGCAGGCATAGGATGCGACTTCTATCTCCCGTTCTTCAAGCTACGGCCTGAACTGAAATTCATGTACAGTCTGACAAACAGCCTCGACACCAAGCACGCCGGCACTCTTCGCGACCAGAGTATGCTGCCTTACGCCTACTCCGTCGACAAGACACGCACGAAGATGATTTGCCTCTCGCTGTATTTTGAATGAGAACATCCCGCCTGCAACACTATCATTCCAGCAACAACTTACGCATATTTGCACTGATTTTCAATACATTACCATACCAACAATAATCTTCCATCAACGGAAGCGCAGGGATGTAAAAACAGAAGGTGACCTTTCACACAGCGAAAGGTCACCTTCTACATGGTAAAACGTAACCTTTTGAGCGCAAAAAGGTCACCCTCTGAAAAACATCAAGCCACTCCCACAAAAACGAGGAATGACATTGCGCATGAAATAAGCCACACTCTACATTCCCTTATCTATTTTCTGGCAAAATAAAATCAGGCGGTATCCGTATATGACGGATACCGCCTGATTGCTGTAAACGGCATTGTGGCAATCCCACATCCTGCCGTCCATATCCTTGACGGACAGGAAAATAAGTATCATTTCTCCAGTTCAAGGACAATCTTGCCGACATATATTCCCGACTTTCCATTTTGGTCTACAGGGACATCACGGCCATCAAGGTCCTTGACATACTCAAGTTCTGTGAAATAGCTATGGCTATGGCCTCCGAGGACAATATCTATGCCGCGTGAGCCTTTTATCACTCCTATATCGCCACGCTCGTCCCAACCGAGATGAGAGATACAGATGACGACATCACACTTCTTCTCTTTCTTCAAGAAAGTGCCCATCTCCAGGCCGCAGGCGACAGGGTCGTTGTAGACGACGCCCTCGCAGTTCTTGGCGAAGACAAGTCCCTCAAGCTTCGGACAGAGAGCGAATATGCCTATTTTCAAGCCATTACGTTTGATGATGGTATACGGTTTGATAAGTCCGTCCAGCTCCGTACCCTTGAAATCATAGTTGGAACAGACAATCGGGAACTTCGCCATACGGGCGTTGCGTACCAGATTCTCAAGTCCGTAGTCCCACTCGTGGTTTCCTATAGTAGAGGCATCGCAGCCCATCTCGTTCATCAACTTTATCTCCACGTCACCCATGAACAGGGTATAGTATGAGGAACCCTGCGCGAAATCGCCCGAATCAATATAGAGAAGCGAAGGGTCTTTCTTGCGCTCCTCGTTGATAAGCGTCATGCGCCGCAGGTATCCGCCGCGTCCAGCCACATTCTTGTCGGCAAGATTAGGGTTCAGCGGCAATATGCAGGAGTGCGTGTCGTTTGTGTGAAGTATAGTCAGCCGCTTCTGTGCATAGCATGGCAACACCGTGCAGGCAATGATGCAGAAGGCTGCTGTCTTGGTCTTTATGAAGCTAATCATGTTTTTACGCTTTGGTTTTATTTACATTATATTTCATTCTGCCTCCATAACCTATGGCTATACCGTGTCAGACACGTGCCACAGACATGGCGGCATGACGGAGATGCTGTCACTTCAACACCAGACGTCCCTCAATTTCTGCATCGATAACCTCTCCAGCCTTGGTCTTCTCGAGGAAATACTCCACGATAAACTCCCGTGTGCGAGCATGCTCATCCTTAGGGAATTTCAGGTCAGAGCCCTTGGTCAGCTCGAGGAATCCGTCATTGCCCATGGCAAGATAATCGAGCGTGACGATGCGGTAGACGCGGTTAGGGTCTATCGGTTCGCCATTCAAGGTAACAGACTCTACGTTCCTGTCCTTTATGACAAGGGCGATCCCCTTCGACAGGCCACAGCCGTTGCTCTTTGCGATCTGGTCAAAGAGGATATTCATCTGGGTGCCTGTCAGGGAGATAAAGGATATATAGTTCTCAAAAGGAGCTACATCGTTGACGTCGCCGAACGTCACATCTCCGGCAGGAAGTGCCGCACGGATGCCTCCCATGTTGTATATACCGAGGTCGGGATTCTCACCATAACGCCGGCCCTGCCATACCATGATGTCAGCAAGAAGATTGGAAAGCTCGCTTTCCGGATTATGCGCTGCCATATACTTGGCAACCTTGCCAACGACTGGCGACATGATGGAGTCCACAACGTGCTTGTACGGCGCAAGGACCTCCATGCCGCAGGCATCCGCCACGAATGTGCTGTCGATGAGGATGCGCTCTCTCGTGACACTGGTGACATGGTATTTCTGAGCAAACGCGGAAATGGCAGTCGTCAAAAAGACGACTGCCATAACAATATTTTTCTTCATTTTTATAATTTAGAGTTTATCATTAGAGCCAAGCACGTCAACAATCTTGTGGATATACATGTCCTTCATTGCTGTACGGGCTGGTGTAAGATACTGACGTGGGTCGAAATGTCCTGGATTCTCTGCAAGATACTTGCGGATAGCTGCAGTCATTGCAAGACGTGAGTCAGAGTCGATATTGATCTTGCATACAGCAGACTTGGAAGCCTCGCGGAGCTGCTCCTCTGGAATACCTACAGCGTCAGGGAGCTTGCCGCCGAACGCATTGATTGTATCAACACAGTCCTGTGGCACGGAAGAAGAGCCGTGAAGCACGATTGGGAAGCCTGGGAGCTTCTCCTCTATCTCGTGGAGGACATCGAAAGCGAGTGGAGGCGGAACGAGCTTGCCTGTCTTAGGGTCGCGTGTGCACTGCTCAGGTGTGAACTTGTATGCACCGTGTGATGTGCCTATGGAGATGGCAAGAGAGTCGCAGCCTGTACGTGTGGCGAAGTCAATGACTTCCTCTGGCTTTGTATAGTGAGACTCCTCAGCGACAACTTCGTCCTCTACGCCGGCGAGAACACCAAGCTCGGCCTCTACAGTGACGTCAAACTGATGTGCATACTCAACAACTTTCTTCGTAAGGGCGACATTTTCCTCATAAGGAAGAGAAGAACCGTCAATCATTACTGAAGAGAATCCCATATCGATACAAGACTTACAGGTCTCGAAAGAGTCACCGTGATCAAGGTGGAGAACTATCTCAGGATTAGGGCAACCCAACTCTTTTGCATACTCGACAGCACCCTCGGCCATGTAACGGAGGATTGTAGGGTTTGCATAGTTGCGTGCACCGCGTGATACCTGCATGATGACAGGTGACTTTGTCTCTACTGCAGCCATCACGATAGCCTGCATCTGCTCCATTGTATTGAAGTTAAACGCTGGAATGGCATAGCCGCCAGCAACAGCCTTCTTGAACATCTCACGAGTGTTCACGAGACCAAGGTCTTTGTAATTTACCATAGTTTTGATTTGTTTTTATATAGTTGGATAATTTTATACGGCACTGTTTCTTTAATACCGCAAAGTTAAGAAAATTATCAATAAACACCAAAAAGTTTGCCAGTTTTTTTGTATTTTCAAAGAAAAATAGTATAGATATTTGGTCAATTCGGTTTTTTTTTGTTATTTTGCATCAAGTTTTTTTTATACTCAAAACCTCACTTACGACAACTGAACTTTTTAATATATAGATTATTATGGTGAAAATTACTAAAGAAGCCGCTCTCGAATACCACGAGGCCGGCCGGCCTGGCAAGATTGAGGTTGTGCCAACCAAACCTTACCGAACACAAACAGACCTTTCGCTGGCGTATTCGCCTGGTGTAGCCTACCCCTGCCTGGAGATCCAAGAGAATCCTAATGCCGCCTACAAATATACAGACAAAGGCAACCTTGTTGCCGTTATCTCCAATGGTACCGCTGTACTCGGACTGGGCGACATCGGCGCGATGTCCGGCAAACCGGTAATGGAGGGTAAGGGTCTTCTTTTCAAGATATATGGCGGTGTCGATGTCTTTGACATTGAAGTAAATGAGAAAGACCCTGAGAAATTCTGCGAGGCCGTAGAAAAAATAGCACCTACATTCGGAGGAATCAACCTTGAGGACATCAAGGCACCAGAATGCTTCTATATAGAGGAACGCCTGAAGAAGTCTCTTGACATCCCTGTAATGCACGACGACCAGCACGGCACAGCCATCATCTCTTCTGCCGGACTCCTCAACGCCCTTGAGGTGGCTGGAAAAAAGATTGAGGATGTCAAGATTGTCGTCAGCGGTGCAGGCGCTGCAGCCATCATGTGCACAAAGCTTTACGTCGCTCTTGGCGCAAGACTTGAGAACATCCTTATGCTCGACTCCAAGGGGGTGATAACGAGCGACAGACCGAACCTAACGGAACAGAAGAAGTTCTTCGCGACAGAACGCCGTGACGCACACACTCTCGAGGAGGCCATGAAGGGGGCTGATGTGTTCCTCGGTCTCTCAAAGGGCAATGTTGTCAGCCAGGACATGATACGTTCCATGGCAAAGAACCCTATCGTATTCGCGTGCGCAAACCCTATACCGGAGATTTCATACGAGGACGCCATGGCCGCACGCCCTGATGTCCTGATGTCAACAGGACGCTCCGACTACCCTAACCAGATAAACAATGTCATCGGATTCCCTTACATCTTCCGCGGCGCACTGGACGTAAATGCCTCTGCCATAAACGAGGAAATGAAGATCGCGGCTGTACATGCCATCGCCGACCTTGCAAAACAGCCTGTGCCTGATGTAGTGAACCAAGTATATAAGGTGAACAATCTCACGTTCGGTCCAGACTATTTCATACCGAAACCTGTGGATCCGCGCCTCATCACCGAGGTATCTGCCGCTGTAGCGAAAGCAGCAATGGACTCTGGTGTGGCACGCACGCCGATTACCGACTGGGAAGCATACAAGCGCAACCTACGCCGCAAGATGGGACAGGAGACCAATGTTACACAGTCTCTATACGAGACAGCCCGCAAGCACCCTCAGAGAGTGGTATTCGCGGAAGGACTTCACCCTACAATGATCAAGGCTGCCGTGCAGGCAAAGCAGGAAGGTCTCTGCCAGCCTATCCTTCTCGGCAACGACGAGATGATAGCAAAGAAAGCCGCAGAGCTTGACCTTGACCTTACAGGAGTCGAGATTGTCAATCTCCGTCATGACAACGAGATGGCCCGACGTGAAAGATATGCGCAGATATTGGCTGAGAAATGCTGCCGCGAAGGATACAACTTCGAAGAGGCAAACGACAAGATGTTCGAGCGCAACTACTTCGGCATGATGATGGTTGAGACAGGAGAAGCGGACGCATTCATCACAGGTGTCTACACAAAATTCTCCAATACCATAAAAGTTGCCAAGGAAATCATCGGCATACGTGACCATTACAAGCATTTCGGCACAATGCATATCGTCAATTCGAAACGCGGTACGTACTATATCGCTGATACTCTCATCAACCGCAATCCTGACAAGGAGACGCTGAAAGACATAGCACGCCTTACTGCAGACTCCATACGGTTCTTCAACGATGAGCCTAAGATGGCGATGATTTCCTACTCTAACTTCGGCGTTGACAAGGATGGCAGCCCACGGCTCATGCATGACGTCGTCGCAGATATGCAGGCTGAGTACCCAGACCTGAAGATTGACGGCGAGATGTCCATAGACCTTGCCCTTGACCATGAGCACAGAGACAAGAAATATCCGTTCCTCCGTCTGCACAATGAGGTGGTAAACTCCATGATATTCACAAACCTCTCCGCTGCGAACTCCGCATACAAACTCATCAAGGGCTTCTCTCCAGAGACCGAAGTGATAGGTCCTATACAGATGGGTCTAAAGAAGCCTATCCACTTTACTGACTTCGACTCCAGCGTACGTGACGTGGTGAACATCGTGGCGGTAGCTGTCATCGACGCTTATGTAAACAAGATTAAGCAGTAAATCTTATATTCCGGATATACCGGTTGTAAACCCAGCCGTCCTTGTCTCGTCATACAGGCATGACATATATCCTGGAACATATATTCAATACAATGCCCTGTATCGGATGAACGATACAGGGCATTGTCATATCCATACACCACAAGCCTCGGAAATGCACAATATTCATCTGCATTTTGTACGAATCAGAGACTCCGAAACCACAATATACATACTTTTCTCCTGTTGCAAAATGTAAGAAATCATAACCCTTATTATATATATGTGTCACAAGAATGACACATAATCTCCAAAAACACGACAAAATACATATAGTGATAAAGACACCAAAGATAATCAAAAACACGTAAAAGTGTCATGTTTACACTATAAATTCAAACACCTGCTTGACCCTTATCAAAAATAATGATTCTTTGAATAAAAAACAATACGAATATTTTGCCATATCCAGGAACAGTCGTACCTTTGCATCGTCAAAAGGAACAAAGACGTAAAGACACGCTGGAGTCCGGATGACAGCAGGAGCTGAAACATGGCTCTGAGTACAGAAAAGAATTTAGTTTTTCATAGATAGTATATAGTTAGGTTTTAGTTATTAGGTAAAAGTTAGTTAGTTTAGATTGTATTAGATTTTTAAGAGTAAAAAGATTTGTTGTTAATTCAGGTAACACCGACCGGCCGTGAGGCCCGTCATCTTTTAGAAAAGTTTAGAAATCAATACAAACAAGAGGTGCAGACATTGGGAAATGTCCGCACCTCTTTGCTTTCATACAGATAGTATGGCGTTTTATAACCAGGTAGTAAAAAAACGGAACTGTAGCCAGTACATATAAGAAACATATAAATTGCGGCCTAATATGCAAAAAGTTGCCAAGAAAAGGCGTCTACAGGATTCACATAAAATATGGAACTCTGTAGACGCCCTTTGGAACATATAACCCAATTCAAAACATTCTGTCACACGATATGTCACAGATTTTACAACTATACATGAGATATCCTACAAGCCTCCCTGGCTATATCCGATAACACTGTATCACCTCAAGCCAAGGAAAGCATACTGGACTTAGTCGGTCTGCACAACAAGATAGTTGCTGAGCTCCCAGAACTGCTGCGGTTTTGTTATACGCAACACTTTCTGTCCGTTATTATCCACCAGTTCATAAGAGCCGGCAGGATGATTTGTCAGCAGTTTTGCCTTCTTTGATTTCAGATTGATTGTGCCGAGAGTCCTCTTGTCACTGATGACAAAGACATTCTGGTCGAAGTCGCTCTTCATGAGCTTGGACTTGCGGAGGAATCCAGTTTCAATGACCTTATGCTTCTTCAGGTTGGCCTTTGTCTCTACAGCATAGTAGCATGTGTTAAGCTCATTCTCAAGCTGCTGCGATGCCTTCTGTGCCGCTTCCTTCTCTGTAGTGACATTGGCAACGGTAGTATTGAGCGAATCTACAGAGTGATGCAACTGTCCTATACGCTCCTTGGCGGCGGTAAGCTGTGTACGAAGGTCGTCAATCTCTGTCGCCTGGGCTTCAATCTGTGCACGGAGAGCCTCGATTGTCGTCTGGAGTTCCTTGTTGAAGAGTGTCGACTCCTTCAGTTTTGCCTCAAGTTTCTCAAGCTGTTCCCTTCTCTCCTGCAGAGTCTTCTGTATGGTTTCCATATCAGCAAGCAACTGTTCACGCTGTGACTTGTTCTCGCCAGACTTAGAGAGTGTAAGTATATTCTCAATATGCTTTATCTGTTCCATTCCCGATGATACTTCACTGACAAGGCTCAAGAGCTGGTCGCGCTCGGAAACGGCCTCTGCAAGTTCCTGCTTTGAAGCTTCCATAAGACTTTGCTGCTCCTTGGACTGCTTGTCATTGCCACAGGCGCAAAGAAGAGCCAGTGCAACGCATGATGTGATGATTTGCTTTTTCATATCGTTTTCTCTTTTTGGTTAGTAACTGTCCGCAAAATTATGACTTATTATTGGATATTCAAAATATGTGTCAATATCTGACATGAATGTGTCAACGAATGGACTTGGAGAAATTTGCCGACACCATATTTTTTTACTAACTTTGCACTATGAAATTCCTAGTACAACGAACAAACCTCGTCTTCGACCTGTTTTTCTGTCTCGTGTTCGTGCCGCTCATCATCATTCTTGGACCGGCACGCTACTGGCTTACACGCTGGACATTCTTTTTCTTCATCGTATGCGCGTACCTTTATCTATGCTATTTCATCATAAAACATCTAGATTTCCCGAAACTCATGATTGCAAGGAAGTACAAGAAGATAGGAATAGCCATCCTGCTCTTCATCTGCTCCAACTGCCTTCTGTCACATTTCCCCTTACCCGACGTAGAGTTCATCACACCGGCAATGACAGAATACCAGACAAGCGTCCGCAATCAGAGCATAGAACTAAGCATGTGGCTTATGTTCTCCCTTGTCATAGGCTATTCGCTCACCGTCTCCTTTGTCAATGCACTCTATGAACAACTGTTACTGAAGAAGCAGATAGAGAATCAGAAGAACAAGGCCGAGATGGCAATGTTCAAGGCGCAGATAAGTCCGCATTTTCTCTTCAACACACTCAATTCCCTGTATTCCCTCGTGATAGGTACATCGCAAAAGGCCGAAGACGCATTCATCAAATTCACGGAGATACTGAGATACACTTATGTCACCATAGAAAACGAGTCTGTAGCCCTGAAAGACGAAGTAGCATACATACAGAACTACATAGACCTGCAGGCTCTGCGGCTCAACAGGCACACGACCGTATACTGGACACATGACATCGATGACGACAGCGTGATGGTTCCTCCGATGATACTCCTCACATTCGTCGAGAATGCTTTCAAATACGGCACATCGACAAGCAGAGACTGCTCCATCATCATAAACCTGACATTTAAAGACGGTGTCCTCGCCTTCGAGACACAAAACGGTGTCATGAAACATGCCGACGAATTTCGCCGCGACCTGCCTGTCGGCATGGAAAACTGCCGTGCACGCCTCGAAGCCCTGTTCCCAGACAGGCATACTCTCGACATATCCGAAGCAGACAACAAGTTCAAAGTATCATTGACAATACAGCTTTTCTGACAATCCATTACCCTGATAATCAAGAAAAACAGGAGAAAACATCCTTCGTCTGACAAACAACATTAAAATAACATACAACATCACATGACCATGAGCAATATCATAAACTGCATAGCCATAGACGATGAACCGCTGGCGTTGGAGGTAATAAACAAATTCTGCGCACGAATGGATGGCTTCGCGCTAAAGACTTATTCAGACCCAGAGGAAGGACTCGCCGCCATACTTGCCGAGAAACCTGATATCGTGTTCCTCGACATAGAGATGGAGACCGTCACAGGTCTCACCATAGCACGACAACTACCGGCCGACATCTGCATCATTTTCACGACAGCCTACCTCAACTATGCCCTTGAAGGATTCAATCTTGATGCTGTAGACTATCTTCACAAGCCGTTCGCCTTCAGCCGTTTCCAGGCCGCATGTGCAAAAGCTCTACGCAGGATAGAGTTCAATGTGAAGAACTCCACAAGCCAGACCATCATCGTCAAGCAGGAATATAACAATGTAAGCATAGCACTTGACGACATCCTTTACATCGAGGCTATGGAGGGCTACTCCAGAATACATCGGGTCAAGGACAAGCCTGTACTCTCGAGAGGCGTGCTCAAGTCCTTCGGCGACAGGCTCTCCCCTACCGAGTTCATCAGGACGCACCGCTCGTATATCGTGGCGGCAAGCAAGATAAAGAGTTTCAACAAGCACACACTGACACTCGTAAACGGAGCCGTATTGCCTATCGGCAGACAGTATTCCGAGAAGGTCGTGCAGCTCCTGGGGCAATGACATTCCGCATAGACAGCAAGCAGGTAAAACCACAGGCAGACAGCATAGACAGCAAGCAGGCATCTCCTATGGATACAAGCCCATAATACGCCTCAATTTACAGAAAAAAACCTCTGCAAAAATAATTTTATTTGTTCAAAAAAACACAAAAACAATTGTAGGTTATAGAATTTCTTCGTACATTTGCCCCCGAGATTTTCAACCAAGGTTGCCGAACATATCGGTAATAGCCAAACACGACTTACCGTCAATACCGATTGTTGACAAGCTTGACAAGTTTAACC
>JAIDEM010000138.1 GCA_029054825.1 Prevotella sp. | reverse complement strand
ATCGTATGCCTTGCGATAATATTCTATAAACTCACCCCAAAGAGCTTTCTGCGAGAGCTTACCTGCATTTGCTCTGGCTTTCTTCACCTGGGCATCTGACATCCGGGCAAATTTCACCACAGTGTCATTGATAGCGTCCGCAACCTCTGAGTAGTTGTAGTCCGTACGGTGAATGGTCTTAACTCCGTCCTCTATCTCAGAGTAGGCTCCCTTGACCGTATTTGCCCAGACTCCGAATCCGGCAAGGTCTGTAGTGACACAGGGAACCTTGAAGGCGATGGACTCCAGCGGAGTATAGCCCCATGGCTCGTAATATGAAGGATAGATGGAAAGGTCATTGCCTATTACGAAATCGTAATACGGTATGTTGAATATGCCGTCGTTGCCGTCAAGGTAACAAGGGACGAATATCACCACAACCTTGTCGTCCTTGCTGTTCCACATATTGTAATATTTCATACTGTCAAGCACCTTGTCGTTCGGCATATTGTGAAGCCAGTGGGTTATCACCGGGTAATCCAGCGGTGTGTCGTAGGTCTTGGAGGAGAGATAACGCTCCTTGAGGTCCTCGCGTGGTACACCTACCCATGCCGGCACTTCTATAAGTGCCACTACCTGGCGGTCAAGACGGTTATCGCGGAGAAGACGGTTCATGGCTTCCACGAATACGTTTATGCCCTTGTTGCGGATTTCATAACGTCCACTTGTACCGATAATCAGAGTGTCATCTGCAAACTCGCGTCCTGTGAGGCAGTTGGCAAGGTGCAGGATGCTCTTACGCGCAGCCTTACGCTTCTTCGTAAATACAGCCCCTTTCGGTACGAAATCGTCCTCAAAGCCGTTTGGCAACACCACATCCACTGGCTTGCCTATGAGTTCAAGGCACTCTGTAGCTGTAATGTCGGATACTGTCGTGAAGGCATCAGCATTGAGTGCCGTCTGCTTCTCGATGGAATGCTTTGACTGTATATTAAGCTCTTCTGCCATCTGGTCGCCGTTATAGCACCAGAGATAGTCGTAAAGAGGCTTTCCGTTTCCAGCAATAGAACGGCCTATAGACGTAGCATGTGTAGTCCATACGGTACCTATCTTTGGCAACTTGTCCTTAATGTAGAGCATGCCAAGACCAGTCATCCACTCGTTAGCATGATAGATGACTTTCTGTGGAGCAAGATTAAGATAATAGTAAAGATTCTCTACAACAAGGCCTGCTGCATAAGAGAACATGGATGCTTCGTCGTAATCTCCGTATGCATGGAGGGAGTCAACCTGATACTTCTCCCACAACTCAGCATAAATCTGGTTCTTCTTCTCAAAATACGGCTTAAAATCAACAAGAACCGCTATAGGCTTCCCTGGAACATCCCAACGTCCCACCTTCACGTTAAGCCCTTCTGCATTGGCTTTCTTCTCCCAATTCTCAAGAAGCGAGCTGTCTGGTCTGAAATATGGCGACTGTTTTTCTCCCCAACAGTCAGGGCCTATAAAAACAAGACGGTCACGCAAGATGTCTGTCAGCGTTTTAGCACGTGTAGATAGTACAGTATATATTCCTCCGACTTTATTACAAACTTCCCAGCTTGACTCAAATATATAATCTGGGAGCAACAGGTTATTTTCCATTATTCTCTTGGCTTGTGTTCTCTACAATTATTTTTTTCCATGCAAAGATAATGAAAAATATATTAAATGCAAACGTTTCTTAATTATTTTTGAAAAATTCTATCAGCATTTCGCGCTAAAATTGACATACATCTATATAATAACAATGTTAGGCAACGGTTTCCCATACAGTAACTTCAGCAACTGTATTTCATTAAAAATAATTTCATTTGAAAACTCACAAAATGAGCAACTATTCAGCGTTTTCTGCCCTTCGCCTTGTTGTGGTCGTAATAATACTGCCCTTTGCCTTTTGTGAATCGCCAAAAGGAGACGGCTTTCTCTGGGCAATAATGGTAACAAGCCATGCATGTCATGCAACGGCCTGTATGAAGCCATTCGGGATGGCGGTCGCTCATCACGACATTGCCTACCGGACAATGCCTTTGGCAAAGCCCGCAGCCTATGCACTTGTCGGTATCCACTTTAAAACGCTTGTCTGTAATGAGATACCTGTAAAAGAACTTTCCGAGAACGCGGCTATAGAGACGTGGCATAGCTCCTCTGTGTATCGGCATGCAGACAGAACGGTTCTCTGCCACGATATCGGCAAACTCAAGGACAACGCTCCGTGCATTCATCTTCTTTTCCGCCTCGCGCAGGTCTGTGTCTACATCCATGAAAGGCAGGCCGACATACGACTCCGGCATGATGACAGAACAACATGAACTAACCCTCAATCCCTTGGTCGCCAATGCCTCCTCTAACTGCTCGCCGTACTCGCCGCAACTGTCACCGCAGGTTATCAGGAAATAACAATACGGTGAGTGTGCCCCATTCTGAAAGCCGTCATTTACAGTACCATGTGTAACAAATTTCAGCCTGCTGATAAAATCCATGACAAGCGGTTGAAGCCGCCAGCCGTGGACAGGAAGACAGAAACCGACTCTCTCTCCAGGACGAAGACGATAGAGACAATCGCTGTGGACAGCCTCGGGGATGGAGACTACCCTATCGTTCAGCACCTTAGCCAGCATGTCTGCCGCCCAGCGTGTGTTGCCTGTGCAAGAGAGTGTGAATAGCATGGTGGTGGTTTGGTTATTGGTTGTCGGTTAAGGGTTGCTGGTGCTGATGGCTTTGCAGGACTTCAGGCTTGCCCCAATAGCTTACAGCCCCTATTCCTTCTTGTCGGAATTGTAATCTTTCTGTGTAAACGTGATATGGAGTAGTGTCTTGCCCTTTTCCTTCTGCGAACGGCATACATACTCAAAGGAGAAGCCTGCATCCTTATATGCTCTAATGCCAGTATTGGAGCGTACCATCTGGAGCATCTTCTCCGAGATGTCGCCGTCATGAGCGGAAATGACATCCGCATCATCCAGCCTGCCTGTAAATGTCATGTATGTGGAGTATGTCCTTGTTGCACTGTGGTAAACGATACTGTCTGTAATGACATCATTCTGCGGCGGCGTAGGACAATACTTCAATGTGTATTCCCTTGCTTCACGCTCGGCACGCTCCTCTATGCTCTCCTGACATGAGGAAAGCATAGCACCCAATATCATCACTACAAAGGTCGTTGTTCTCATACTCTACAATATAATAAGGTGGTTGAGCTTCGCCCGAAATTCCTTCCGCTCGGCATAGTCCAAGCAAGATTGACTCTGCTCTCGCTTAATCGGAACTTTGGTCGTTTGGTGGTTTGGTGGTTTAGTTGTTTGGTGGTTTAGTTG
>JAIDEM010000137.1 GCA_029054825.1 Prevotella sp. | reverse complement strand
CTACAACAAAATTTGCTCTATATAAAATTCTTTCAAAGTTGTAATACACCCTCAAAACGGGAGTTTCTACAACTACATATCATGAAAATGTTAATACTTATGAGTTGTAATACACCCTCAAAACGGGAGTTTCTACAACTACTTAACCAGTATGAAACACAAGCCCCTAGTTGTAATACACCCTCAAAACGGGAGTTTCTACAACTATTGCCAAGTTCAAATAGAAGAGACAGCGTTGTAATACACCCTCAAATCGGGAGTTTCTACATCTGAAAATTCACGAGTACAGATTACTGCTTAGTTGTAATACACCCTCAAAACGGGAGTTTCTACAACAGGGATGTCATGATGGAGTTCTCCACCGTGGTTGTAATACACCCTCAAAACGGGAGTTTCTACAACGTATGATTCATATTTCCTTCATTACCAATTTGTTTCCTTTGATTCTTTTCATAAAAAACATGTTTTTATATATGAAGTTATAAGAATACAGGTGCAAATATAGTGAAAAAACGTGACACAGGCAAGTAATATGTTCTTTTTTTATCTTATTATAGCATATCTTCCAAACAGTCTTTCCATATTCTCGGCAACTTCTGGCAGAGTCGTTATTTCTACGATACCCTGTTCTGGGTAGCTATTATGCTCGAATGCGTTTCTTATTTTACGCAA
Organism: Prevotella sp.; assembly: GCA_029054825.1. Classification (GTDB taxonomy): domain Bacteria; phylum Bacteroidota; class Bacteroidia; order Bacteroidales; family Bacteroidaceae; genus Prevotella. Next base: position 11,781 of record JAIDEM010000137.1, on the reverse strand, counting down.
TATGTCGCTCTGCTGCTTATCTATTTTTCGATCATTGCATAACATTTCCATTATTTTATAGAATCCGACTTTTTCACCATTCAAGACAAGTCCTTTCAACTTTGGATATGTATCAAAGGCCCATTTTTCCAGGTCGAAGACAAGTTGTGCCACTTCAGGACGGCATTGATTGTAATTGGAAAACTCTTCCGTCAGCTTTTCTTTAGACACTGCATCCTTGCCGATGAGCGTCATCAGATAGGTTAATCTTTTATCGTTTGCCAAGACAAAGAAATCGCCATAATTTTTCAGTTTCATGCCTTCTGAAGTTATTGTATATCTTTTGCCGCCTTTTTCAAAAGTGAATGTCATAGGCATTATTTCAGACAAGATGCCCCTGTCTGCATCCGGCATGATATCTTTCAGATTGAACTTTGTCCCATCGAAATCGGCAAGCCCTGTCAGTTTCTGTTTCGCCATAAGGAAGAGCAGTGCATCCTGCACTTTATAACGGCGTATTGTCTTTTCATTTTTCTGATACGAGACGCGTGCAGCGGATATTTTCCTGTCCAATATGCTTTCCATATCATCCAACTCTATAGTTCTTGAGCGACGGGCTGTCATGCTCTTCTTCATCTCACATGCACGATACTGCTCTATACGCTGGTCACGCTCTTTCCAGAGCGTCTCCCTTTCTGCGGTAGTGGTAAAAGCATTGCACAGTTTTCCTTTCCTATCATAATTTCCTTTCAGCATATCCATATAGCAGTAGCTACGTTTCCAGAAGTAAAATCCCTGGAAATCATCATTAAGCACTCTCTTTATGTACTCTCCTATCAAGTATGTCACATTGGCTCTATTGAAATCTATGTCTGCCATCTGTGGCAACTGGCGGAGACATTCCTTGATATCTGCGTCAAACATTTGGCGTGGCAGTTCTACTGCCAAGTCTTTTCCATATACTTGCCCAAGATACTCTTGAGTAGAGTCCTTCCACTTTTTCTGATTTCTGTTTATAAACGGCACATTGACTGTAGTTCCCTTGCATACCTTCATGAACAGTTTTTCCAAATAAGCCCGACGCTCCACCAAATAGCGTTCGTAGAACTCCACTGCGTTTTCCGGTATAGTGCGCGCAAACACTTTATGGATAAAAGGATGATTCCTATTGGGATCGGTTCCTATCAGGAGTGCCTTCTCAAACAGTTGCTTAAACCGCACTTTTGCTTCATTGTCTCCAGCACTGTCGTAAACAGCTATCGAGGATTGCAATATGCGATAGTTTAGGCCCGTAAGTTTCTTCATGCCATCGCTTTCCGTCGGCAGGAATCTCACTATATCCTTTGCCAGGAAATCAGCAAGCACACCTGTGCTTATCTTCCTGAAGTTTCGTTTACCCATCTTATTGTCTCTTGAACGAATCATATCCTTATCATCGCGGAGTCTCTCCAGCCGTCTGGAAGTATCCACACGGAGTTCCTCTACGGTTTTCCTGACAAACGAATCAATGTCCTTGCCCTGTGCACAACCGTCCAGAGAATCAAGAGCTTTCTTAGGAAGATCACACTCTGCAATACCGAATCCCGCGATATTATCCTTGTTCACATCACCTTTGCGCATAGCATCAAACAGTCTTTTGTATTGGCCATACACCTGCATGATACGCTCCTCTGTCTTTTCACTGCCAAAAAGCAGCATATGAAAAGCCATTGCCGGTAATTCCAGTGTACTGATTCTGCATGTCGGTGTTTCCTTGCCGACATACCATTTGCCGTTTTCTTCCTCTATCACAGGTAATACATGATTTCCTGCAAAGGACATTTCCACCTTGTTGTTTTCCAATATATAATGTGACCGAGTGTCCACTATATAAGGATAACTGTCAGGAGCGGCATCATCACGTTTCATATCCTCAAATTCACGTATCCTGATACTTGTATTTGCAAACTTATTGTCTTCGTTTTTCCTAAGTGCCTCCATTTCTTCGATACGTCCGAAACCGTTGAGTGGATGTTCCAGGACTCTGACGCGTGTATTTCCGTCTATGCAGCTTTTCTCGGCATTGAACAGATAGCGAAGCTTGCCCATATTGACATGGAAACGTATCTTCCTGAACAACTGTCCGTAGTCTATATATTGTAGCAGCAACTGGGCGAATCTGTCAGAGCTGCGCTTTTGCAACACCTCGTTATAGTCGGATGACATTATTCTGAAGCGCGACATGTCTGCTACAGACAATGTCTCAAACAGTTCATTAGGGCAGCGTTTCACCTCGTTGAGCATATCCATAGCGACAGATGTGCTGTCTTTATCCATCTGAATACGGTCTTTAGGCAGTTTTATGCTGTGTATCCCCATAGAGCGGCTGATGATACGTTGAACCTCTTGCTGGTTTTTGTATTGCAGCGGAATAGGCAATCTTGAGACAAACAGATTGATATACTGCTTGTCCAGAAGCAAGCATATAAGAAGGGCAACTCCCATACCAGAGAGATGTAGTTTCCCACTCTTATCACCATTATACGCTACAATGCTCATGAAGAAATCCACATTGGCCATCATTCTCCGCCCTCCATCAGGGGTCCTTGTGCTTTTCATGCGATAGTTCTGGATGAATGCGAGGTCCTCCGTTGTATAGCAATATTTCTCCTTTATATTGCGCAGTGCTACATCGTAATATTTATTTAGAATAATTGTCAAAGGGTGTTCAGTGCCAGTAAGGAATTTGCTTCCATCATCAAAGAAATTATCCCTTGCCATAAAATGAGTGGTAATGTCCCTGTATTTCTTCAACACTCTGAATATCATGTTGAGGACATCACGTATATCCGAGCTGTTGACCTCCAGTCTCTGACATGAGTTTTTCCGATTCCAATGGTCACGCTGGTTCTCTGCCATAATCTTCAGGAACGGGAAATACTCCTGCAATTTCTCCATAACGAACAGCCTCACCTCTGGACGGCATTCCCTATTGTCAGCACTATCATACAGATATTTCATCACAGGATGTTCCCATAAATCCTCAGGTTTTTCCATTGCTGGGCTTTCTATGCCAGCAATCTTTTGGATATGGTCAAGCACGGTCTGAGCGTTCAACAATGCCATGACAGCATAAGTCCCGAAATACTTTTTCTTCTCTTCTATAAGTCTTGGTGTTTCCATAATTATTATTATTTTGTTTTTTTACGTTGCAAAGGTAAACAATTTATAACTATACAGCAAAAAATATTTCTTCATTATTAGTTCTTTTTTATCAGGAACCATTATATGAATATCACTTTGAGTAAAGTTCGTGCATAGCACTCACTCTTTTCGCAAATATGCCACGTACATCATCTGGGGATACGACCTCTAATCCTTCCCCCATCTGAAGGACTTTTCCTATAAACTCATTATTGATCTCAACAAAAATCTCAAACTCACCGTATTCTCCGTCATCATGTTTTCCAAATGGAACTATGACATTCTGACTATGGTGAATAGGTTTTGTCTCCGTCAGTTTATACATATTTATATTATGTGCACGAATACGGATTTTTCGAGGTTCAGCACAATTACAGCTTACTCCAACTCTGTTATTAAAGACATCTTTATAGAAATTGGCAGGTGCAGGAATGTAAGCGACCTTATACAACTCACGAGGTTTTGCCACGATTCGGTCTATGGCAATATCAAAAGTCCATTCCGGCATTTTGTCTTTGGCATGTCCCAACAAATGCCATCGACCATTATATTCTCTCAGATACTGAGGATGAAATTCCAACTCTACCAGTTCTTCCTCGTACGGTTTGTAGTTAATGGCCAATACACGTCTGTTGACAATAGACTCATAAAGAAACGGCAGCAGTTCTATGTTGTTAAGAATAATATCCATACTGGAAGCCAAAACTTGTTCCCCTTTCTGTCGCTTATTCTTAATATCCAGTAAATCAACGCAATCCTTAAAGAAATATTCTATCCATGACATAGGAAAGAAGCCTGCCGAGTCTTGACAGAAACGCCAGTATTTCTTCAGATCATTAACGACTTTAGCATTAAACATATCCGCAAGAGGATCATCATCTTCGCCTATATAGCGGAAGCGCCTGCTTTTGTTTGTCCCATATTCTTCAAACCATTTCTTGCCTCCTGCTTTGTCTGACATTGCCCTCATCACAGCAGGAAATGCCTTTTTCAATTCACCATAATTATCACATTTACTGACGCCATAATCAAGCTCACCTGATGACTTCAATCCCATAGATTCTGCCATAACATCCGCATAGGACACCCACTCATGGGTAACTAGTCTCTTATACGTTATCCGTGCAAATGTTGCATACCAACTTTTACCATCAAAAATATTATATTTTGCCATAATGTATTCTATTTTATTATATCAAGCAGAACATTTGCATTATTGTACAAGCAGAACATCTGCACACCCCATGTACTCAGAGGCAGCATCTAAAGACGAGACACATTTTATTATCTTTATGTCTGGGGTGATGTCCGGGATGAGAGTGTGCTTTATGTTTTCTATGTATGTGACAGATTCGTTTCCACAGAGTTTTATATAATCAAGGTCGTAATTATATACACGCATTACAATATTCTGCGGCATGTCATCGACAAAGACTCCTACCCTTTTCACCGTAGCTCTATGGGAAGGAAAGGCAGTCTTGTCTGCCCTGTCAGGTATGATACCGGCACAAGATGGCAGTTGGCTGATGTAATCAGGGGAATCCTTGTCAAATACAAGTTCTATCATGTCGTGCTGCAACTCCGACATATCATGTATTATCTTTGCTTTTTTCATGTCCATGGGATTGGTTTTCAGTGTTTACAGATAAAACTCGCCCATCAGTTGACTGTACCATTCGCTACGAGTGCCGTCAGCACTGAGCAGGCAAAATGTCTCTTCCACAGGCTCGCACTGTAGCCCTTTTTGGAAAACAAGTATAAAGCGTTTCGGTTGTTTGCGAGGCACAGTCTTTATGGCATAGCAATGCTTGAGGCAGAATCCTGTTATCAAACATTCTGCCGAAAAGCACTTGAGAGCCTCCATCGGTATACTTACCGAGAATACACCTCCGTCTGCAAGCAATGAATACGCACCGCTGATAAGCTCCTGAAAAGACAGACTTGAGGTATGGCGCGCCCTTGTACGTCCCTCGTCAGGATTCTCAAAGCTATTGTCGAAATATGGTGGATTGCTTACTATACTGTCGAAAACAGGTCTCTGTCCCTCATGCCACATGCTGCTGTCATGTGGATATCTGCGGAAATCCCCCTTTACAAGCGTAAGCCTTTCCGAGAAAGGAGAGGCTGAGAAATTCTCTTGTGCATCAAGATATGCATTATCGTCAATCTCTATAGCTGTTATATGCGAGTCAGGAAAACGTTGCGCAAACATCAATGATACGACACCAGTCCCGGCACCGATATCAAGTATGCGTCTACCACCCTCGCCAAGTGTACCAAGAAGGACACCATCTGTACCGACCTTCATCGCCGCACGGCGCTGACGGACTGTAAATTGCTTGAATTGGAAATAGTCATTACCCATTTGTCTATATAAATAATTTCTGTCTTTATCATCATGAGTTCATCACTCCGCAGAAGCATGGCAACTGTACTTTTACATCACTTTTTCATATACGCATGCCATGCCTAAACACCGGAACATACGCCAATAACTCATAAGTCACATAAAAATACCCAAACACGATGCCAACGGATTTTCCTCGTTCACCTATTACATATAACCGTGAAAAGCCTTAATTATTGTAATAATTAAACAAAACTTTCGGTTGTTCTAAGATTTTTTCGTAATTTTGCAAACTCAAAATGCTTCAAAATCAAGGACAAAGAAAATAACAAACTTACGAATTTTGACAAAGATTAAAAGATTATATGAACGAGAACTCACATATACAGATGATTGCCGACTACGAGGGCGATATCGAAACTTTATTTGACATTCATTTTGACGGAGTAGTCCCTATCCTTGCCACAAGAAATATTGTGATGTTTCCTGGGGTCATCTGCCCTATTCTTATCGGACGCGAGCAGAGTGTCGGCCTCATCGAAGCAATGCGGGCAAACCCTAACAAAATTTTCGCAGTCTTCTGCCAACGCAATTCGGATACAGAAGCCCCTTCCAAGGAAGACATATACGATGTCGGCGTATACGCCAAGCTTGTAAAAGTCATAGACATGCCGGGGAATCAGAAGACCGCCATCGTGCAGGGACTCGGTCGCTGCATGCTGGAAGACTTTTACCGCACGCCGTCTTACTTTGAAGGAAAGGTGAGTTCCATGCCGGAACTCATGCCGAGCGCCGACGACAAGGAGTTCAACGCTGCCGTGAAGACACTGCGCCACAGCATGAATGACTATATAGAGAAGAATGATGATCTCCCGAACGAGTCTTCCTTTGCTCTGCAGAACATCTCAAACGACATAATCCTCACAAACTTCTCGGCAACAAATATCCATATTCCTATAACAGAGAAGATAGAACTCCTGGAGGCAAAAGGCATCAAAGAAAGACTGTTCAAGCTGCTGAGAATCCTCAGTCGCGAATTGCAGCTCCTTGACCTGAGACTCAACATACAGACCAAGACCCATGAGGATATAGACGAGCAGCAACGCGAATACTTCCTCCATCAGCAGATACGCAATATCCGCGAGGAGCTCGGAGGCAGCGAAGGCTCTCCAGAGAAGAAATCCCTCAAAGACAAGGCTGCAACGAAAAAATGGGACGAGGATATACGGAAAATCTTCGACAGGGAATATGATAAGCTGGACAACTACAACCCGCAGTCTCCTGACTATCAGATACAGCTGACATATCTCCAGACATTCGTCTCTCTGCCATGGGGCGAGAAGACCATTGACAACCTTGATCTGAAGCATGCGGAGAAGATACTGAACTCCGACCACTATGCCATGGACAAGGTTAAGGAGAGAATCCTTGAGTTCCTTGCCGTAATGAAGCTACGCTCCATGGCAAGACAGAACAAGGAGAAACTGAAACATAAGTCACAGATAATCTGCCTTTTCGGTCCTCCGGGAGTAGGCAAGACATCACTCGGCAAGTCCGTCGCCAAAGCCATGGATAGGAAGTACGCACGCATTTCACTTGGCGGCATGCATGACGAGAGCGAGATACGCGGTCATCGACGCACATATATCGGTGCCATGCCGGGACGTATCATTAAGGCCCTGCAGAAAGTCGGTTCGTCAAATCCTGTATTTATCCTCGACGAGATAGACAAGGTGACACAGCAGACTATCAACGGCGACCCGACATCTGCTCTTCTCGAAGTACTTGACCCTGAGCAGAATGCTACATTCCACGACAACTATCTCGATGTCGACTACGACCTCTCCGATGTGCTCTTTATCTGCACGGCCAACGACCTCGGCACCCTTCCGCAACCATTGCTCGACCGTATGGAAATAATAGAGCTGACAGGTTATACCACAGAAGAGAAATACGAGATAGCAAAGAGGCATCTTGTGAAGCGTGACAAAGTTGACAACGGATTTACAGGCACTTTGTACAAAGACCTGAAGTTCGACAAAAAGGCTCTTGTTCGAATCATCGAACGATATACACGTGAGAGCGGTGTGCGCCAACTTGACCGCCAGATAAACAAGGTATTGCGCAAACTTGCCGTGGAGATGCTAACCTCCGAAAATACAGAGACCTGCCCAGAGAAAATCCAAGTAGACGACATCGAGAAATATCTCGGCAAGCCGCTGGTGACACGTGATATTTATCAGGGCAACAGCTATGCTGGCGTTGTTACCGGACTGGCATGGACAAGTGTAGGAGGAGAGATTCTCTTCATCGAGACATCCCTGTCGAAAGGCAAGGCTGGCAAACTCACACTGACAGGAAACCTCGGCGATGTCATGAAAGAGTCCGCTGTCCTTGCACTCGAATACTGCAAAGCACACTCGGACTTGCTGGATATCGATTATCGCATATTCGACAACTATAACATACACATCCACGTTCCGGAAGGTGCGACGCCGAAAGACGGTCCGTCAGCCGGCATCACCATTGCGACATCCATAGCATCTGCTCTTACGCAGCGTAAGGTAAGGAAGAACACAGCCATGACCGGCGAGATTACTCTTCGCGGACGTGTGCTCCCTGTCGGTGGCATAAAGGAGAAGATTCTTGCAGCAAAACGTGCCGGAATAACCGATATTCTCCTGTGCAACGAGAACAGGAAAGACATAGAGGAGATACCTGATATGTATCTTACGGGCGTAACCTTCCATTATGTAGAGAATGTCAAGGACGTGTGGAACTTTGCACTTACAGACGAGAAAGTCGACAACGCTATCAAATTCTCCTTCGAAACAGAGAAAGACAAGACACAGTCAGCTAAAGACTGAGTGGCTTCCGCAGTCCCAAGAAAACAAGAATAACGACAAGTCGGACAATTAAATGAAATTCCAGTTAGAGTATACAGACAGTGCCTCTGACGCAAGAGCAGGCACGATAACTACCGCACACGGCGAGATAAAGACCCCGATATTCATGCCCGTCGGCACTTGCGGTGCCGTGAAGGGTGTGCATTTCTCTGAACTCAGAGAACAGGTCAAGGCACAGATTATCCTCGGCAATACATACCATCTGTATCTCCGTCCAGGCCTAGACATTCTGCGCAAGGCAGGAGGCCTGCACGGCTTCAACGGATGGGAGCGTCCCATACTGACAGACTCTGGAGGCTTTCAGGTCTTCTCGCTTACCGGCATCAGGAAACTGAAGGAGGAAGGATGCACTTTCCAGTCACATATTGACGGTTCACGCCATATCTTCACTCCTGAGAATGTGATGGATACGGAACGTATCATCGGCGCGGACATCATGATGGCCTTTGATGAATGTGCACCCGGAGAGGCTGACTATGACTATGCAAAGAAGTCCATGCAGATGACCCACCGCTGGCTCGACCGCTGCCTGAAACGCTTCAACGAGACCGAGCCGCTGTACGGATACGAACAGACACTTATGCCTATCGTTCAGGGATGCAAATATCCTGACCTACGCAGAGAGTCGGCAAAATACATTGCCGACAAAGGTGCCGATGCCAATGCCATAGGTGGCCTTGCCGTAGGAGAGCCGACAGAAATCATGTACGAGATGATAGAGGTTGTCAACGAGATACTCCCAAAGGACAAGCCCCGCTATCTTATGGGTGTAGGCACTCCGCAGAATATCCTTGAGGCCATAGAGCGCGGTGTCGACATGTTCGACTGTGTCATGCCTACCCGTAACGGACGCAACGGCATGCTCTTCACCTATGAAGGTACAATGAACATGAAAAACAAGAAATGGGAGGAGGATTTCTCTCCTATTGACCCTGACGGATGTGATGTAGACCGCATATACACCAAAGCATATCTTCATCATCTGTTCAAGGCTCAAGAGCTCCTTGCCATGCAGATTGCCTCGATACACAACCTCGCATTCTACCTGCGCCTCGTCACCGACGCACGCGAACATATAATAAAAGGTGATTTCACACAATGGAAAAGCTCCGTAATCTCCAATCTCGGCTTAAGAAGATAGATTTCCGCCACTTCAATTTCAGGAGAATCCGCGGAATATTGGGAATGAAGCGTCTCGATACTTACATCATAGGCAAGTTTATCGGGACATACTTCTTCTCGATACTCCTCATCATATCCATATCCATTGTATTTGACTTCAACGAGAACCTGTCGAAATTCACACAGTATCACGCTCCATGGCAGGCAATAGTCTTCGACTACTATGCCAATTTCGTGCCGTATTTCGCCAACCTGTTCTCCCCGCTCTTCTGCTTCATTGCTGTGATATTCTTCACGTCCAAGCTGGCAGGCAACTCGGAAATAATCGCCATCATTGCCGCAGGAGTGAGCTTCAAGCGACTGATGCGGCCGTATATGATATCATGCATCCTTATCAGCGCAATGTCATTCTACCTCGCATCGTATGTCATACCGAAAGGAAACGTGGTGCGACAGAACTTCGAGTCGATGTACAAGAACAACAAGAAGAACACTTCCGCCGACAACGTGCAGCTGCAGGTAGACAAAGGCGTCATCGCCTACATACAGCACTATGACAATATCCACAAGATAGGATTCGGTTTCTGTCTCGACAAGTTCGAGAACAAGAAACTCGTCTCCCATATGACGGCGACCAGTGTGCAGTATGATACACTCTCAAACGCCAAGTACCACTGGAAAGCTACAAACTGGAAAGTGCGCGAGATGAGGGGCATGAGAGAGAAAATCACCAGCGGCAACGAGAAGGACACACTGATACAGATGGAACCGATGGACCTCGTGTTCTCCAAAGGACAGCAGGAGACATTCACATCTCCACAACTCAAGGAGTATATCAACAAGCAGATAGACCGCGGTTCAAAAAACATAGTGCAGTATGAGGTGGAGTATCACAAGAGAATAGCCTCCTCCTTTGCCTCGTTTATACTCACCATAATAGGCGTATCGCTCTCGTCGCGGAAACGCAAAGGCGGCATGGGCATGTATCTTGGCATAGGACTGGCACTCAGTTTCATATACATAATGTTGCAGACCATCAGCGCAACATTCGCCATAAATGCCGGCGCCCCTCCTGCCATCGCGGCATGGATGCCGAACATGATATTCGGCATTGTGGCATATTTCTGCTATCGCAATGCGCCGAAATAAGCTATCTGCCAACATTAACAGCAGACATTTCATACATAAAAAAACGAGTATTTCATACAGTGTAAGGCATTTTCATCATGTCTTACACTTTTTCTTTGTAATTTTGCCGTAGGACAAACAAACCCGGTGAAATGAAAGCCTCGAAGTTGCAATACTACCGATGAGGGGCATACCGTGTTACATCCTATACACAATATTCCAAAGAGAACAAACCAGAAGTCTCTAAATACATGCGAGTATCATAATGACAAGAGGAGCGCGACATGGAGTTACACGATGTGTAGCTCCATGTTGTTGTTTTTTACCATTTTGCGGAGATTGTTCACTGCATAATGCATACGTCCGAGAGACGTATTGATGCTCACGCCTGTTGCCTCGGCTATCTCCTTGAACGACATTTCCTGGAAATAGCGCATGAAGACCACTTCGCGCTGAAGAGGCGGAAGATTGTCCATGAGATGCTTGACATCGGTAAATGTCTGCTCATTGATGAAAGAGTTCTCCACAGGCTCATCGGTGAGGTTGTCGTCCTCTACCCTCGCCATCTCGTTCTCCACATCTATAGTCGAGCTGTTCTGATGTGAGCGGAACCTGTCCATTATGACATTGTGGGCTATACGTGTGAGCCATGCGCTGAATTTGCCGGAAGGTCTGTACTCCCCACGTTGCAACTTGACGATAACCTTCACGAAAGTATCCTGAAAGATATCGTCTGCCACATCACGGCTACGCACCACAAAAAGTATATAGGAGAATAGTTTTGTCTTGTTGCGTTCAAGCAACAAGTCAAAAGCGCCGTTGTTCCCACCCATGTATGCTACCGCCAACTGCTCATCGGTAAGAGCAGACAGCGAGGCCACACTGTCTGAATTGTTCATCCTTCTTAAATTTTTTATTATTTAAGTAGATATCTTTCTATAGGCGCTGATTTTATTTTAATATTCAGTTTATAGCTATCAGATTACGGCAAAACACCGAAATCATCTGCAAATTTACTGTTTTTTGTCCAATATTCCAAATTTTAAGCCCTTGACAACGTTAATATTAGTTAATTATGCGCATAAAACACAAGAAAGCATGGTATGCGCATATAGT
>JAIDEM010000136.1 GCA_029054825.1 Prevotella sp. | reverse complement strand
GTAGCGTGGTGTCCATCCGTATCTCTTTGCAAGCATACGGGTGAGCGTGGTCTTTCCCGAGCCTATGTTTCCTGCGATTGCTATGTGCAGGTTTATGGTTGTTTAGTTGTTTCTTACGGTTATACGGTTGTCGGTTGGTTTTAGGTTATTGGTTGTGGGTTGATGGCATTTAACCTAAAATCCATCCCCCAAACCACTAAACCACCATCAGCCGTCATTCCTTCTCCTCTTCCAAAGGAAATAGGCCATAGAGGAGACTGTCTATCCTGTCTGTTATAAATCTGAAGTCCTGCGGATTGTGTTCGTAATCCATGTTGTTGACATCTATTGTGAGGACCTTTCCGGGATAATCCTCATATATGAAATCCTCATAACGCTGGTTGAGCCCTTTCAGATAGTCCAGTTGTATGCTCTGTTCGTAGTCCCGTCCGCGTTTCTGTATGTTTTCTACAAGATGGTTTATGTCAGCCCGGAGGTAAATCATCAGGTCAGGTGTCTTGGCAATGGACATCATCTGCTCAAAGAGTTCCATGTATGTCCTGAAGTCACGGTCGGATATGGTGCCTTGGTCGTGGTTGTTCTTGGCGAATACATATACGCCCTCGAATATGGAACGATCTTGGATGACAGTCGTCTTGCTGTCAGATATGGCAAGTATGTCCTTGAAACGTTCTTTCAGGAAGAATACTTCCAGACAGAATGACCATCTTCTTATGTCTTTATAATAATCTTCGAGATACGGGTTGTTGACCACTTTCTCGAATTTCGCCTCCCAGTTGTAGTGCTTGGCGAGCATTCTTGTGAGTGTTGTCTTTCCCGAACCGATATTTCCTGCTATTGCAATGTGCATTGTATGTTTTGTTCTCTATGACAGATTTCTACTTTGATGCCGAATTTCTTGTGTATATGTTCTGCAAGATGCTGTGCTGAATATACGGAACGGTGCTGTCCGCCAGTGCATCCGAAGCAGAACATGAGTGACGTGAAGCCTCTCTGTATGTATCTTTCCACATGGTGGTCGGCGAGTCTGTACACGGAATCGAGGAACGTCAGTATCTCCCCGTCATCCTCAAGGAATCGTATTACAGGCTCGTCCAGTCCTGTCAGTTGCTTGTATGGTTCGTATCGTCCCGGATTATGAGTGGAGCGGCAGTCGAAGACATATCCTCCTCCGTTGCCTGACGGGTCTTCCGGTATTCCTTTCCTGAAAGAGAAGCTTATGACACGGACGACAAGAGGACCTTTTCCGTCGTATTTCGAAAATGTGGCAGGACCATCTTGTGGATGAGCTTTATAGACATCGTTCTCTGCGGTTTTATATCCATCGCCTCGCTTTCTTGGATGCTCGTCGACAGGTGTGAATTTCGGCAGAGCGCATAGCTTGGTGAGGATTCCCACAAGGTAGGGATACGGGAAATCGTTGTCGTTTAGCAGTTTCCGCAGATTCTCTATTGCAGGAGGTATGCTTTCTATGAAATGTTCCTTACGCTCAAAATATCCGCGGAAGCCGTATGCTCCGAGAACCTGCAGTGTACGGAACAGCACAAACAGCTGGAGCTTTTCGTTGAACTCCTTGCGGCTGGGCACTTCTGTGTACAGGCTCAGTGCAGTATAGTATTCTTCCACAAGTTCCTTGCGCAGAGTGTCGGAATATCTTGCCGAAGCTTGCCACAGGAAAGATGCTACATCATAGTAGTAAGGACCTTTCCTGCCTCCCTGGAAATCTATGAAATAAGGTTTGCCGGTCTTGTCAAGCATCACGTTGCGTGCCTGGAAATCACGGTACATGAAGCTCTCAGTCTTTCCTATTGCCACAAGGTCTTTTGCCAGCATACGGAAATTAGCTTCCATTTTCAGTTCATGGAAGTCAATGTCTGTGGCCATAAGGAAGCAGTACTTGAAATAATTCAAGTCGAAAAGTACGTTGGCAATGTCAAATTCCGGTTGCGGATAGCATACAGAGAAGTCCATGCCACGTGCACCGCGCATCTGAAGATTGGGCAGTTCGCGTATAGTTCTTTTCAGCAGTTCCTTCTCTTCCTTGTTATATCTGCCGCCGGAATCCCTGCCGCCCTTTATAGCATCGAAGAGCGAACGCGAGCCGAGGTCTTCCTGCAGGTATCTCATCTCGTCTTCGCTCTGGGCTATCACGTGAGGTACCGGCAGTCTTCTCTGCTCAAAATGTCTTGCTATTTTCAGGAAAGCATGGTTCTCGTCGTGTGATGTCCCCACGACACCTATTACGGATTTGCCCTCCTCGTCATAGAATCTGTAGTACAGCCTGTTGCTGCCTGCGCCAGCCATTGGCTCGACGGAGTGCGGCTCTTTCCCGAAAGTGTCGATATACAGTCTTTCCAGTAGTTTCATTGTCAGAATCGCTTGATGGCGCGGTCCATCTCGCGCCTATCTTCCTTGTCTTTTATAGTGTTGCGCTTGTCATACTCTTTCTTGCCCTTTGCGAGTGCGATGTCCATCTTCGCAAAGCCATGCTCGTTGATGTAGACGCATATGGGGATGATGGTGAAACCCGACTGGTGTTTCGTATTTGCCTCCAGATACCTTATCTCTTTCTTGTTAAGGAGCAGTTTGCGGTCGCGCTTCTGCTCGTGATTGTTGTATGAGCCGTAGAAGTACGGTGAGATATTCATGCCTTTCACCCATATCTCTCCGTTATGTACATAGCAGAATGTGTCCACCAGTGAGGCTTTGCCCTGACGTATACTCTTTATCTCCGTGCCGGTAAGTACCATGCCGGCCGTGTATGTGTCTATGAAGAAGTAGTCGAACGACGCCTTCTTGTTCTTTATCATTATCTTGCCTCTCGGCATCTTATCCTTCTTTGCCATCTATTGATGCGAATTTCTCTATGTTGTTGTCAATGAAGTGCGCTATATCGCTTGTCCATTCCTCCTCGTTTGCCACGAACTCATCGTCGAGGTTGTCAAACTCCGGCATCTGCTCAAACATTGCCATGAACTCCTCGTCGGTGCATTCCACCTCAATGGCTTCATGATATTTCTTGTAGAGTTTGTGCCCCTTCCTTATCAGTCGTGCCAAGTCTACAAGACCCCATTGAGCCAGAGCCTTGGCAAACGGATTGAAGAATATGAATCTTCCCAGTCCGTTGTGTATCAGCTGTATGAAACCTCCGTCCATCACCTCCTCGCGGAGCATGGAGTAGGCTACGAGTGTTATCTGGTCAGAATTGAGCTCAGCCATGCTTTCCGCCGTCAGTTCTCCGCCAGCGGCTTCCATGATGCTGTCCACGAAGACCTGCATGAATTCGTCCATGCCAGCCTTTGCCGCTACCAGCAGCGCCTCATCTTTTATTACGACTTGTATCATTGTAATATCGCTTTTACCGTACTCCGCCGTCCATTGGCCGTATACATGTGTTCTAATGCGATGGGCATCATGTCATACAGCGGTGACGGTACGTAAGAATTATACCGCAAAATTACGAAAAATATTTTTATTTACATCAAAAATACTGTAAAAAAAACAAATACTTCACTCAATTCCCATATTCTTTAAAATATTTTTGTAACTTTGCATTCAGGATTTTTAATTATTAAACCTGAGTGCAGGGTGTGCGTTATTGCTCAATGACGAACACTTATGACTCATAATTTTCTGAAATATGATTTATACAAAGGAAGTAAACGACATGTGTGTCGTTGCAAAAGGCCCTAACCACGGTCCGGCTCCTATTCCTGAGGAGGGAAAGTGGATTAAGGCAAAGGAGATAAAGGACATCTCCGGTATGACTCACGGAATTGGCTGGTGTGCCCCACAGCAGGGCTGCTGCAAGCTCTCGCTCAACGTAAAGGACGGTATCATCGAGGAGGCTCTTGTCGAGACAATCGGTTGCTCTGGCATGACACACTCTGCAGCGATGGCTTCAGAGATACTCCCTGGCAAGACAATCCTTGAGGCTCTCAATACAGACCTCGTGTGCGACGCCATCAATACAGCCATGCGCGAGCTCTTCCTCCAGATTGTCTACGGACGTACACAGTCTGCATTCTCTGAAGGTGGCCTCGCTATCGGTGCCGGTCTCGAGGATCTCGGCAAGGGTCTTGTGTCACAGTGCGGTACTCTCTACGGCACAAAGGCAAAGGGCACACGCTATCTTCAGCTTACAGAGGGCTATATCACAAAGCAGTTCCTTGACGAGGACAACGAGGTCTGCGGTTACGAGTTCGTTCACATGGGCAAGTTCATGGACGCTGTAAAGAAGGGCGTTGATGCCAACGAGGCTCTCAAGTCGGTAACAGGTACATACGGACGCACAAAACCGGAGCAGGGTGCTGTCAAGTCCATTGACCCACGTAAAGAATAATAGGAGGATACATTACTATGATTAGAGAAGTTAAATTTGAATCACAGGACCGTCGTATCAAGCAGGTGCTCGCAGCCCTGAACGAGAACGGTATTTCTTCTATTGAAGAGGCTAACGAGATTTGTGAGAAGGCTGGTCTTGATCCATACAAGACTTGTGAGGAGACTCAGATGATTTGTTTCGAGAACGCCAAGTGGGCGTATGTCGTAGGTTCTGCCATCGCTATCAAGAAGGGCTGCAAGACAGCCGCTGACGCAGCAGAGGCTATCGGCATAGGTCTCCAGGCATTCTGCATCCCTGGTTCTGTAGCTGACGACCGCAAGGTAGGTATCGGACACGGCAACCTTGCTGCACGTCTTCTCCGCGAGGAGACAGAGTGCTTCGCATTCCTCGCAGGCCACGAGTCTTTCGCTGCCGCTGAGGGTGCCATCAAGATTGCCGAAATGGCAAACAAGGTACGCCAGAAGCCACTCCGCGTCATCCTTAACGGCCTTGGCAAGGACGCTGCGATGATCATCTCACGCATCAACGGTTTCACATACGTGCAGACAGAGTTTGACTATTTCACAGGCGAGCTGAAGGTCGTAAAGACAAAGGCTTATTCTGATGGCCCACGTGCCAAGGTCAACTGTTACGGCGCTGACGATGTACGCGAGGGCGTTGCCATCATGTGGAAGGAGAATGTCGATGTCTCCATCACAGGTAACTCTACCAATCCTACACGTTTCCAGCACCCGACAGCCGGCACATACAAGAAGGAGCGCATCCTTGCGGGCAAGCCATACTTCTCAGTTGCTTCAGGTGGCGGTACTGGCCGTACACTCCATCCGGACAACATGGCGGCAGGTCCTGCATCTTACGGCATGACAGACACACTCGGCCGTATGCACTCTGACGCTCAGTTCGCAGGTTCTTCTTCCGTTCCAGCTCACGTGGAGATGATGGGCTTCCTCGGTATCGGCAATAACCCTATGGTAGGATGTACCGTAGCTTGTGCCGTTAATGTAGCTCTCGCTCTCAACAAGTAAGCGTATATTGTATACAAATAGCATAAAAGTCTCTCAGAGGTGTAATCCTTCGGGAGACTTTTATGCTATTTGTATACTTTTAGCGGATAGGATAATATACCTCAATTTATCTTGTCAAGGATGGATGTGCTGATTATTTTGCCGTCAAACATTTCGGTCTTGACCTGTAAATAGCCGTGGGTTAGGATACCGTTGTTGTAGTTGAAGGTTCCGTCAACTATCGTTTTGTCGCTTTTGCCGTGCAGGTTTACCACATACGCTGCAGTATCTTTTCCTTCATTTGGCAGTTCTTTGCTGTCTGTTTGTTCAATTTCTATCTTTAATTTTTGCAGTCCAGACTCTTTCTGTAGAAATCCATCCGTAAAAATCACGGAAGATGATATGTTGCCTGATTT
>JAIDEM010000135.1 GCA_029054825.1 Prevotella sp. | reverse complement strand
ACAATACAGCTATTGGGGCACACCTGAAATCATACAGTTCACCAACGGCAGCCAGACAAGATATGTCTACGATGCCAACGGCGTGAAACAGAAGCGTATCCACATCACGGCAGTAGACAACATAGTCGTGCCGTTGAAGACAGTCATGGAACTTTCCGATGACCAGATACTGACGAGCGACACGACGGAATACTGCGGGAGTCTCGTCTTCGAGAACGGCCGTCTTGACAAGGTGCTGTTCTCAAGCGGATATGTCTCCTGCAACAGCGACACCACCACCGACAGATTCACGTTCCACTATTTTGTGAAGGACCATCTGGGCAACAACCGCGTGGTAGTGGCTGAAAATGGAGCGATAGAGCAGACTACGCACTATTATCCTTTCGGCAACAGTTTTGCCGATGCCGGCACGAGTTCCTCCCTGCAGCATTACAAGTACAACGGCAAGGAACTTGACCGCATGCACGGTCTGGACTGGTACGACTACGGCGCACGCAATTATGACCCTGTAATCCTCCAGTGGGACAGGCCGGATCCGTTGGCTGACAAGTATTATCCCGTCAGTCCGTATGTTTATTGTATGGATAATCCTGTGAGATTTATAGATTATAAAGGATTTGCGCCTGGAGACCCATATCCAACTCCGGATGAAGCTGCAAGAAATTTTGGGTTAATATATAATTATTGGTCCATAAAGAACAATGTGGAAATGGCATCATTAATATATAGTTTTACAGATGAAGATGGTAAAGTCTATTATTCATACAACACACCGAAATGGGGCGGTAAAACATTCAGTGTTCCCAGCACACAGCTACCAAAGAATGCAAGTGTTTATGGATTAATTCACACTCATGCAGCGTACGATGGGAATACGGAAGATCCTCATGATGGCAATGATTTCTCGGATAAAGATATAGATAGCTATAAGAAATGCAATTTTGATGGGGCTTATGTTTGTACTACAAATGGAACATTAATGAAGTACCATAAAAAAGACAAAAAAACTTACGAAGTTCTAATATTCAAAGGACAAAAATACAGACTTCCAAGTGACTCTTCAGATCCGAGTAATAATGGTAATACAATAACAAAAATTGATGCAGAATGGGAAGCAAAACCATGGTATGAAACTTTTTTACATAGTATAAATGATTATTTAGAGCAAAGATGAGAAGATTAATAATGTGTATAATTACAGGAATAATTATAGCAGTTGGCTGTATAAAGTTTTCCACAAGTGAGACGGAATATAAAACCGTGAACTTGGAATCAATGGCCGACTATTACATTGAGAATGATAGCATAAAGTACGAACATAACCCCTACATATATGACATAAATACAAAGTCAAGAGAACTGCACGACGGACTGGTAAGAGATGAAACGACAGCTGTCGAAATCTCAAAAATAGTTTTCCGGGTAATATCCGTGGAAGGCAACGAGGTATCATACGTGCCTTACAGAGTGTCATTATCGGGAGATAGCATGTGGATTGTAAAAGGAGCAATACCTGGAGCGTTCAATGGAGGAGACGTGTATGTAGAAATAAGAAAGCAGGACGGCTGTGTATTAAGAATCATTGAAGAAAAATGAATGTGACCTATGTACAAAGGCAAAGACTGGAAATATGCCTATGACGGTCTTAACCGCATGACGGACGCCGTCTATGACGATGCCGGCGGCGGAAAGGACCGCTACAACGAGACTGTAAGCTATAATGCGAACGGCTCCGCCCTCACCATAAAGCGCAACGGCAGGAACGATGCCGGCAAATACACGGCCATAGACGATCTGGTACTGTACTATAACGGCAACCGCCTCTGGCGCGTCTCCGACAAGGGCGATGCCTGCACTGCTACTGGCGCGACGGATTTCAATGACGGAGCCAACATAGCGGTGGAGTACACCTACGATGCCTGCGGAGCGCGTACAAGCGACGCGAACAAAGGCATAGCAGGCATACAGTACAGCTATTGGGGCACACCGGAACTTATCCAGTTCACCAACGGCAGCCAGACAAGATATGTCTACGATGCCAGCGGCGTGAAACAGAAGCGTATCCACATCACGGCAGTGGACAACATAGTCGTTCCTCTGAAGACCGTAATGGAACTTTCCGATGACCAGATACTGACGAGCGACACGACGGAATACTGCGGGAGTCTCGTCTTCGAGAACGGCCGTCTTGACAAGGTGCTGTTCTCAAGCGGATATGTCTCCTGCAACAGTGACACCACCACCGACAGATTCACGTTCCACTATTTTGTGAAGGACCACTTAGGCAACAACCGTGCGGTGGTAAATGAAAGTGGAGCGATAGAGCAGACGACGCACTATTATCCTTTCGGCAACAGCTTTGCCGATGCAGGCACGAACGCCTCCATCCAGCAATATAAGTACAACGGCAAGGAGCTTGACCGCATGCACGGTCTGGACTGGTATGACTACGGCGCGCGCAACTATGACCCTGTAATCCTCCAATGGGACAGGATGGATCAACTGTGCGAGAAGTACCACAACGTCAGCCCGTATGTGTATTGTCATGCTAATCCAATTAATATGATAGATCCTGACGGCAATGATGACTATTACACGAACTCTGGTAGATTCTTGTATTCTGACGATAAAGCTACAGACTTTATTATAATCAGAAATGAATCACTTTATATACAAAAACAGTTGACTGGAGCTGCTTGGATAAATCCTTACACTCCATTGGCTAATATTAGTCTGTCATCAGAGGCATATTCTAAGATATTTACAGATGTGTTATCAAAAATGGACAATGTGAATGTAACAGACCTTCATAATGGGAAGGTGTCTGTTACAGTATGGCAGGATGATGGCAATATGAGATCAACAACAGACCAATATAATGACGCAGGTTTGACAGGAGGCGTATTGGCAGGAATAGGTTCATATAATGGGAAGCAACGCTTGACAGCTTATGTTGACATTTTCGGAGCCGCTGAACAAAAGATATATTCTTCAAGATCAAACATACAAAACTTATTGGGGGGTCATGAATATATTGAGCATTTCAAAAATGACATGGGTAATGATGACAACTCACACTTAAAAATATATAAAAATATGCAAAAGCATTCGTCTTGGAACAAGACAACCCAGTCTTATAAAGATTATATGATAAAGATATATGATTCACTGAAGGCAAGAATGAAATGAGAAATATGATATTTATAGTTGCCATAGTCGCTTTCTGCGGATGCAATTCGGCATCAAGGCAAGACAGTAATTGTAAAACTTTCCCAGTGATAGCATTACTGTCCAGAGTGGATTGTACTTGGTTTGAAGATTCCATTTTGAATGAAAAGTCAGGAATAGGGAAAATGGGGAAAGTGTTCCTGAATTTTATATTGACGAACCCGAATGATAGCCCGATAGCTCTTCCTGTGTGTGGGACGTATGGATCTGATACTCTGTACAAATCAAATATAGAGGTATACCGAAAAGGACATAAACTGGATTCAGAAAATATTTATTCCAATAAGCTTGTTCTTAATGGCAGGGAACAATGTTTTATAACTGTAAAAATCGAGGATATAAGTAAAACTGGTTATAATGGCTTTAAGGATATTAAAAAGGCAGTTGCTGCCCTTGATTTTGTATATATAGAAAATAAAGCAGACAGCATGTATTTCAAGGAGAAAATCGGCAGGATGAATTTTTATATAGATAATGCTTTAGATATTACATACAGGGAACCGGAATCATTCGGTCGTTCTGTAATGTACAGATAGGAGTGTTCTTTAAAATGACAATAGAATGAAAAGAGTATTATATACAGTCATCGTAATCGCTTTTATAGGGTGCCATCTGGATGCAAGCAGAAATATTCATGATGAGATTTTACCAGTGACAGCATCATTGAAAAAAATAAGTTATACTTATTTTGAAGATTTCGAATTTAATAAAAGAAACAACTTTGAGGAAAAGGGGCAGATGTATTTGGAACTTACACTATTAAATCCTAACGAGGACACTGTTTGCCTACCTATGGACAAAGTGTATATGGATTCTGTTTTTGTTGATACTTTTTATAAATCACGTCTTTTCGTATCTCTGAGAGGACACCAATTGGATATACATAAACAGACTCCCCATCCTCTTATGCTACGAGGTAAGGGAACATGCAGTATAAGGATTAAACTACAGAATATACCTGCCAATGATTTGTATGATATACAGAAGACTATTGCCAATCTTAAATTTGAATATGCCAAAAGCAACTCTGACAGTATCTATTGTAAAAAGAAGATAGGTGATATAGAGTTTACTGTAGATAAAAATATTGTTATATCTAAAATTCCGGAAATATTTTGGAATAATAATATTCAACACAATTAAGTCTTTACAAATGTCGTAGTCGCTGAGCGTAAATAGAAACTTCTATATGGAAATCAAGAAAATGAAAAGAATCAATTACAAATATTGTATAGTGCTACCAGTAATTTTCCTATTTTTGCTGTGGCTGAACGATGTCATGTCATATAGCAGAAGAATAGGCAATACACAATTCTATCTTGTAGAATCGATGGGCACCTCAAAAGCAGGCGATGACAGGTTTGTTGAATTGTGCTATAAGACCGATAAAGAATCTGGTGGTTTTTCTTGTGTATCCATGCCAGGGCATCCGAGAACAATTCGATGGAATGACAAGTATCTCATTTCCAAAAATTATGATGAAAACACCGAAGATATTATAAGCTATGTGGTCATAAATCAAAATAGCGTGAATGTGAGGACTGAAGAGATTGAAGAAATATATTATTTCACGTCAGAAGACGATTACAAGAGATTTCTGCGACAGACAAATTTGTCTGAGTCGGAAATGAGTCAGACAGGCAACCGTATATTATGGTAATAATAGACAAGCGCAATAATCTGGGGAGGTATGCTAAAAAATAAATATCATCTGGGCAACAACCGCGTGGTAGTGGCTGAAAATGGAGCGATAGAGCAGACGACGCACTATTATCCTTTCGGCAACAGCTT
>JAIDEM010000134.1 GCA_029054825.1 Prevotella sp. | reverse complement strand
CCCCCCCCACCCCCCCCCCCCCACTTTTTTTTTAATGATACGGCGACCACGGAGATCTAGACTTGTAGCTTCGTCGGCAGCTTCAGATGTGTATTAGAGTCAGGTTTATCACAGAAGGAACCGAGCATCAGTATTCCGCATGGTGATTCATAACGTCTTGTCTTGATAGTGTTTCTCTTTTTCATATACTTTATTTTTATTCCCAATTTTTCAGTTGGATAATCTATCGTTTCTTTTATGGTTCACCTGCCAGTGTCAATAAATTTTAGCAGGCAACACTGTAAGTTATGGGTTTTCTCTGTTATATAAAAGTAAATCAGATTTGTATTAGTGCTTAATGATGATAGATAGAAAAAACAACATTTTCTACTCTTGAAACTAATATTGTTTATAGAGAGAAAATGTTGTTATATGATTCTGGTACTTTTTTTAGTGTTTCTGTGGCTCTTCCACATTCACTTCGGCCTCTATGACATTTATGACATAGTCCCCGATTTTCTCACATTCGCCAATGAAGTCATTATAGAATGTGCCGAGGTGATAGCTGTATTTGCCGGAGTTGACGGCCTCGACATTTGCAGTGCGGCACTCATTACGGAGTGTATTGATTCTTTCTTCAATATGCCTGCTTCTTGACATATCCAGTCTGATATGCTCTGGACCTGTGAGTATGCCGTACATTTCTCCGAGAGCCATATCGGTGAGGTCAAGCATCTGTGTGATTTTTGACATCTGTGACTCTGTAAAGTCAGTGTCGCTGTATTTGTGTTTGCGCCTGATTGCACGTCCGAGATGATACATGGAGTCTCCGATACTTTCCAATTCATCAACCTCACGAAGCATCTGTGCTATGTGGTTTTTGGAATAAGCAGACAGTCTACCTTCGCTAACTTTACGGAGATATTCTGCTATCTCAACCTCCATGTTGTCAGTAATCTGTTCATAATGCTCTATGCGCTTGAACTCCTTCTGGAATGCCTCTTCATTTTCTGCTGCGAAAGCGTTGCGGACCATGCCAAGCATCATGTGGCATCTTTCAGCCATGACGCCAATCTCGTTGCGTGCTTGCCAGATGGAGAGCTCGGATGTTGAGAGCAGACCGCCTGATATATATCGGAGACCAGGCTCTTTTGTCTCGTTGTTCTTGTCGGGAAGGGCATAGCATACGAACTTCTCTATCTGCTTGACAAAGCCGATAAGGAGTAGGGTATTGAATATATTGAATGTAGTATGGAATGCGGAAAGCTGTATGAGTTCGTCTGTACCATAATGCATGACATGTGCTACAATCCAGCGAATCATGTCGCAGAAAGGATAAAAGACAATGAGAACAACTACTACACCAAAGACATTGAAGAACATGTGGGCAAGGGCCGCACGACGAGCTTGTATGCCTGCTGTGAGTGAAGCCATTACGGCAGTAATGGTTGTACCTATATTCTGTCCCATAGCAAGAGCTGCTGCCAGTTCCAGGCTGAATCCTGGGATGTGCATATCAAACAACATCAATGTGATGGCCATTGTCGCTGCAGATGCCTGTACGAGCATAGTAACGATTGCTCCGACAAGTACAAAGAGCAGAACGGTAAAGAATCCTCCATCTGCAAGTCCCGCTAGCATCGTGGCGACAAGTCCTCCGATATTGAGGTCTGTGGCGGATTGTTGCAGGAATGACAGACCCATGAACAGGAATGCGAAACCAAAGATGAATTCTCCTACGCTTTTTCTCTTTTCATTGCTGCTGAAGAATAGTGGAATGCCTATTGCTACAAGGGGGAGGGCAAGGGCCGCGATATTCACTTTGAAACCGATAAGGGATATAATCCATGCTGTAACGGTTGTGCCGACATTCGCACCCATGATTACTCCAATGGACTGGCTGAGCGTCATGAGTCCTGCATTGACAAAGCTGACGACCATGACAGTCGTCGCACTGGAAGACTGTATGAGTGCTGTTACAAGGATACCTGTCAGTACGCCCATGACTCTATTCTTTGTCATTGCGGCAAGAATGGAACGAAGGCGGTCACCGGCAAATTTCTCAAGACCTTCACTCATAGTCTTCATTCCAAACAGGAACAGACCAAGTGAGCCTATCAACGATAGTAGGTTAAGTAATGTTTCCATTTATGAGGTAGT
This sequence comes from Prevotella sp., assembly GCA_029054825.1. GTDB lineage: Bacteria > Bacteroidota > Bacteroidia > Bacteroidales > Bacteroidaceae > Prevotella. The sequence continues at coordinate 6,043 of JAIDEM010000134.1, read as the reverse complement.
TTTACTATATCTGTTATCTGCGAGGCATGCTCTCCAATACTCTTGATTATATAGGAATATGCCTAATATCATCCTCTTCTTCTTCTTTTAGATAACTGTGATAGTGTAGTTCCTGTTCTGCACGGGAAAATGTTTGTCTTTATTTGGTAGTGTATCCACTTTACTTGGATATTATTGTTGGTGGTGCGGAATAAATAATAAAAGGTGTGCCAAGTAGTTATACCTGGTACACCTTTTATTTATATTATTATACGGTAATTATTACTCACCTTTGATAGCTGCAACTCCTGGGAGCACCTTACCCTCGATAGCCTCGAGAAGTGCACCACCACCTGTGGAGATATAAGACACCTTGTCTGCAAGACCGAACTTGTTGACGCAAGCAACAGAGTCACCACCGCCAATAAGAGAGAATGCACCTTCAGCTGTTGCTTCAGCTATAGCATTGCCGATAGCACGGGAACCATCGCAGAAGTTGTCAAACTCGAAAACTCCAGCAGGACCATTCCAAAGAATAGTCTTGCAACCCTTGATTGCGTCCGCAAACTTCTTCTGTGCTTCAGGACCGGCATCCATACCTTCCAGATCAGCAGGGATTGCATTTACTGGGCATACAGTGCGGTTTGCGTCATTAGAGAAAGCATCTCCTGTTACGCAGTCTGGGGCGAGCACAAGCTCCACGCCGTTCTTCTTTGCCAGTTCCTCAACACCGAGAGCAACGTCCAGCTTATCCATCTCTACGATAGATTTGCCAATCTCGCCACCGTGTGCCTTAGAGAATGTATATGTCATGCCGCCGCAGAGGATAATCTTGTCGACCTTGCCAAGGAGATTCTCAATGATACCGATCTTAGATGATACCTTGGAACCACCCATAATGGCAATGAATGGGCGCTTGATATTGCCAAGTACATTGTCTACAGCCTGAACCTCTTTCTCCATGAGGAGACCGAGCATTTTGTTGTCTGCATTAAAGTAGTCGGCAATGACAGCTGTTGATGCATGTCTGCGGTGTGCTGTTCCGAAAGCATCCATTACATAGCAGTCTGCGTAAGAAGCGAGCTTCTTTGCGAAATCCTTCTGCTTTGCTTTCATCTCTTCCTTTGCAGCCTTGTATGCTGGGTCTTCTTTATCTATGCCGACTGGCTTGCCTTCTTCTTCTGGGTAGTAGCGGAGATTCTCGAGCAGGAGCACCTCGCCCTGCTTGAGGGCTGCAGCCTCAGCCTCTGCATTTGCGCAGTCCTTTGCAAACTTTACAGGAGTTCCGAGAGCAGCAGATACAGCATCGACAATCTGGCTGAGTGAAAGTTCAGGCTTTACCTTTCCCTTTGGCTTGCCCATATGTGACATGATAATAAGTGAACCGCCTTTCTCAAGGATGAGCTTGAGGGTAGGGAGAGCTCCCTTTATACGTGTGTCGTCTGTGATTTTGCCATCCTGAAGAGGCACGTTGAAATCAACGCGTACAATGGCCTTCTTGCCATTGAAATCATACTGGTTAATTGTCATGATGATAAATACTTAATTATGTTTATACTTTTATCGTTTTCTTATCGGGTTTTGCTTTGCAAAATTACAATTTTATTTTGTATGTAAAGACTTTCCGACATTGTTTTTTTACCTAAACTTTATGAAATTGATATATATTATTGTGTACAGTTATTATTGTCAGTTCTTATGCGATGATGTTATCCTTGGTCTGTATCAACTCCAAGTCCGAATAAGGCGAAGTCGCCTTTCAACGGGTCCTCAGGGAATATATCCCGAAGCCTGTTGCTGAGTTTCATGGCATTGGACATTGATGTCGATTTTGATTTCAATAGACCAAGACGCATGGCTTCCTGTACGACATGTGTGTCCATCGGTATAATCAGAGTCCTCTTGTCTATGATGTCGTTCCATAGACCGAGGTCTACAGGAGAGTTGTCCCTTACCATCCATCGTAGAAACATACAGATGCGTTTGCAACTTGACGTGGTGTCTTTAGGTATCACACCTGTAGAACCGTGTTCTCTGAACCATGTTGTTATGGCCTCAACAGCCTTGATGGTCGTTGTTTTGTTTGTCGGCTCGTTTGCAGTTCTTGATGTTTGGCTTAATGCCTTTTGGCAAATCGGAATATCGTTATGGACATAAGACCGGATATAGTCTTTTATTGTGCCATGCATTTGTACCATTTCTGCAAGCGCATTCAGGAAATTGTTGAATGTTAGGCATGTATACAAGCGGTAGAAACATTCTGGTGTAGCTGGCACTGTCCGTTCGTATATATGTCTTGTCAACCATTTGCTGACATCTCCATCTGCATCGTTCGTTATGGAGTCAAGCAGCATCTGTATTTTAGGAAGAAACTGTTTTCTTGAGCCGTAACTCAATGCTGAGGCGATAAATGCAAGGAGTTCCTTGTTGGTTTCTCCTTCAATCTGGTGCATGAACCAGCTGGGATCGCCGACAAGGAACTCTTTGTTCTCATATTGAAAAGCCAAAGACTTAAGATGAAGGTTCAACTCAGTTTCTGTTGGCATTTCTTTCATAGATTTCATTCTTTTTGTACTGTGTTGGTGATTACAGGATAGACTTGACAGTCTCAAGCATGCCCTTTGACTGTATGTCGTTCAGGAAGCCTGTAACCATGTCTGTGAGACCAGGGATAGTGTTGAGGTCTCCGTGCTCGCCCCAGATCCAGTCTGCTGCGAGAACGCCCTCTGCAACCTTGCGTGTGTCGTTTGTTGCCCAGAGCTCTGTGAGCAGATCCATAATCTTCTGATCATCATTAGGCTGGATAGGAGCACCGTCTGCGCGTGTGCCGCCCTTATAGTAAGTGATGATGGCAGCAAGACCAAGTACAAGACCCTTTGGCAGTTCACCCTTGCGCTCGAGATAAACCTTGACTCCCGGAAGGTCACGTGCCTGGAATTTAGGGAAGGAGTTGAGCATGATGGAGGTAACCTGATGGTCTACGTATGGATTGTCGAAGCGCTCGAGTACATCGGCAGCGAACTGCTGAAGCTCTTCCATAGGGAGGTTGAGGGTCTGCATCAGCTCGTCATACTGCACCTTCTTGATGTATGGACCGACAACTTCGTGATGGAGTGCATCACGTACGATGTTTATGCCGGAGAGGTATGCTACAGGAGAGAGAACGGTGTGAGGACCGTTGAGGAGAGTAACCTTACGCTCGTGGTAAGGAGCCTCAGACTCAGCGATGAGCACATGGAGACCAGCCTGGTCAGCTGGGAACTCTGCACGAAGCTCCTCGCATGTCATGTTCTCAGCCTTCTCGATAACCCAAAGGTGGAAAATCTCAGCCTGTACGACGAGGTTGTCCTTGTATCCGATTTTGTTCTGAATCTCTACGATATCTTTGCGTGGGAATCCTGGCACGATACGGTCAACGAGTGTTGCACATACATAGTTGTATTTCTCAAACCACTCCTTGAATCCTTCGTAGTCAGCGCCGAAGTCCTCTTTCCACAGCTCTATGTACTTGCGGATGCAATCCTTGAGGTGATGACCGTTGAGGAAGATAAGCTCACAAGGCATGATGATAAGTCCCTTTGTAGGATCTCCCTGGAATGTCTGGTAGCGACGATAGAGGAGCTGCACGAGTTTGCCAGGGTAGGATGATGCCGGTGCGTCAGAGAGCTTGCATGCTGGGTCAAAGGCGATACCCGCCTCTGTTGTGTTGGAGATTACGAAACGAATCTCAGGCTGCTCTGCGAGTGCCATGTAAGCCCAGTTCTGAGCGTAAGGGTCGATGCCGCGTGAGATGACGTCGATGCGGTCGAGCTGGTTGACAGGCTCACCGTTCTGGCGTCCCTGAAGATTGACATGGTAGAGGCAGTCCTGACCATTGAGCCACTGGACCATACCGCGGTCGATAGGCTGAACGACAACTACAGAACCGTTGAAGTTTGTCTTGGCGTTCATGTTCCAAACGATCCAGTCTACAAATGCGCGAAGGAAGTTGCCTTCACCAAACTGGATAATCTTCTCAGGAGCAACACTCTTAGGTGCTGTCTGCTTGTTAAGTGATTTAAGCTGTGACATAAATATATGTAAAAATGTTAATTGATAAATGCTTTTCGTAGTGCTTTTATTTCCTGCAAAGTTAATAAAAAAGATTAACAAACTAAAAAATGGCAAATGCAAATATACTTGATTTATGATAATTTAACGCAAGGTGATGTCTTGGCAACTGTTCGCGAAATATATTTTCATTCAATGAAAAATCCCACCTGCCGTATGACAGGTGGGATCGGATGTTTTTATAGGCATGTTGTTATATTCCATTTGCCGTGGAATGGCGACATGGCATATAACAGGGGAAAGCTTGATTACTTGCCCTCCATCTGTGCCTTGAGCTGTGCGAGAGCGTCAAGGTCACCGAGAGTTGTAGAAGCTGCCACGTTGTTGATGGCAACGCTCTCCTCCTTCTTTGCGCGTGGAGCGCGTGGAGCGCGCTTCTTAGGCTCCTCTGCACCCTCCTCGAATGTACGTGAGTGGCTGAGGATGATACGCTTAGACTCCTTGACGAACTCGATAACCTTAAATTCGAGCTCCTCGCCCTTCTGTGCCTGAGTTCCGTCCTGCTTCTGGAGGTGCTTAGGAGTAGCGAAGCCTTCACCGCCCTCGTTGAGAGTGATGACTGCACCCTTGTCCATCATTTCAGTGATCTTGCCCTGATGAACGCTTCCAGGAGTGTAGATTGTCTCGTATGTATCCCAAGGGTTCTCCTCAAGCTGCTTGTGGCCGAGAGACAGGCGACGGTTCTCCTTGTCTATCTCAAGAACTACAACCTCGATAGGCTCGCCTACCTTTGTGAACTCAGATGGGTGCTTAACCTTCTTTGTCCAAGAGAGGTCAGAGATGTGGATGAGTCCGTCAACACCTTCCTCAAGTTCAACGAAGATACCGAAGTTAGTGAAGTTGCGAACCTTAGCTGTGTGCTTAGAGCCTTCTGGATACTTTGTTGTGATAGCCTCCCATGGGTCTTCCTTGAGCTGCTTTGTGCCGAGAGACATCTTGCGCTCGTTGCGGTCGAGTGTGAGGATGACAGCCTCTACCTCGTCGCCGACTTTCATGAAGTCCTGAGCTGAGCGGAGGTGCTGGCTCCAAGACATCTCAGAAACGTGGATAAGTCCCTCTACGCCTGGAGCGATCTCAACGAATGCGCCGTAGTCTGCGAGAACGACAACCTTACCCTTAACGTGGTCACCAACCTTGAGATTCTCGTCAAGAGCGTCCCATGGATGTGGTGTGAGCTGCTTGAGACCAAGAGCGATACGCTTCTTCTCGTTGTCGAAGTCGATGATAACGACGTTGATCTTCTGGTCAAGCTCTACAACCTCGTGTGGGTTGCTTACGCGACCCCAAGAGAGGTCTGTGATATGGATGAGTCCGTCTACACCGCCGAGGTCCACGAATACACCATAAGAGGTGATGTTCTTGACAGTACCCTCGAGCACCTGACCCTTCTCGAGCTTGGAGATAATCTCCTGCTTCTGCTGCTCGAGCTCTGCCTCGATGAGAGCCTTGTGTGAAACGACAACATTCTTGAATTCCTGATTGATCTTGATGACCTTGAACTCCATTGTCTTGCCAACGAATACATCGTAGTCACGGATAGGATGAACATCGATCTGTGAACCTGGGAGGAATGCCTCGATGCCGAATACATCGACAATCATACCGCCCTTAGTGCGGCACTTGACATAACCGTTGACAACCTCCTCAGACTCGAGAGCTGCATTTACGCGGTCCCAAGACTTTGTGAGACGTGCCTTCTTGTGTGAAAGGATAAGCTGTCCCTTCTTGTCTTCCTGATTCTCAACGTATACCTCAACGGTATCGCCTACTTTCAGGTCTGGGTTGTAACGGAACTCGGAAGCCGGGATGATACCGTCGCTCTTGTAGCCGATGTTCACGATAACCTCTTTCTTGTCTGCAGAGATTACAGTTCCCTCTACAACCTGATGCTCAGAGACCTTGTTCAGAGTCTCATCATAAGCCTTAGCAAGGTCATCCTTGCTTACTTCTACAC
>JAIDEM010000133.1 GCA_029054825.1 Prevotella sp. | reverse complement strand
GGCACAGCGTGAGCACGGCAAGATGGGGAAGAGCGAGATGTGGTACATCATTGATGCCAAGCCGGGAGCATACCTCTATGCAGGGTTCAAGGAACGGCTTACGCCGGAAGAGTATGCCCGGAAAGTCGCGGATGGGACAATATGCGGATGTCTTGCACGACACGAGGTGCACAAGGGAGACGTATTCTATCTCCCTGCTGGCAGAGTACACGCCATCTGTGGCGGAATACTCCTTGCCGAGGTACAGCAGTCGTCCGATGTGACTTACCGCATATTCGACTATAACCGTCAGGGAATGGACGGCAAGCCGCGCGAATTGCATACGGACCTTGCCGCCAAGGCTCTCGACTTTGAGGTGTTGGACCAATACCGCACGGTCTACGACGATGACGCGCATCGCGCCAATCATTGTATAGACTCTCCATACTTCAATGTGCGTGTGGTGGACATTGAAGCGCCGTTTCATCGCAACCTGCTCAAGTATGATTCGTTTATAATAACAATGTGTCTGAAAGGCGACTGCAAGATACGGATGCGCACGGCCTCGTCTGAAGAACATGAGATAACGCTGGAGGAAGGCTATTCAAGTCTTATTCCAGCAGCGATAGCCGACTATGATGTCATCCCGCTGGACGGCAAGACATTGCTGCTTGACGCTTTCATCGACAATAAGGATCGCTCTCTGCTGTCAATGGCGACAAGGTTCCTGCATATTACAGACAAGTAGGCGGTTGCGTACGGTCGTGCGGTCAGGCGGTTGAGCTTTGCTCGAAGTTCCTTCCGCTCGACAGTCAGAAAGCAGGCTTTCGACTGTTCTCGCTTAATCGGAACTTTGTACGGAGATTACACTTCCTATACTATAACCCCAAAAACAACCTCATGACCAAACACCCCAACCACCCAACGACCAAATAACCAAACAACAATAATCATGGCAGACATCAAGAATTACAGAATCGGAGTGGACTATAAGCTCTATACCATTGACGAGGACGGGAAACGCGTGCTCGAGGAAGAAACGACAAAGGAAGTGCCGTTCCGCTACCTGTCGGGATTTTCAATGACCCTTGACAAGTTTGAGGAGCAGACCGTCGGACTAAATGTCGGTGACACATTTGACTTCATTGTAGAGAAAGATGAAGCATACGGAGATTATCATGCCGACCGTATACTGGATCTGGACAAAGAGATGTTCACCATAGACGGCAAGTTTGACTCACAGCATATCAAGACAGGCGCAATAGTCCCCCTCAACAATGAGGATGGCGCACACTTCTTCGGACATGTGCTTGAAATCACCGACACGATTGTCAAGATGGATCTAAACCATCCTCTGGCAGGCAAGACATTGAACTTTGTCGGAAGCATTGTCGAGAAAGTCGAAGCATCCCCACAGGAGATACAGGCCATGATGGCACATCTCGCAGGAGAAGGCGGATGTGGAAACTGCGGCGGCTGCCACGGAGGAGACTGCCACAGCTGTGACGGCGGCTGCGGCGGCTGCAATTGATAAAGAACGCTTCGTGAAATGGCCAATAGAATTAAGGCCAAGGAGTAATTATCCATAAATAATACAAGCAACAATCAATATGTCGAATAGCACAGGCACGATATTCACTTTGACGACTTTCGGCGAGAGTCACGGCGTAGCTGTAGGTGGTGTTGTCGATGGTATGCCGGCAGGGATAGATATTGACATGGAATTTATCCAGCAGGAACTTAACCGTAGGCGTCCAGGGCAGAGTGCTGTAACGACAAGCCGTAAAGAAGAAGACAAGGTGGAGTTTCTCAGTGGAGTCTTTGAAGGCCGGTCAACGGGAGCACCGATAGGGTTTATTGTTCGCAACCAGAATCAGCATTCACAAGACTATGAGAATATGCGTTGTGTATTCCGCCCATCACATGCAGACTATACATACCATGAAAAGTATGGTGTCAGAGACCACCGTGGCGGAGGAAGAACCTCTGCGCGTATTACAATAAGCCGTTGCGTGGCAGGAGCTTTGGCAAAACTGGCTTTAAGACAACTGGGTGTAGAAATTCATGCATATACCATGCAGGTCGGCAATATATGTATCGGTACGGATTACAAGCGCTATGACCTGTCTACAGCCGAACATAATGCAGTCCGTTGTCCAGACCAGCCGAAAGCTCTGGAGATGGAACAGCTGATAAAGGATGTCAAGAAAGATGGCGATACCATTGGTGGAATCATACAGTGTGTCGTGACAGGCTGCCCTGTCGGACTTGGCTCTCCTGAGTTTGATAAGTTGCATGCTGTTCTCGGGAAAGCCATGCTGAGCATAAACGCCGTCAAAGGTTTTGAATACGGCGAAGGCTTCGGCGGAGCATCAGCACGCGGCTCCAGGCAGAACGATGTGTTCTTCACAGACGCCGAAGGCCGTGTCCAGACAAAGACAAACCACAGCGGCGGCATCCAGGGAGGACTGTCAAACGGTCAGGATATCGTCTTCCGCATAGCCTTCAAGCCCGTAGCCACACTCCTCATGGAGCAGGAGACCATAGACACCCGAGGCAACGCCACTGTGCTGAAAGCCAAGGGACGCCACGACCCCTGCGTCCTGCCCCGTGCCGTACCAGTCGTAGAAGCGATGACCGCAATGGTGATTCTCGACGAGTATCTCAAAAACAGGTGCGTGAGAATGTAAAATGATGGAGACTACTAACGAAATGTAGCTTCTCGAGACAAGGATTGTAAAAGTGTTATTATAATAAAAATGCTACTGATGTGATAAGATCGCATCAGTAGCATTGTTTGTTATCGGTATGGAATAACCCTGTAGTGGGGGACTAAAATGAAAATCCACATGGGATGTATATTTTCTCCCTCCAATGTATTTCTGTGAGTATCACTTGACGATAATCTTCCGAGTGTCTGTCACTTTGTTGGCCTGAACTCTGCTCACGCAATAAATCCCTGTGCCAGAAGGGATAAACATTTGTGCCGATGTCTCTCCTGCAGGAATGGCCTGCTTCTTTACCTCTGTCCCGTTTGCAGAGACAACGACTATCTCGGAGCCCGATGGATTGTCATCTCCGAAACTGATGTTTATCGGAGTATTCCTGTCTGTTACAGAAGGAAATAATTTCATGGATGCTGGAGCTTTCATCACCTGTTTAATATCTGTAGATGTTTTGTCTATCTTATAAAAGACTGTAGCGTCATTACCGTCAGAAGAACCGTCAAATGCGAGATATGTATTGTTGCCAATCGTTATTACAAAAGCATAACTATCTTCTATGTAGCCTTCAAAACCGCTGTCAAAATTCAAGTCTTTTATGATATCGCCATTTTCCGAAACGACTTGGAAACCTGTCAAGGCCAAATACTTGTCCTCTGAAATTACCACGGTCTGTGTCGTTACAATGTTCTCATCCTGATATGGATCCCACGGTTTGATAACATCTTCGCCGTCCGCTGGTCTTTTTCCATTTGACGATAATTTGTATTTGGGTATGATATATTCAAATTCCTCGTCTTCATTGAACAAAGTCTGTGACACTTCGAAAAAACAATCGTTTCTACCGTCACCATTGTTAAGGTTTATATTGCACAGGCGTAGCCTGCCTAAAGGCTCTTGCTTGTTTTCTACATGTGTGCCGACAGTTTTCCATTCGGAATATGTGACAGCATAACTTGCGTTGTAGCCTGTTACGATACCGTCTTTATGCCAGACGAAATAGGTTTTCGGATATTTCGTTCCGAAATACTTATAGGCAAAGAAAAACTGAAAGTTATACTGCGAGTAACTGTTTGACCAGTCGACAGATATTATGCGGTCTCCATTTTCCTGTTCTTTGACAATCAAACTTGATTCGCAAAATGATGGGGTGTTTGTCTTCATGTTCTGTATGAACTCTTCATATGACCCATATTCGCGAAATTGTTCTCTTCTTTTTTCATCTACATACGCATCGCGTTCCTGATCTTGATAAGTGAGTTGATAATCAAATGTTTTGTCTCCCTGAAGATGGATGGTCTTTTTCAGGTTAAGATTCTCGTCATATATCAATAGATTGTTCTCCTTTGTATTATCATATGGAGAGTTGGTGTTGTCATACAGAAAGATCAAAGGCGTATTGTCAGAAGCAAATTCTTTTGGCATGGAAAGTGCTACTGTTTGGGGGGATCCCAAATAGAAATGCCCTGTAACTGTTTGTGCTATAGCATTATATGCAATTACCAATGTCATAGCAACCATAGTGAATATTTTGTTCATTGATTTTTGTTTTTAGATGTGAAAAGAAAGGCGTGTAACCATTCTATTTGCTTGCCTCTTTGTATGGTTACCGCCAAGTGACCTTATCCTATAACAAGCAAAGAATAGCTCACGCCTTATAAGCGTGAACCTTCAACAGCTTGTTCTCATAGGATGAATATTGGCGGTATTCTACAAAGAGAGAACAAGAGCTAAAAGCTCAATATGTTTATCTGTTCATTTCAAGTATACGGAATGGAAACGCTCTTTCGGTTTGCTTTTTTATGCCGCACATTTCTGAGCGGTGTTTCTAACGTTCTCAACCTGCGGAATGATACTCTTCCAAGTGTCAGTTTCCTTTTGCGTTCCGTTTCTGTTTTGTCTGGTTTCTACCTCCTTTTTTAGTTTTACAAATCAAAAATGTTTATTATATAGTGTCTTCCGTCACCTTTTCAAATATCCTCTCGAAATTTTCGCGGAGGAGTGTGGGCGAGGCGATGATATTCCGGATGTCCTTCAGGTGTTGTTCGTTTTCCGAGCCGGGTATCCAAAGATGGATATATCCGCGTATGGAGTATTTATCTTCGAGATGTTTACTGAAGCGTGAGAAATGCTCTTCCTTGCTTTTCTCAGGATAATGGTCGAGGCCATACTCTATGGTGCGGCGCATGATGGTGTCGGGTTCCAGTTCGCGGTCTGCCTCGGCTACGATCTTTCCGTAGAGGCTTCTCGGGGCTTTGGATGCAGATGCGCGGTGGTCTTCTACGGCTTCTTTCATTATCTTTATCTGTTCGGGAGAGAACCATCGCTTGAGTCTTGCGTCGGCAAGGAGTATCTTTCCAGAGGTGATATGATGTATGGCCCGAGGTCCTTCAAGCCCGAGATCGTGGTATGCGGCTATGACGTATGCCATATCCTCGTCTGCGCCTGTCTTGTGTGCCAGTTTCAGCGAGTTGTTTATCACATTATTGACATGGCGCATGGAGTGGGCGCGGTCGAAGCGGTTGTATCGAGGGAGTATCTCCGTCTCGATGAAGTGCATTAGTTCGAGATTCATCAGTTATTGAATGTCCAGTTTAGTCCGAAGCGGAAGACGCGTCCGTTGATGGGGTTATGGGGTGTGAGGAAATAGTTTCCCTTGCCTGTGCAGTTGACATGGCTCATCATTACGAAGAACCGGCATTGTTTCAGCTGGAAGTTCGCATAGACATTGCATATCGGGTAGTTTCCGACCTCTGTACGTATATCCTCATTCTCCTGGATGGCGAATGTCTGCAGCTGGGGGACGTATTCGGGTGCATGGTATCTGGTGAACCAGCGCATGTCGACGCCGAAATCCGTGGCAAGCACCTTGGCTATCTTGAAGCGGAGATACAGGGTGGTGTAGACATTGAGTTTCGGCAGCGGCAGCACGACGTTGTCTGAGCTCTGCTGGAATGTGAGTATGTTGTCAAAGTGAAGTATGCCGAATCTCAGGTTCTGCATCAGCTGGGCTGTAACGACCTGTATGCTTGACGCTTGGTGTGGTGTGACTGTCGTGGCTATATGGGCGTTGTTCTCCCCCAGGGTGTATGATGTCCCGAGGTATGTATAGTTTGTGATATTGTCTATGGCAAAGCGCAGGTGTGTCTGTGTGCGTCGGAGGGAGAGAGCGCCTTCGATGTGTGTGCGTGTCTCGTTGCTGAAGGATTCGTCCCACTGGAAATGGCGTGACGTGAAACTCTCGAGGTAGTCGTTTGGCGAACTGAGACTGAATCCTCCCTTAGCGTGGACACTGACTGTATCGCCGAGCAGTGGGAAGTGGACATCGGCTTCGGCGTTGATGTCGAATTGGCCGACATCTTCTCCTATGACACAGACTTTTCCCATGACATCGAAATGGAAGGTCTTGCCTTTGTGCTTTGACAGTTCGCCTCCGATGCTGAAATTGTGTTCACTCCAGCTTCTGTATTCATCGGGCGATATCGGATTGGAGTAGTGGTTCAGCTCGCTTGTGGCGAATACTTTCAGTCCGGCCTTTGCATATTTGTTGAATCCTTCAAGAAGGGATATGCCGAAGGTATTGCGCAGGCAGAGGTATTTGTACCGGTCGTTTATGGAGTCTGTCTCAAGATGGTAGAAATCGTCCTTGTAATAGTCTGCCGGCGAGTCGTATGCGATATATTTCCTGCGGTAATTGTCAAGCTGTGCTGTATGGAAGAAGCTTGTCACAGGGACATACTCCTCTTTTGTGAAGTCTTCTTCTTTCTCCTGTGGCTTGTTGTCGAAGATTTCGCCGGTGCCTGCTTCTTCCTTTGCCTTACGTTCCTCGGCGGCTTTTTCCTCGGCGGCGGCGATGGCGAATTTTCTTGCCTCTATCTCCTGTTCTGTCATAGGGACGCGGCGCTTGAATCCGAGGTTGTAGCGGTGTGTGAAGAACAGATGCTGGTTATCGTGCCGGTTCCAGTTGTCACGGAGTATTGTCGGTATCTCGTTCTCGCTGAGGCTTTCTGTGAACATCTCAGGATGCTTTATGTAGTTATCATCCTGAATACCACCATTCTCAGCCTGTTTCTGGTGATTGGTGGACATCAGTAGGTGTGCCTGGTATCTGTCGCCAAGATAGCTGCCCCACATGGTGTAGTTGAAGTGTGATGTGCTCTGGTTCTGATAGTATCCTCTGGCATACAGGTAGTCGAACTTAAACCCCAGTCCCAGCTTCTTGCTGGCATTTACCGCAAACAGGGCTTTCAGATGGTCTTCGCCGTTTGTCTTGTTGCCACATGTGTTATAGTCCAAGACCGTTATCGGGGAAAGGGTATTGGTAAAGCGAAACTCTTTTGGCTTTACGATGGTCTGTGACCATCCGTTCGTGAACAGGAATTCGTCTTCGTCGTCTCTGTCTATGAATATCCTGTTGATGCGTGGCGAACCGTTATTCCCAAGTGTCTGGTATTCACCGTATATCCCAGATGCGAAGACATGATTCATACGCAGGTATGAAGTCGTGTCTGGGCTGGCAGGAGAGATGTCTCCTGATATGTCATTCACAGTCCAGACATACAGTCCCTTAGGTATTTTCTTATGTTGCTTGGTGGAGTCGCGCCTGCTTGTCGTCATCATGCCGTCAGCATCGACCATAGTTCCGTCATCGGATAATATGGTGTCGTCAAATTGCGCATTGGAGGTGACAGCACAAAAGAACAAGAGTGTTATGATGAGAATTCTTTCCATTTATACCGTTTATAGAGAATATCGCTTTCTTTGCCTGCTCATTTTCTGAACCGCAATACACATTCTGCCATTTTGAAGAACATGGATGTCATTATGACAAGTATGCCTAATGTCGGTTCAGGCATGAACCAATAAAGCAGACCGCCAGCGATAGCACCTATCATAAAAATGACATTAAGTATCTGGCGTATAAGGAAAACACGGCTCTTGCCTGTCTTTTCCTCTGTGTCTTCACCTCTTTTATGTATTTCCATCGTTACTCTTTATTTGATTGTTTGTGAAAAATATTTGAAGATTTCCTCTACACGGTCTATCGTTTTTCTGCGGAACTTTCCGCTTAGAGGATAAAGTTTCGTGCCTTTCTTGTTGATGGCTTTGCTGTCTGTTATCCATTCCTCTGCTGTGTATATTTCCTTTTTATTGACGCTGTATTCATAGGAAATGCGGTAGAGTCGGATGTTTACAGCGCCATCCTCGCAATTTGTAACAAGTGTGTAGCGGAAGCGTGTATAGTCTTTTGAAAGAAAAGAGGATGAAAATACCATCTCTTCGTCAAATTTCGCTGCAATGATGTGCTCGCTTTTATTGACTGCGGCAATACGGCTGCTTTTTGATTGTATGGTATCTTTCGCCATTGCCTGTATAGCCTTCAGTACACGGTCGTACAATTCGTCAGCGGATTTTCCAGAAGCGATGATGGTCTTGTTCCATTCCACTTTCCCGTTGACTTCGGGCACTGTTCCTGCTGCATATTTAGGGTCAATCCTTACAATGTCGTCTTTTGAATCTTTGTCAAGAGACGCTGTCGGTTCTTTCTGTTCTCTTTTGCTCTCCTGCATCTTCGCTTTCATGTCATCAGGCAATTCCCACTCAGACTGCGCCATCAGACTTAATGGCATAACGGCAAGAGCTATAATCAGTAGTCTTTTCATATCTTTATTTGTTAAGAAGAAATTCTTTGAATTCATTGAAATCCTTTGTCATCGGCACAGCTTGCTTCTCTCCGCCCATAAACGCCTGAAGGCGTGCCGGTATGTCAATGTCGGAGGCAAGTATGCTGTCGACTGTCTCTTTGAACTTTGCCGGATGTGCTGTCTCGCAGAAGACACCGACTTCCCCATCATGCAGTGACTCCTGCAGAGCCCTGTAGCCACATGCGCCATGAGGGTCAAGGATATATCCTGTATCTGCATAGCATGACTTCATTGTCTCACGAATCATATCGTCGCTGTATGCAGCACCGGAGATGTCCGCGCATATATCTGCATGACTGCCGTTGTAAAGCTCATGAATACGTGTGAAATTGGAAGGGGCTCCGACGTCCATAGCGTTCGCGATGGTCTGTACGGAAGCCTGCGGCGTATAGACACCAGTCTGCAGATACTGATAGAAGATGTCGTTGGCATTGTTTGCAGCTATGAAACGCTTCACCGGCAGTCCCATCCGCTTGCCGAAAAGGGCAGAACATATATTGCCGAAATTTCCTGACGGCACACATATAACCAACTGGTCTGCAAGTCCTTTCTCCTTCATGCGTGCATAGGCATTGAAATAGTAGAATGCCTGCGGAAGGAAGCGCGCAACGTTTATGGAGTTAGCAGATGTCAGCTTCATGCACCGGTTCAATTCCTCATCCATGAACGCTGCCTTGACAAGAGCCTGGCAGTCATCAAATACACCGTCTACCTCTATGGCCGTAATATTCCTGCCAAGTGTCGTGAACTGACACTCCTGTATAGGACTGACCTTGCCTTTCGGATAAAGGACATAGACATGAATGCCCTCAACGCCAAGGAATCCGTTTGCCACGGCAGACCCTGTATCGCCTGATGTCGCGACAAGGACATTCACCTCATGCTCCTTGTCAAGCTGGCCTTCCTTTCTCAGGAAATATTGCAACAGACGAGCCATAAAGCGTGCGCCGACATCCTTAAAGGCAAGTGTCGGGCCATGAAACAGTTCAAGGGTGTATATGCTGTCTGTGACTTTCTCTACAGGACAGTCAAACTGTAAGGTGTCATACACGATATCCCGTAACGACTCGGCGTCAATGTCTTCGCCGAAGAACGCCTCGGCAACCTTGCAGGCTATCTCCTGAAAGGAGAGTGTCTCGATATTGTCGTAAAACTCTTTCGGAAGAGGGCTGATGTGTTCGGGCATATAAAGTCCCTTATCCTCTGCAAGACCTTTTATGACAGCCTTTTCGAGTGTCGCGAGTGGGGCTTTTTTGTTTGTTGAGTAATATAGCATAATCTTCTTTTTACTATGACTGAAATAATCAGATTTCCATAAAGGCCTTTATGAACCCGTCTTTTTCAAGCAGTCCATAACTTCCTTCCTTGCAGGAATCCTCATCATATTGCTGTACCGAATCAGGGGACATTCCCGGTGCATATATGAGAAACGGTACGGGCTCGGCAGTATGAGTGCGGTGGCGGACAGGGGTAGGGTGGTCTGGCAATACCGAGATGGCGACCTCCTTGCCCTTTACAGCCTCATAGATAGGGCCGATAATACGGGAGTCAAGGTCTTCTATTGTCTTCATTTTCAGTTCGAGATTGCCCTCGTGTCCAGCTTCGTCACTTGCTTCTACATGGAGATAAACGAAATCGTCTCCGTCCTGCAATGCCTTTATTGCAGCCTCGGCCTTGCCTTCGTAGTTCGTGTCATACAGCCCTGTTGCTCTCTCGACATCAATACATCTCAGTCCGGCAAGTGTTCCTATGCCGCGGATAAGGTCTACAGCAGTAATCACCGCTCCACGCTTTATCTGCGGGAAACGCTCCGGCAGCGGTTTCATGTGTGGCCTGTAACCGCCAGCCCATGTCCATATACTGTTTGCCGGGTCTTTTCCTTGCGCTATGCGTTCCTTGTTCAGCCAATGCTTGGCAAGGAGTTCCTGCGACTTTACGGTAAGTTCATTGATGATATCAGCTGTCTGCTGCGGCGTCAGTTCTGTCGCTTCGGCATGGTTGTCTGTACTCTCCGATGCTTTCACTAACAATGGACGCCATGGCTGACCAGGCACGTCATGAGGTGGGATACACTGTATATGTTTGTTTCCGCCTTTTATGACGAGTAGATGCCGATACTGTATTCCTGGATAGAAGCGTATGCGGTCATTGCTGAGATTGTCTTGCAGATATTCTATAAGAATCCTTGCATCCTCAGTTTCCAGATGTCCGCATGAGTGGTTCTTGATTTTTCCGTCCTCGATGCATATCAGATTGCAGCGTATGGCCATATCGTCAGGACCAAGTGTCACTCCAATGGACGCTGCTTCAAGCGGGCCACGTCCCTCGTACACCTCTTCTTGGTCATAACCGAGTATGGCGGAATTTGCCACTTCCGAGCCTGGATGGAATCCGTCCTGTACGGTTCTCAGCAGTCCCGTGCGTCCTTTTCGTGCAAGCTGATCCATATAAGGAGTATTGGCAGCCTGCAACAGAGTCTTGCCGCCCAGCTCTTCATTATGCCAGTCGGCCATGCCATCGCCTATAATAATAATGTGTTTCATGTCATTTATCTGTTATCACATATTATATATTGGCAATAGACATCACATTGGCAAATACGCCGGCTGCTGTGACTGACGCTCCAGCTCCATAGCCTTGTATAAGCATTGGATACTCCTTGTAGCGCTCCGTTGTAAGCAATACTATGTTGTTGGAACCTGCAAGTTCAAAGAACGGATGGTCATGTGGCACTTTCTGTAAAGACACACTCGTCTTGCCGTCTTCGAGCCTTGCGACAAAACGCCATCTCATATTGTTCTCTTCCATGACTTTGCGCTCAGCCTCAAACTGTTCGTCGAGGTCAGGGAGCTTATTCCAGAAGTCATCAACACTGCCCTCAAAGTATTCTTCCGGAACAAAAAGATGCTTCTCAACATCCTCCTGCTCAACCTTATATCCTGCCTCCCGTGCCAAAATGACAAGTTTGCGGACTACATCCATACCAGAAAGGTCTATGCGTGGATCCGGTTCCGAGTAACCTTCCACGCTTGCACGGCGCACTGTCTCCGAGAAAGGAACATCTGCGGAAAGCTCGTTGAATATGAAATTCAGCGTTCCGGACAGCACGGCCTCTATCTTCAGTATATGGTCGCCGGAATGTACAAGGTCGTTGATTGTGCCGATGATAGGCAGACCTGCACCTACATTCGTTTCAAAACGGAATTTCACGCCATGGGCGAGTGCCGTCTCTTTCAGTCTTTTGTAGTTGTTGTATGTTGACGATGCCGCGATTTTATTGCATGCTACCACACTGACATTGTGCTCAAGAAGGGATTGGTACAGTTTTGACACATCAATGGATGCCGTACAGTCGACGAAGACGCTGTTGAAGATATTCATCTTAAGGATACCTTCAAGCATTTTCCGCGCATTGCTCGGCTCTGCTTTGTCAAGCTGTTCGCGGTAGGTCTGCAGGTCGATGCCGTCACGGGAGAAGATTGCATTCTTAGAAGATGCTATTCCTACCACGTTGAGGTTCAGGCGACTGTTCTTCTTCAGTATTTCCTGCTGATCCCTTATCTGCTCTATCAGTTTTCCTCCCACGGTACCAACGCCGCAGATGAAGATATTGAGCACCTTGTATTCCGAAAGGAAAAAGGAGTCGTGTATGACATTAAGGGACTTGCGGAGGTATTGCTCCTGGACAACAAATGAGATGTTTGTCTCTGATGCACCCTGTGCACACGCTATAATGGAGATGCCGGAGCGTCCCAGTGCACCGAAAAGTTTGCCGGCAATGCCTGGAGTATGCTTCATGTTCTCGCCGACAATGGCAATCGTGGCAAGGCCGCTTTCCGCCGACATCGGATACATGGCACCTGTCTCTATCTCCTTTGCAAACTCATTGTTGAGGACAGTCACAGCACGCTTTGCATCATTGTCCTGCACACCTATTGATGTAGAGTTCTCTGACGAAGCCTGGGAGACAAGGAAAACGGAGATGCCCTGCTCGGCAAGGGCTGTGAAGATACGGCGGTTGACACCTATGACACCTACCATAGAGAGGCCTGTCACTGTTATGAGAGTTGTCCCCTTGATACTGGAGATACCTTTGATTGGCTTGTTGTCGTCGTCGACTTTGTTCTTTATGAGTGTTCCCGGGTGCTGTGGATTGAAGGTGTTCTTGACCCTGATTGGGATGTTCTTGACGCATACGGGATAGATTGTCGGAGGGTATATGACCTTTGCGCCGAAATTGCACAGCTCCATGGCCTCAATGAAAGAGAGCTGATTGATGGTATAAGCTGCTGGTATCACTCTTGGATCAGCTGTCATGAAGCCATCGACATCTGTCCATATCTCAAGGACTTCAGCACTGAGCGCAGCGGCAATGATGGATGCCGTGTAGTCAGAGCCGCCACGACCGAGATTCGTTGTCTCGCCATTGTCCTTGTCCATGGATATGAAACCAGGCACGAGGGATATGTGCGGAAGGTCGGCAAAGGTCTTCTTGACAAGCCTGTTGGTCAACTCTGAATCGAGGATGTGCTTGCCGTTCTTTGATGCCGTCTTGATAAAGTCGCGTGAGTCAAACCAGTGTGCGCCCTCTATAAGCGTTGCCACAATCTGTGATGACAGACGCTCGCCGTAAGAAACTATGGCATCCTGTGTTTTTGGAGAAAGGTCGTGTATGAGATATACGCCAGAATAGATGGAGCGCAACTGCTCGAGCAGTGCGTCTACAGTACAGAAAAGCTTTTCCCTATTCCTGGAATCTGTAATGATAGTGTCTATCATTTTATGATGGCGGTCAACCATCGCGTCAAACTCCTGCTTCCACTCTTCCTTTCCGTCTACAGCAAGTCGTGATGTAAGAAGGAGCTTGTCTGTTATGCCGCCGAGGGCACTGACAACAACCACTACAGGCTGTTCTGCGGCAGCACGGAGCACAATCCTCTTCAGGCTGAGGATACTTTCAACGGAACCGACACTCGTTCCGCCAAATTTCAATACTTTCATCAGTTATTCATGTTTTTAGTCTGCTTTCATCCCCCGCTACGTAAGGGGGACAGAGACGATTTGACATCCGGGCAAACGCAGGCTCTGCAGAGTCCTCGCTCAAGACCTCAATACAAAAGAGGTTCTTTCCTCGTAAAACAGACTGCAAAGACAGGCTTCACCCAATCTATGATAATTTTGTGCAAATATACTAATATTTTTCCAAGAAACGATGTTTTTCTTTCATTAAATGTACAATTTATTCATTTTTTAGTATTATAATTGTTGCCCTGTCGGATGTTTCTGCAACTCAAACATTTTTACTGATATTTCCATTCTTATTTAGTGACGTTTTCAAGTGTGACGTTTCACATTTCCAAGTGTCACACTTGATAATATGAGAGGTCACCTTTCATGTAGCAAAAGGTGACCTCTGTAAGGCATTGTAAATCAATGTTCTTTATAATATGACACACAGGATATGGTTTCGTTGTATAACCTGTATTGACGGATGTCTTTGCTTTCTGCAAACAGAGATAGTCTTTGGAACGCTTTTCTGTAGTTGGCAGCCTGTAATACCATTCCTACGGAAAATGGTAACTTATATCATTAAGAAACCAAAAGAACAAATATCTGTTATTATTGCAATTTCACAGAAATAAAAACGATTTAGGCTCAGTGAAGATAGTCCACTGAGCCTAAACAAACAATATCCGGTTTATACGATTCTGTATCTTAATGCTTTATGCCTACTTGTAAAACTCTTTCTTTCCTGCGGAGAGAGTGTTTTTCATAAGAGAGCAAATGGTCATCGGACCTACACCGCCAGGTACAGGAGTGATGAACGAACATTTCTCGGCAACCTCATCAAACTTCACGTCTCCTGTGAGTCTGAAGCCGGATTTGCGTGTGGAGTCTGGTACGCGAGTTGTGCCGACATCAACAATAACTGCACCGTCTTTCACCATATCAGCAGTAACGAAGTTTGGACTGCCTATCGCTGCAATGATGATGTCTGCCTCACGACACTCTTTCTTCAAGTCTGCCGAGTGAGAATGGCATACAGTGACAGTAGAGTCGCCGTATTGCTTCTGCATCATGAGCTGTGCCATAGGTTTGCCTACAATGTTTGAACGGCCGAGGACTACACATTTCTTTCCGCTTGTCTCAATATTGTAACGCTTCAGCAGAGTTATGATGCCAAGCGGTGTGGCAGAAATGAAACATGGGAGTCCGATAGCCATGCGGCCTACATTTATAGGATGGAATCCGTCGACATCCTTTTTGTAGTCTATGGCTTCGATGACTTTCTGCTCATTGATATGTTTCGGCAGAGGAAGCTGCACGATAAATCCGTCAACATCCTCGTCCTTGTTGAGTTTGTCCACACACTCAAGCAATTCCTGCTCTGTGATATCATCCTCATAGCGTATCAATGTCGACTTGAATCCACAAGCCTCGCAGGCGAGAACCTTGTTCTTCACATAAGTCTCAGAACCTCCGTCGTGTCCTACAAGCACTGCGGCAAGATGTGGCTGCTTGCCACCTTTTGCCATGATGTCCTTTACCTCTTCTGCAATCTCAGCCTTTATAGCTGCGGCTGTTGCCTTTCCGTCTATTAACTGGTACATTGAATGAAAATAAATTAAGATGCGTTGCCGCATATACGGCAACGCACACATATAATGTTATCGTCTCATATTTTTCATTGCATTGGCCATTGCCATCATCTTGCCCGGTCCCATGCCTGTCACCATCTTCATCATCTTGCGTGTCTGGTCAAACTGTTTGAGCAGGCGGTTTACCTCCTGTATGTCCGTTCCGGAACCTTTTGCTATGCGCTGGCGGCGTGACTGGTTGATAATGTCCGGATTTTCGCGTTCCTTCGGTGTCATAGAACCGATGATGGCTTCTATGTTCTTGAACGGATCTTCTGGTATCTCTATATCTTTTATAGCCTTTCCTACACCTGGAATCATTGCGGCAAGGTCTTTCACATTGCCCATCTTCTTCACTTGCTGAATCTGGCTTAGGAAGTCATTGAAGTCAAACTTGTTCTTGCGTATCTTCTTCTCAAGACGCTTTGCTTCTTCTTCATCAAACTGTTGTTGGGCACGCTCCACGAGTGAGACAACGTCACCCATGCCGAGAATACGGTCGGCCATACGCTCAGGATGGAAGACATCGAAAGCCTCCATCTTCTCACCTGTGCCGATGAATTTTATAGGCTTGTCAACGACGGCACGTACAGACAGGGCAGCACCGCCACGTGTGTCACCATCCAGCTTTGTGAGGATAACGCCGTCTATTTCAAGTCTTTCATTAAAGGTCTTTGCTGTGGCAACAGCCTCCTGACCGATCATCGCATCAATGACAAGGAGAGTCTCGTCCGGATTGACAGCATCTTTGATATTTCTGATCTGAACCATCAGCTCTTCATCTATTGACTGACGTCCCGCGGTATCAATAATGACGATGTCATTACCATTAAGGCGTGCATGGTTGATGGCTGCCTTTGCAACAGCAACTGGGTCTGTGGCGCCATCCTCTATATAGCATGGCACCTCTACTTGCTCGGCAAGTACACGGAGCTGTTCCATGGCAGCAGGACGGAATGTGTCGCAGGCTGCAAGCAACGGACGCCTATGTTGTTTGGACTTCAGCATCAGGGCAAGCTTTCCCGACATGGTTGTCTTACCTGCACCGTTAAGACCAGCCATCAGAATTATAGCAGGATGGCCAGGAGTCGATTCCAGTTTCAAGTCTGTAGCCTTTCCTCCCATCAGTGCTGCCAGTTCGTCATGGACCACCTTGACCATAAGCTCGCCAGGCTTGATGGCTGTCAACACATTCATGCCTAAAGCCTTCTGCTTAACAGTATCTGTAAAAGTCTTCGCTACTTTATAATTGACATCGGCGTCAAGGAGCGCACGGCGTACATCTTTAAGCGTTTCCGCTACGTTGATTTCGGTGATTTTCCCTTCACCCTTCAGTATCTTGAACGACCTTTCCAGACGTTCATTCAAGTTCTCAAACATATTTTTCTATTGTTGTGTTATTTTCTAAAGTGCAAAGATACAAAAATAATTTAATAACAGACAGTTGCAAATTCAGATTTTAAGTTACTATAACAAAATGCTGTCGCAAATCTGTTAATGATTCTTATTTCTGTCTATAATTGGTAATACAATAATATTGTTTATCTCGTTGTTCTTTATATGTTATTCTTTACAATATTCATTTTTTTTGCGAACGAATAATATATCTCTTGATTTTATGACATTTATTGTTAAGTTTATGTATAAAAAACGCAAAAGTCAGTAGTAATACAGAAAAAATCAGTACCTTTGTCATTTGTAGGCTGTAATGTTTCCAGCCTGATATATTCAATTTATGCCAATGAAAACAATATGCGCAATATGTACAGCACAAGGTGGTGCTATCGGAATCGTCAGAGTATCAGGGCCAGAAGCTATATCTGCGGTGAATAATATTTTCAGCAAAGATATTTCCTCGGCGGATGGCTATACCATGCATTATGGACATATATTGGATATAGATGATGTCATTGTCACTCTATGTCGTGCGCCACGGAGCTATACAGGCGAAGATACTGTAGAAATATCGTGCCACGGCTCAAGCTATATCCTCCAGCAGGTGCTGCAACTTCTTGTAGACAACGGATGTGCGTTGGCAGGACCAGGTGAGTTTACACAACGTGCATTCCTTAACGGCAAGATGGATCTCTCACAAGCAGAGGCTGTAGCAGACCTCATTGCATCGCAAAATTCAGCACAGCATCATGTTGCAATGCAACAGATGCGTGGAGGCATATCACTGAAATTGCGTGAGCTGCGTGACAAACTGCTGCATCTTACATCATTGCTTGAACTTGAACTTGACTTTTCAGATCATGAAGACCTTGAATTTGCCGATAGAGGAGAGCTGATGTCTCTTGCGCAACAAGTCTGCATGGAGATACGACATCTCTCGAATAGCTTTGCACAAGGCAATGCTATAAAGAAAGGTATACCGGTTGCCATTATCGGGGCTCCTAACGTGGGAAAGTCAACATTGCTGAACGCTCTTCTTCGTGATGATCGTGCCATAGTGTCGGATATACAAGGCACAACACGAGATGTCATCGAGGATACCATTACGATAGACGGCTATCTTTTCCGCTTTATAGATACCGCTGGTATCAGAAATACTGACGACAGTATAGAGAAGATGGGTATCGAGCGTTCTCTCAAGGCATCGGAAAAAGCACAGATTATCATCTTGCTTACCGAGCCTGACGTTCCTTTTGCAGATATATGTCTTTCAGAAGGGCAGCAAGTCATACGCATTGTAAACAAAACATCTGAATTTTCTGCGCTGAATAGGGT
>JAIDEM010000132.1 GCA_029054825.1 Prevotella sp. | reverse complement strand
ACCGAGATCTACAATTCTAGCTGGATATTTGGTGTTATGATGATAAATTTGTAACTTTGCAGAAAGAATAGGATATCATTGGATGAACATCTGTTGTTTGTGGCGATATGATTGATTTTGATTTACCTGAAGAGAAACAGTACAGTGCAAGAATAAGCCGTCAAAGGCTTATGGAAATAAAAAAGGGCGTGCATAAGTATGTATTTGTGGGGAGACGCTACCGTAATGTCAACTTTACGGCAGCTCAACTGGCACAAAGCATTGGCACGAATACGCGTTATCTCAGTGCAGCAATACGACTGCATTATGGGTGTAATTTCTCTGAGCTTGTCAACAAGTTGCGTGTAGAGGAGGCAAAGCAGATAATGCTTGACCCTCAGAACACTTTGACAATGGAGGATATATCTTATTCGGCTGGCTTCTCTACACGTCAGAGTTTCTATAATGCGTTCGGCAAGTTTGTTGGAATGAAACCAAAGGAGTGGCTTGCGCAGGAACAGGAAAAGAAACATGCTGAGGAGGAGAGACAACGTGAACTATATAAAGCAACGGCATCGTTTGACGGTATAGCTTTTGAATGACATAATACATTGACTGATAGGTTTTTATTATATGGAGCGTTTTGCAGACATTCAACTGTTGAGATATAAGCTGAAAGACTTTGATACATTGACCATTAGGCAGAAGCGTCTTGTGTATTGCCTGTCACAGGCGACATTGTGGGGTAGGGATATCACTTTCGATCAGCATGGCAGTTTCAATCTGAAGATAAGAAAGGTGCTTGAGGTCTGTTTCCCGGATTCGGAGTATCTGAAGCGTGTGTGGTTCTCAAGTGGCATACACCATCATTACAGTTGTCAGAAGTTCTTGCCTGATTTTACGAAGGAAGACTTTGTGCAGGCTGTGCTGTCATGTCCGATAGACAGGCTTCCGCTGGAAGATGGACAGACGGTTGAGGGACTTATAGAGGAACTGGTGCCAGTGATGTTCAATCCGGAAATCATGCCGCAACGTGTCAATCAGCGTCAGGGAGAAGATCTTGTGGCAACATCTGCATGCAATTTCTATAAAGGTGTGATGCAGGAAGAGGCTCTCGGCTTTTATGAGAATCAGAAAATGGAATGGGTGAAAGCGCATCCAGATGTGCCAGAGGGTGAGTATCCATCTTTTGGA
>JAIDEM010000131.1 GCA_029054825.1 Prevotella sp. | reverse complement strand
TTACAAAACAACGGCTTTGCGACCATCGACTATGTCGTATTTGCCGCCTACATCATCCTGCTTGTGGGTCTCGGTATATTTCTGAGCCGTGGCAAGAAGGGTGAAGAGAAATCATCAGCAGACTATTTCCTTGCCGGCAACACACTGACATGGTGGGCCGTAGGTGCATCGCTTATCGCAGCGAATATATCTGCTGAGCAGTTCATCGGAATGTCCGGTTCGGCATTCGCATCAGGAATAGCCCAGGCCGCATACGAACTTATGGCAGCGGCTACACTGCTTGTTGTCGGCAAATTCCTCCTGCCACTGATGATTGAGAAGAAAATCTTCACCATACCACAGTTCCTGCGTGAGCGTTACAACTGGGGAGTAGGACTCGCTTTCTCACTGTTATGGCTCTTCCTTTATGTCTTTGTGAACCTGACATCTGTGGCTTGGCTTGGCGCACTTGCCATACAGCAGATTCTCGGTCTTCCGACAGATATGATAACCCATTTCGGTGGTATGGAGATTGACCAAGTCCGTATTGTCATCATTCTCGTGCTCTTCATAATCGCAGGCCTATATTCTATATATGGTGGACTTGCATCCGTAGCATGGACAGACGTCATGCAGGTTACATTCCTTGTCGGTGGCGGTCTCATTACAGCATACGCCGCACTGTCCGTAATCGGTGCTGAAGTTTGGGGATGCGGAGCATTGGAAGCCCTTGGAAACATATACAGCTGGTGTATAGACCAGGCTGGCGACAAACATTTCAACCTTGTTGTCACAAGAAACGAGGAGCTCTATCCTGTCATCAACGGTGTTGTCGAGAATGGCGTAACAATCCAGAAAGAAGACCCATTCTTTACAAACCCTGGTATTGTTCTTATATTCGGTGCTTTGTGGTTGACAAACCTCGGTTATTGGGGCTTCAACCAATACATCATACAAAAGGGGCTTGCAGCCAAGTCTCTTGACGAAGCCAAAAAAGGTATGATCTTCGCAGCATTCCTTAAGATTCTCATTCCATTCATCGTCTGCATCCCTGGTGTATGTGCATTCTATATCATGAACGGTGACGGCGAAGCCCTTGAAGCACTGCGCCAGACTTTAGCCGGGAGCATTGAGCGTTCTGACGATGCATACCCATTCCTTATACGCAACTTCACTCCGACATTTGTCAAAGGTCTTTCTTTCGCAGCACTTGCTGCTGCTGTAATATCTTCACTTGCATCAATGTTCAACTCTACTTCTACATTGTTTACAATGGATATCTACAAGCAGTTTATCAACAAGAATGCCAGCGAGAGACAGCTTGTAACAGTCGGCCGTATTACATCTGTCTGTGCGCTTCTTATAGCTCTCATTGCCGTTTATCCACTGATGGGTGGCATTGACCAGGCCTTCCAGTTCATACAGGAATATTCAGCATTCGTATATCCTGGCGTTGTAGTAATCTTCGGCCTTGGCCTACTTTGGAAGCGTGCTTCTGGTGCAGCAGCCGTGGCGGCCGCATTCGGTACATTCTTCTTCTCCATACTGTTCAAGTTTACATTGCCAGATGTACCGTTCCTCATCCGTTCCGGCTATGTATTCATTGTACTTGTCGTGATGTTTGTCACCATATCACTCTACAACAACAAGGCTGTAAAAGCGGACGAGCTCAGCGAGAATACCGTGAGAACACAACTGTTCTGGAGCAAGGTCCTTTATGCAGTATCAATACTCTCTGCCATATTCCTTGTGTTGTCATTCTTCGATCACACATTGGCAATCCATGGTGTCCAGGGAGCAATGATATTTTTCGCTGCCATGACTGCAACTATAGGATTCTATCTTCGTTCCAATGCACTTGATACAGTGCAGGATCCAAAGCTGGTTGCTATCGATCTTGATATATTCAAGACAGACAAAGCGTTCAACTTCGGTGCTGCAGGAGTAATCATCATACTCACAATACTTTATATTGTACTTTGGTAAACATTAGACTATATATTTAAGGTGTAGCTTCTGGCTTGGTCCACAGGCTGCACCTTCACCCTATCCTTTAGGAAAAAACACATATATAAATGAGCGATTATTATAAAGAATACTCACAGGCCTACATTTCCGTAGACTGCATCGTATTCGGATTTGACAATGGAAAGTTAAAGATACTCCTTGGACATAGAAAAATGGATCCAGGACGAGGGGAATGGGCTCTATATGGCGGCTTTGTTGCTGAAACAGAAAATCTCGAAAACGCCGCCGAAAGAGTTCTGACAAGCCTGACAGGACTCAAAGACATATTTATGCGCCAAGTAGGCGCATATGGTGCCGTAAACCGTGACCCTGGCTCACGAGTTATCTCTGTAGCATATTGTGCTCTTATAAACGTAAAGGACTATGACGAAGAACTACGCAAGTTGTATGGCCTTGAATGGGTAAGTCTTAATGAGATTCCCCCTCTCTTCTCCGACCACAGGGATATGGTAGAAGATGCGCTCGTTATGCTGAGGAGACGTATTTCACATGAACCAATATGCTTCTCTCTCCTTCCGGAATTGTTCACGCTGACGCAACTGCAGAATGTATTCGAGGCGATAATCGGAAAGGAGATTGACAAACGAAATTTCCGCAAGCGTGCAAAGCAGAGCAATGTAATAGAGGAAACAAAGATTATCGACAAGTTGACCTCTAAACGTGGAGCGGTCATGTACCGTTACAATGGAAACGAAACAGATTTCAGACTATAGAATAAATACATCACCTTAAAAAATACAGAACTATGTTGGAAGAACTCAAAGAAAAAGTATTCCAGGCAAACCTTGACCTTGTGAAACAGAATCTCGTGATTTTCACTTGGGGCAACGTAAGTGGAATTGACAGGGAAAAGGGACTTATTGTCATAAAGCCATCAGGAGTCTCGTATGACGACATGAAGGCAGACGACATGGTTGTTGTGGAACTTGCGACAGGAAAAGTAGTTGAGGGAGCAATGAATCCTTCTTCAGACACTCCGACACATATCGAACTGTACAAGGCTTTCCCAAACATTTCTGGTGTTGTGCATACACATTCCACATATGCGACTGCATTTGCACAGGCAGGTCTGAGCATTCCGAATATCGGCACCACACACGCGGATTATTTCTATAAGGACATACCATGCACCAGAGATATGGTTGAGAACGAAATGGCTGAGTATGAGAAAGAAACCGGTACTGTTATCATTGATTCCTTCAAAAACATCAACCCAGACCACACACCAGGAGTTCTCGTAAAATGCCATGGTCCTTTTTCATGGGGCACATCCCCAGCCAATGCTGTATACAATGCAAAAGTCATGGAACAGTGTGCCAAGATGGCCTTTATCTCTCTCACACTTAATCCTGACACAAAGATGAACCCTCTCCTTATTGAGAAACATTACCTACGCAAGCATGGTCCTAATGCATATTATGGACAACCTGGGCATAAGCATTGATATCTTATGTGGACAAAGATGATGCGAAACTGCATCAAGAGCTATAGAAACAAGTCATAAATGTGTTCCGAGAATATCAAAAAGACAATCGTCACTGATATAAACAGGATACAAATACATGAACATATACAAAAACTAACCAATATGAAACCATTTGAGAATTTAGAGCTTTGGTGGATTACCGGAGCACAGCTTCTTTACGGAGGCGAGACAGTGAAGATCGTAGACGGCCACTCACAGGAAATGGTAGACGGTCTCAATGCTACAGGTATCATTCCTATAAAAGTTGTATACAAAGGCACAGCCAATTCTGACAAGGAGGTAGCCGCCATAATGAAGGCTGCCAATAACGAGGAAAAATGTGTTGGTGTTATTACATGGATGCATACATTCTCTCCTGCAAAGATGTGGATTCATGGCCTGCAGGCATTAAACAAGCCTCTGCTACACCTCCACACACAATACAATCAAGAGATTCCATGGGACACCATGGACATGGATTTCATGAACCTTAACCAGTCAGCACACGGTGACCGTGAGTTTGGACACATTTGCTCACGTCTCCGCAAACCACGTAAAGTCGTTGTTGGCTATTGGAAAGAGAAGAAGACACAGGAGCATATCGCCGTATGGGCACGCGTTGCCGCTGCTGTAGCAGATGCAAAGGACATGCTTATCATCCGTTTCGGTGACCAGATGAACAATGTTGCCGTGACTGACGGCGACAAAGTCTCTGCCGAGCAGGTGTTAGGCTACCATGTGGACTACTGCTGTGTGTCTGAACTGATGGATTACTGGAAGAAGGTGAACCCTGCCGATGTAGATGCACTTGTTGAAGAATATCACAAGTTGTACAAGATTGTACCTTGTGAAGCCGGCGAGGAAATAGGAAACAAAAAGATATGGAACGCTGCACGTGCAGAACTTGCATTACGCGCTATACTAAAGGCTAAAGGAGCAAAGGGCTTCACAACAAACTTCGATGACCTTGGTTCTTGGGACGATCCTGACACAGAAGGTTTTGTAGGTTTTGACCAGATCCCGGGTCTTGCTTCTCAGCGTCTCATGGCTGAGGGCTATGGCTTCGGAGCTGAAGGTGACTGGAAGTCAGCTGCTCTATATCGTACACTTTGGTACATGACACAGGGATTGCCTACTGGCTGTTCTTTCCTTGAGGATTATACACTCAACTTTGACGGTGAGAATTCTTCTCTTCTTCAAAGCCACATGCTTGAGGTATGCCCCCTCATTGCTGTAGAGGACGAACCGGTACGTCTGGAGGTTCATCATCTCGGTATCGGTGTCCGCAAGCAACAGACAGCACGCCTTGTATTCAATTCAAAGGTCGGTGACGGTGTTACTGCAACTGTTGTTGACATGGGCAATAGATTCCGTCTTATCGTAAACGATGTACACTGTATCCAGCCAAAGCCATTGCCAAAACTCCCTGTGGCCAACGCACTCTGGATTCCACAGCCTAATTTCGAGATTGGTGCTGGCTCATGGATTTTAGCCGGTGGTACTCACCACTCCTGCTTCTCATACGACATCACTCCAGAATACTGGGAAGATTATGCCGAGATGCTCAATATCGAGTATCTGCATATAGACAAGGACTCTACGTTCGAATCTGTAAAGCGCGATCTCCGCATCAATGAGGTTTATTACATGCTTAATAAGGCCTTGATGTAATCAGAGGTAAAACACTGAAACACAACATCACTATGAGTGCAAAAGAAACTATCATTGCAGGTAAAGCCATTCTCGGTATAGAGTTTGGCTCTACTCGCATAAAAGCCATTCTCATTGACGAGAGCAATAAACCGATAGCACAGGGTTGCCATGAATGGGAGAACTCACTTGTTGATGGTCTTTGGACATATTCTATTGAGGAGATATGGTATGGGTTACAGGATTGCTACGCAAACCTGCTAAAAGATGTAAAGGCGCAGTATGACTGTGTAATAGAACATCTGTCTGCCATCGGTGTCTCCGCAATGATGCACGGCTATATGGCATTTGACGAGAACGGAAAGATACTTGTTCCCTTCCGCACTTGGCGCAACACAAATACAGGCAAGGCGGCTGCGGAACTTTCCGAACTGTTCGTGTACAACATACCGCTACGGTGGAGCATCTCTCACCTCTACCAATGCATCCTCGAAGGAAACGAGCATGTTAAAGACATAAAATACCTCACCACACTTGCCGGCTATATACATTGGCAGTTGACTGGTGAGAAAGTACTCGGTATCGGTGACGCATCCGGCATGCTTCCTATCGATGCTACCACAAAGGATTACAGCAGCGAGATGGTCGACAAGTTCGACAATCTTATTCAGGGGAAAGGTTATCCATGGAAGCTGATTGATATACTGCCAAAGGTGCTCTGTGCTGGCGAGCAAGCAGGAACACTTACTGATGAAGGAGCTAAAAGACTCGATGTATCAGGGAATCTGAAAGGCGGCATACCACTCTGTCCTCCAGAAGGCGATGCCGGCACAGGAATGGTTGCTACAAATGCAGTAAAACAGCGTACAGGAAATGTATCAGCAGGAACATCGTCTTTCTCTATGATTGTCCTTGAAAAAGACCTCAGCAAGCCATCAGAGATGATTGATATGGTGACGACGCCAGACGGTTCTCCTGTCGCCATGGTTCACTGCAATAACTGCACTTCTGATATCAATGCGTGGATAAAGCTGTTCAAAGAGTATCAAGAACTGCTCGGAGTGCCTGTGGACATGAATGAGATTTACAGCAAACTGTACAACAACGCACTGGCGGGCGATGCAGACTGCGGTGGCGTGCTGGCATACAATTACATATCCGGCGAGCCCGTGACAGGACTGTCAGAAGGACGCCCTATGGTTGTGCGGTCAGCTAATGACAGATTCAATCTCGCGAACCTGTTCCGCTCACATCTCTACGCCACCGTTGCTGTACTGAAACTTGGAAACGATATCCTCTTCAATGAAGAGAAAGTCAAAGTAGACCGAATAACTGGACATGGAGGACTTTTCAAGACCAAAGGTGTAGGACAGCGTATTCTTGCAGCGGCACTCAACTCTCCAATTTCCGTCATGGAAACTGCTGGAGAAGGTGGAGCATGGGGCATAGCACTTCTTGCCGGTTATCTCATTAACAAGGAGTCCAAATCCCTTGCAGACTATCTTGAGTATGTCGTTTTTGACGGCAATACTGGCGTAGCCATATCCCCTACTCCTGAGGATGTGGAAGGCTTCAATAAATATATGGAGTATTATAAAGCCGGACTTGCCATCGAACAGGCTGCAATAGAAAACAAGAAATAATTAAATAAAAAACAATAATTTAACCATGAACGACAACAAGACAATGAAACTTGCTGCAGACAATATCCGTATTCTTGCAGCATCTATGGTAGAGAAAGCCAAGTCAGGTCATCCGGGCGGTGCCATGGGCGGTGCAGACTTCATCAACGTGCTCTACTCTGAATATCTTAACCATGATCCACAGAATCCCGAGTGGGTTGGCCGCGACCGTTTCTTCCTTGATCCAGGCCACATGGCTCCTATGCTTTACTCTCAGCTCGCACTGACAGGAAAGTTTACTCTTGACGAACTTGCACAACTCCGCCAGTGGGATTCTCCTACAACTGGACATCCAGAGTTTGATATTGCCCGTGGCATAGAAAACACATCAGGTCCTCTCGGACAAGGTCATGTATTCGCCATCGGTGCAGCCATCGCCGCAAAGTTCCTTGCAGAGCATACAGGCAACCCAACATTCAAGAAAGAGACCATCTATGCATATATATCCGATGGAGGCATTCAGGAAGAAATATCACAAGGCGGTGCGCGCATCGCCGCTGTGCTCGGACTGGATAATCTCATCATGTTCTACGACTCCAATGACATCCAGCTTTCCACAAAGACAGAGGAAGTCATGTGCGAAGATACAGCAGCCAAATACAAGGCCTTTGGCTGGGAAGTGATTGAGATTAACGGCAACGACATTGACCAGATACGCAAAGCCATTGAAACAGCAAAGGCAGTTCAGGGCAAGCCGTCTCTCATCATTGGTAAATGTATCATGGGCAAGGGCGCACTGAAAGCAGACGGCACATCCTACGAATGTGACTGCAAGACCCACGGAGCACCTCTAGGCGGAGATGCTTATGTAAACACAATAAAGAATCTTGGCGGAAATCCCGAGAATCCATTCGTTATATTCCCTGAAGTACAGGCAATGTATGCCACACGTGCAGAGGAACTCAAAGGCATTGTTGCACAGCGCTATGAAGAAGAGAAAACATGGGCTGAGGCAAATCCAGACAAGGCCCAGCAATTGGCAGACTGGTTTGCAAACAAGGCTCCAGAAGTAGACTGGACAAAGGTTGTACAGAAAGCCAATGATTCTACACGCTCAGCATCGGCAGCTTGCCTCTCTGCACTGGCAGAACAAGTGCCAAACATGATTTGCGCTTCAGCTGACCTCTCCAACTCTGACAAGACAGACGGTTTCCTCAAGAAGACACATGCGTTTACAAAAGATGATTTCTCAGGTGCATTCTTCCAGGCTGGTGTAGCTGAGCTTACCATGGCATGTTGCTGTATCGGTATGGCTCTCCATGGTGGCGTAATCCCAGCTTGCGGAACATTCTTCGTATTCTCTGATTATATGAAACCGGCTGTACGTATGGCAGCTCTCATGCAACTCCCTGTCAAGTTCATTTGGACACACGATGCATTCCGCGTTGGCGAGGATGGTCCTACACATGAGCCTGTAGAGCAGGAAGCACAAATACGCCTCATGGAGAAGCTCAAGAACCACGCAGGTAAGAACTCTGTCCTTGTCCTCCGTCCAGCAGAAGCAAAAGAATCAACAGTAGCATGGGCTATGGCTATGGAGAACACTGACACACCTACAGCACTCATCTTCTCACGCCAGAACATCAACGATCTCCCAGAGGGAAATGACTATGAGCAGGCTCGCAAGGGTGCATATATCGTAAAAGACTCTGACGAGAACCCAGATGTTGTCATGGTTGCATCCGGCTCTGAAGTATCTACACTCATAAGTGGAGCAGAACTGCTTCGCAAAGACGGAGTGAAGTGCCGTATCGTAAGTGTTCCATCTGAGGGAGTCTTCCGTTCACAGCCGATAGAATACCAGCAGTCTGTTGTTCCTGCAGGCGCTAAGATTTTCGGACTGACAGCAGGCCTTCCTGTAAACCTTCAGGCATTCCTCATCGGAGCAAATCCTAAGTCTACCATATGGGGGCTTAACAGTTTCGGCTTCTCCGCTCCTTATAAGGTTCTTGACGAGAAACTCGGATACACAGCCGAGAATGTCTACAACCAGGTGAAGGCAATTCTCTAATCCTTGAAAATC
>JAIDEM010000130.1 GCA_029054825.1 Prevotella sp. | reverse complement strand
TTTCGGGACGATTCAAAAGAAAAGATGTGTCGAGGAGTTGTTTTATGGCATAGACTATCAGTCACATCTTGGTACAAAACGTGGAGGTATGGCTACTTACAGCAAGGAGACAGGCGGTTTCAAACGCTCTATCCACAATCTGGAGAGCACATATTTCCGTACAAAGTTTGAAGACGAGTTGCCAAAGTTCTTCGGCGAACAGGGCATAGGTGTGATTTCTGATACAGATGCACAGCCGTTGCTGATGAATTCTCATCTGGGCAGATTTGCCATCGTCACGGTGGCGAAGATAAACAATGCAGAGGAGATTGCCCAAAAGTTGCTTGCCGAGAACATGGTGCTTTCAGAATTCTCTTCAGGCAGAATTAATCCTACAGAGCTTATCGGTCTTCTGATAATCAAGGGTAAGGACTTTGTTTCAGGCATAGAGAATGTCTATCGGAACGTTCAGGGGTCCTGTTCCATGCTTATCCTTACCGACAACGGCATAATCGCTGCCCGTGACTTCTGGGGCAGAACACCAATAGCCATAGGCCAGCGGAAGGGAGCCGACGGTAAGGTGGAGGCGATGGCGGCGACGTCAGAGACAACAGCGTTCCCTAATCTTGGTTTTGAAGTATCACATTTCCTTGGTTCTGGTGAGATCGTCAAGTTAACAGCCGACGGGATGCAACAGCTCCGCAGGCCAGAGAAGCACATGCAGGTCTGCTCATTCCTGTGGATATATTACGGTTTCCCAACATCGATATACGAAGGGCAGAATGTTGAGAAAATGCGTTACCAGACAGGCTTTTCCATGGGGCAGGAAGATGATACAGAAGTCGACTGCGTTGGTGGTATCCCAGATTCCGGCATAGGAATGGCGGTAGGATATGCGGCAGGCCATCATGTGCCTTTCCAGCGCGCCATATCCAAGTATACACCAACATGGCCGCGCTCTTTCATGCCTACCAACCAGGAGGTACGTAATCTTGTGGCAAAGATGAAACTCATCCCTAATGAGTCCATGCTCCGCGACAAGCGTTGCCTGTTCTGCGACGACTCAATCGTCCGCGGCACACAGCTCCGCGAGAACACGAAAGTGCTGAAGGAATTGGGTGCAAGGGAGATACATATGCGTATAGCCTGCCCGCCACTTATCTGGGGCTGTCCCTTCACAAACTTCTCTGCATCAAAGAATGCTTTGGAACTCATCACGCGCCGTGTCATCGACGATTTCGAGTCGGGCAGGACTGAGACCACCAAACTGAGCGATGTCTCCGGCACAAGGGGAGATAATGTTGAGGAGTTGCACATACCCGAGGAACGCCTGCAGCAGTATGCTAAGACAGGCTCCGCCGAATACAACGCCATGGTAGCAGAGATAGCGAGACGTCTGAACCTCGACTCTCTGAAATATACAACAATAGAGAATATCATCGAGGCGATAGGCCTGCCGAAATGCCAGGTCTGCACCCACTGCTTCGACGGCAGCTCAAGCCATACCATACAGATGCCGTCAAAGTGACGTTCTGTTGAAGCATGCTGTTGGACGGTTACAGAAAAGGTCATCTCCGTATAACCGTCAAACAGCTTAACCAACCTAACGGCTGATTTCACCGAAACCGTACAGCAGATCGGTCCTTCCTCCCGTGGGGCGATAATAGACGAGACACCCATAGCGGTTCTCCGTCTGGTAAAAGTTTCCATCGGAAGGAAGGACTGTTGTCTCTCCGTCCCTACGTTTCAGAAGATACTGGTACGAGTAGTAACCCATCTTCAGCCTTACAGCACAGTGGTACATCCCCTGCTCTGGGTCATACTCCATCCTGTATTGCGGAAGCGTCCTGTCCTGAGTCCATTGCCCGTTCAGGTAGACATCGCCATCTAAAGGGGCTGGCATCTTGTATGTGAAATGGCAGACGAAATATTCTGACTCCGTATCATTGTTGCTGTTGTCCGTATTACGTATATAGAATGCTCCGTCAGCATCCTCGTCATAGACATAGTTTGGGCGCGGCTCGTCGGTATACAGCCAGACATGATAGTCCTTGCCGTCAAAGTCCGTATGGTCGACACCCATAGAGTTTCTGTGCAGATCGAGAAACTCGAACTTGCGATACTCGTTCGTCGCTGGGAATATCAGGTCACGACAGTGTTGCCACGCCATCCCCTCGGTGTTGCGGAACTGCGCGCGGGGCATTCTCCTCGCAGTAGTCCAGCGATTATTCTGCAGGACAACCCCCTTTACCTGCTGCTCTGGATCCACAACACTGACCCCGTTGTATTGTAGCTTTACGTTCACCTGCTGGTGCGACTTGTTGAATCCCACATCAGTGTTCGTCGTCATCTCGAGCCCACACCGAATTTCCTGTCCAGCACCATGAAGCAGCATATTGCTACAGGCCTCCCATCATAGTCATCGATGACCGTCAGCCTGTAGTTGCCAGACAGTTTCAGCCTACACTGGCTGTTGGGAATCCGTATCCTGTAGTGCGTATATAACTCCGCTGTGTTCTGCGACTCCTCGTAGTCGTCTATTGTCAGCCCATTATAAAAGCCGTCAATGTAGTCTGTCTCGAAAAGCCCTGGACTCACGCTCCAGTCCGCTTCGCAATGCTCTATGGTGTACGTATAACGGTGATAGCTGTGCGACATATCGTCAAACGCAATGTTTACAGCCTCCGCGCTGCCAATCGTGATAATCGGCATCCCGAGCCAGTCCTGTCCCGCCACTACCTGTAGGGACCGTATCTCTGGCGACAGTATCTCGTGGCGCTGCGCATGCAGCGCAGAAGGGAAGACCGCCGATATGCTTGCAGCAATGATTGTTATGATGGCAATATGTCTCATTCTTCTTTTCTTCATCTTCTTTTTTATTTTTTTATCTTTTGCAGGCTAATTCTGTACAAAGATAATGCAAACCGAACGCAATCAAACTTGTTTGAAATTGCAGAGGTGCTGCTTATCTTCTGCAAAGATACGAAAATAAAATGACATATCGCATGCATTTTCCTCTTATCATGTTACCTAAGCTACTTTTTCAATTGGTGTGTACAGTTATGCTGTTTTGTGATTTAGTTGTTTTAGGTTAATTATCCACAAAAGTATACCCGTACACAACAGTATCTTGCAGGGAGAAAAAGTAGGAAGCAACCGCCTCTCTGCATAAGAGAAAAAAATGCAGAGAGGCGGTTGCTTCCTGTGTGATGATGATGATATATATATGGGCTGTTATTCCCACTCGATTGTTGATGGCGGCTTTGAGGAGATGTCGTAACATACGCGGTTGACTCCCTTGACCTTATTTATAATCTCATTTGAGCATCTTGCCATGAAGTCGTAGGGGAGGTGTGCCCAGTCTGCCGTCATGGCATCGGTCGATGTCACGGCACGGAGAGCCACAGGATGTTCGTATGTGCGCTCGTCTCCCATTACTCCTACGGAACGTACGGTGGAGAGGAGTACGGTACCTGCCTGCCAGATCTGGTCGTATAGGGAGACTTCTATCTCGCCGTTCTCCATATTGGCTGGAACCCCTGCAGCAAGTACGGCGCGTGCCTGTTCGCCTGAGAGCCTTGTCTTGTATGTGCGCAGGCTACGGATGTAGATATCATCGGCATCCTGGAGGATGCGTACTTTTTCACGTGTAATGTCTCCGAGAATGCGCACAGCGAGTCCTGGTCCGGGGAATGGATGGCGTGTGATGAGATGTTCGGGCATTCCCATGGAGCGTCCTACGCGTCGCACTTCATCCTTGAAGAGCCATTTGAGGGGTTCGCAGAGTGCGAGGTGCATTTCTTCTGGTAGGCCTCCAACGTTATGGTGTGACTTGATGACTTTACCGGTGATGTTGAGCGATTCGATGCGGTCTGGATAGATAGTACCCTGTGCGAGCCACTTGGCATCCTTGATCTTCTTTGCCTCGGTGTTGAAGACTTCCACGAAGTCACGTCCTATAATCTTGCGCTTCTGCTCAGGGTCTGTGACTCCGGCCAGGTCTGCGAAGAACTTCTCGCTTGCGTCTATGCCTATAACGTTAAGACCGAGGCACTTGTAGTCCTCCATGACATCGAGGAATTCGTTCTTGCGGAGCATACCATGATCAACGAAGATACATGTAAGGCGGTCTCCAATAGCCTTGTTTAGGAGGACTGCAGCTACGGAGGAGTCTACGCCACCAGAGAGGCCGAGAATAACGCGGTCTGTGCCTATCTGCGCCTTCAGCGCATTGACTGTCGTCTCAACGAAGGAGTCAGCGCTCCAGTCCTGCTGTGAGCCGCAGATGCCGACAACGAAGTTCCTAAGTAGCTGTGTGCCTTGTATGGAATGGAACACTTCGGGATGGAACTGTACAGCCCATACGGGTCTCTCGGTGGAGGCATAGGCGGCGTACTGCACATCGGCGGTAGAGGCTATGCATCGGCAGTCGTTGGGGATTGCTGTGATGGAGTCGCCATGTGACATCCATACCTGTGAGTTGTCGTCGAAGCCGGCGAAAAGTTTGTCGGTCTTGTCGATGTAGGCGAGGTTTGCCCTGCCGTATTCCCGGGTGTCGGTCTTCTCTACCTTTCCGCCGTTGGCATATGAGTAGTACTGGGCACCGTAGCAGATGCCAAGAACAGGAAGCCTGCCGACAAAGCGCGAGAGGTCAGGCTTGAAGCCTTCAGGATCGTGTACCGAGAACGGTGAGCCGGAGAGAATGACGCCTATGACGTCAGAGTCGTCCTCTGGGTACTTGTTGTAGGGCACAATCTCGCAGAATGTGTCAAGTTCGCGGACACGGCGGCCTATCAACTGTGTTGTCTGGCTGCCAAAGTCGAGGATGATAATCTTTTGCATTCGGTTTATATTTGATTGAGAAATTCTGTTGCGTCTCTGAGGGTGTCGGGCTTGCCGACATCAAGCAGTCTCAGGTCTTCTTTTACGAAACCTATAACATCGTGTCCTGCGCAGATGTCGAGGTAGAAGTCCATGATGCTGAATTTTTCGGGCCATGGTGTCATTAGGGGCAAAAGTGTCTGTGAGAGGATATGTATGCCTGAGAATGCGAACTTCCGCAGCGGGGCGGAGCGGAGCGTCAGGGTATCGGGATCCTTACCTTGCTGGGCTTTCAGCTCGGGATATGGCGACTTTATCTCCCCTGTAGCGGTGTTTGTCCATCCAGCGAGGCGCATGTTGGCATCAAAAAGGAGGTAGCGTGATGTCTTGCGCGACGAGACGAGCAGTGTGGCTTCGTTACGGGTATTCAGCCTGTAGAAATCTTCAAGGTCGACGTTTGAGAGTATGTCGACGTTGTGTATGAGTATCGGCTCGTCTTTTTTTGCCAGATGGAAGAGAGGTGCAGCCTTCCTGATTACGCCGCCTGTATGAAGGGGTGTTTGCGTGTCGTCGGAGAGAAT
>JAIDEM010000013.1 GCA_029054825.1 Prevotella sp. | reverse complement strand
ACGGACTGAGAGCCAACATGAAGAACAGGCTCATGTCCATGTGGGACAGGCTCATGCTCAGGAAAAGGTGCATCATCAAGTGCATCAACGACCTGCTCAAGAACAAGGCCAACATCGTGCACTCCAGGCACAGGGCACTACACAACTTCATCATGAACATCTGCGGGGCGCTCACGGCGTACTGTTTCTTCGACAACAAGCCGGAGGCTCTGCCCGTGCATGTCGAGAAGGAATTGTTCTAAAATTAGCCCGAACTCGCGTATACATTCTTCATGGAGTGAGATATACGGTCAATACATGGAAGGAAATGCTTGTGCAGGTATGTGGGCATCTATTGCTTGAGAAGCGTTCGACATTGGAATGGTTATGTGCTAATGAGAAAAGCGGTTTCTATACCATGCCAGAACCATGGAGGTGTGAACTCGCTCCAAATATGTATGTTTATACAGACAATAGTACAGCCACAAAGATAGGCTTTCTCAATGGTATGTTCAAAGAATGTAATATTCCAACTTCTGAATTAGTATTCGAATTCCGTTCTGATCAAGAAGGAGAGGATGAAGAATAAACGAAGAACGCATGCTGGCGAGATTTGGCCGTAGGACATCAGCAAGAAGGAATGGGTGTTGTTTAGGTAGTACGGTTGTGTATGCCTCGTGCGGCAGATATTCATGCAGCATTGAAATATGATATACAGACAGAACGTGATTTCAGTTATAAAGTCTTGCCCATTGATACAATCAACTCACATCCTGACTCTGTCAATGTGTCACACGAATCAAGGAATCCAGTTTGTTCAGTCAGAATAATATAACCATCTCATTTTCTTGTTACTATCTATGTACATAATGAGAACTTGAATTATATATATTACAGGTCTGTACAAAAGGTAACCTTTTACCGTATGAAACGTAACGAATTACCTGTTAAAAGGTCACGGTTTGCTTGATAAAAGGTTACCTTCTGTTTTGTCATTGCTTAGATATTGATTTAACATGTATGATGGATGTTATGATAATGCTGCACACTATAGAATCTCAGAGTATGGTATTGCGACAAATAATGGACAGATATAGTCTGATTTTTTTTTAGAACAGCCACAGTGGGCCGTTGCCTTTTCCAATGTGGAGGTGACGTCCCTGTTTTATACCCTTGTCAATCAAGGTCTTGGCTCCACGGACAGAATCGGCAAGGCTTTGTCCTTCTGCCAGCAGTGTCGCCACGGCGCTTGACAGGGTGCATCCTGTGCCATGCAGGTTTGTCGTTGCTATACGCGGTGATGTGTATTCGCAGACAGCGCCGTCTGTAGTGTAAAGACGGTCTGTCATCATAGTGCTGTCGGCGTGGCCTCCTTTCATCAGGAACGCTGTACTATATTGTTCTACTAACATATTCCCTATATCACGGCTGTCTGCAGTGGTCTTCCCTGTCAGCCGCATGGCCTCGGGAATATTCGGTGTCACGAGAGTGCTGATTGGAAATAGTTCGTCTCTGACAGTCTTGATGCACTCATCGCTCATCAGTTGCGTGCCGCTTGTGGAAATCATCACCGGGTCGCACACGATAGGGACATCAAGCTGTTTCAGAGCAGTAATGATAATCCGTGCCGACAGTGTATCAGGTATCATTCCTGTCTTTACCGCGGCAATATCAATGTCGCTCAGTATAGAGTCAAGCTGTGCCTGCAACATTTCTGCAGGTACGGGCATTATTTTTTGCACTCCTACTGTATTCTGTGCTGTGAGTGCCGTGGTGACAGTCACGGCGTAGTGGCCCAAGGACGTAATGGTTTTCAGATCCTGCTGTATCCCGGCACCAGCGCAAGTGTCACTCCCAGCTATTGTAAGTATTGTCTTCATGATATATGAGGTTTGAGTACGGTTTAACGTCTATGTGGTATTACGGTTATTGGTTGTGAGTTATAAGTTGAGCTTCGCTCGGAGTTCTTTTCGCTCGACAGTCTAAAAGCAAGCATTCGACAGTTCTCTCTTAATCGGAACTTTTTGAGATACAGGAGAGTAACCTCCGCATAACCGTACAACCGTATGTAACCACCTAACCGTATGCAACCCACGCATCTCCAAGTATCATCGCCCCGCCGAATCCCATTTTCTTGACGGTGTCGAGCATGGAGAACCTCACTCCTCCAAGGGCGTATACCTTGCTGTCTATGATACCGTCGGCAACAGCCTCGGCTATCACCTCCCTGCTGAAAGCGGAATGATATCCCTGTTTGGTAACAGAGTCGAATATTGGAGAGAGCGACACATAGTCGCATCTATCCTTGAACGCCGTCACCTCTTCCAGGCTATGGCAGCTGCGGCTGACAGTCCCATGCCATCCTTCGGGAGGCAGAGGGTTGCGCGAATTGAGGTGCACACCATGCAGATTATACCTCTGTGCAAGATGAAAATGGTCGTGCAGCACGAGGCGGTCATGCCATTCTTCTGCCAACTGACGCACAAGTTCTTCTGTCTCTTCCGCACAGGAGTGCGGTTTGCGTATATGCAAAAGCCCTGCATCCCCATGTCTTAGAAGTCTGGCGGCTTGCTCGGCTTCGTCACATGAGAATGTAGGGCGTGTTATGACTATGGTTGTAAACATTGTTCTGGTCGTTTGGTTAATGGTCGTGGGGTGTTAGTTGGACTTCGCTCGAAGTTCCTTCCGCTCGTCAGTCTAAAAGCAGGCTTTTGACTGTTTTCGCTTAATCGAAACTTTGTATGTTGTCAGCATTTAACCTAAAACCAGAATCCATAAACCACTAAATAACTAAAATCACATTTCAGGCTTTTGCCTTCTTTTTCGTGGACAGACTACCGAAGAGGTCAAAGGAAGCGTCCCAGTCTTTCCATACCGGCTCGCGTCCCAATTCCTTCAGACGGCAGTTTATCTCCATGGCTGTACGGTCGTCGGACACTGTAAACTGCTCTAAGGCCTGTGGATAGGTATGGTATCCTCCAGGATTCACCTTTGACTCTGCCGACATTGTGGTCACGCCGAGTGTGCACATGTTGTCACGGATAAACTGTGGCTCGCGTGTGGAGTATGATATGTCTACATCATGGTCGAATATGCGCATGGCAAATGTCACCTGTGCCAGTTCCCTGTCATTGACAAAGCAGTTGGGCTGGAATCCCTCGTTCTGTGCAGGGCGCATACGTGGGAAATTCACGGAGTATTTCGTCTTCCAATAGTGTTTCTGCAGATAGCGCAGATGGTATGCCATCATGACGACATCCGTGCGCCATTCCTTCTCAAGACCCAACAGAGCTCCCATGCCGATGGAGTGTACCCCAGCCTGCCCCATGCGGTCAAAGCCGTTGACACGCCACTCGAAGTTGGACTTCATTCCTGCGGGATGGTACAGCTTGTAGTTCTTACGATGGTATGTCTCCTGAAAGCATATCACGCCGTTGAGTCCGTGCTTTGTGAGCTCACGGTATTCCTCGGTCTTCAGCGGCATCACCTCGATTTTGATATTGGAAAAGTATTTCTTCGCTATATCAATGGCTTTAGCAAGATATGACACACCGGCTTTTGCCGGATTCTCGCCTGTGACAAGGAGGATATTCTCAAACGGTGCAAGTTGTTTTATGGCCTTGTATTCATCTTCTATCTGTTCGTATGTGAGTATCGTGCGCAGCATCGGATTGGAGCGGTGGAAACTACAATAGACGCAGGAGTTTGAGCAGGAGTTTGTTATATACAGCGGTATGAACATGGACATCGTCCTGCCGAAACGCTCCTCTGTGTATTTGCGTGACAGCCGTGCCATCTGCTCCAGATAAGGAGCAGCGGCAGGAGAGACAAGAGCCATGAAGTCGTTCACGTCACAGTGCTCCTTGGCAAGTGCACGTCTCACATCATTATCGCTCATATGAGATATGCGCTCTGTTGTCTCGTCCCAGCTTATATTGAGTAATTCGTCTGAAAACATGTTTAGTTGTTTGGTTATCGGTTGTAGTTATTGATTTAGGTTGAGTACGGTTTTTCTGTCACATCAGGAGTAATCTCTGTGCAAAACCGTCCAACCGTATGTAACCGCACTCAACCGTTTTGTACGTTGTCAAATGTTGACTATAAACGTCTGCATGGTGCGCAGGTCTATGGTCCACAGACGGTCTATGAGCGGTTCGCCGTATCCGCATATAAGTTGCAATGCCTGATTGGCCTGTACACTGCCCACGACGGCCGGTGTCACCCCAACCACCTCTTTCCCTGGATGCGGCATGGCAAGAGTGCCAGCCTCATCAGGATAAAGAGTACGATAAGTGGAATGACCTTTGCACAAGACGCTGACCTGACCGTCAAGGGCACATATTGCACCGTATATCATAGGCTTTCCAAGTGTGTGGCATACATCGCTCATGAGATAGCGAGAGGAGAAGTTGTCTGTACAGTCTATGATGATGTCATACTCACTGATAATCAGTTCGGCATTATGTACGGTGAGCCGTTCGGCATAGGT
Source organism: Prevotella sp. (assembly GCA_029054825.1). Lineage (GTDB taxonomy): Bacteria > Bacteroidota > Bacteroidia > Bacteroidales > Bacteroidaceae > Prevotella. The sequence continues at coordinate 4,149 of JAIDEM010000013.1, read as the reverse complement.
GTTGACCGTGATGCCACTGTTGGTAGACAGTAACCTCTCCCTTGCGCACATGACTTTTTTAAAACCAGTCTGTCGCTCCTCGTAAAGCACTTGGCGTTGCAGATTGCTGATACTGACGGTATCGTTGTCCACAAGACCAATAGTCCCTACCCCTGCACCAGCAAGATACAGGGCAACAGGCGCTCCAAGACCGCCAATGCCCACTATGAGTATACATGCTTCGGCCAGCAGACGCTGGCCCTCTTCGCCAATCTCCGGCAATGCAATTTGCCTGGCGTATCTTGATTCCATACGCCTACAGCTTCCTCAAGTCGTGTGTCAGCTTTGCAGCACAGAAGTTAGGGCCACACATGGTGCAGTATTCCCCGTCAGTATGTCCAGCCTCCTCAAAGTATTGCAACGCCCGCTCAGGATCAAGTGACAGATGGAACTGGTCGCGCCAACGGAAATCAAAGCGTGCCTTGGAGAGCGCATTGTCCCTGACCTGTGCTCCAGGATGTCCCTTTGCCAAGTCGGCAGCATGGGCGGCAATCTTATATGTCACGACACCTACACGCACATCTTCCTTGTTAGGGAGTGCAAGATGTTCTTTCGGAGTGACATAACACAGCATAGCCGTGCCCAGCCATGCTATCTGTGCACCGCCTATGGCACTGGTGATATGATCATAGCCCGGTGCTATATCCGTGACAATAGGGCCAAGGGTATAGAATGGAGCTTCATGGCAATGGTCAAGCTGGCGGTCCATGTTCTCGCGTATCTTCTGCATAGGCACGTGTCCTGGTCCTTCGATGAATGTCTGCACGTTCTTCTCCCATGCGCGTACTACGAGTTCTCCCATGGTATCAAGCTCTGCAAACTGTGCAGCATCATTGGCGTCTTCAATGCAGCCAGGACGCAGTCCATCGCCAAGTGACAAGGCGACATCATACTGCGACACGATGTCGCAGATATCGTCAAAGTGCTCATACAGGAATGATTCCCTGTCATGTATCAGACACCATTTGCTCATGATGGAACCGCCACGGCTCACTATGCCGCAAAGACGGGTGTCTGCCAAATGTACGTTATGTCTACGTATGCCAGCATGTATCGTGAAGTAGTCGACACCTTGCTCACACTGTTCAATCAGTGTGTCTTTATATATCTCCCACGTCAAATTCTCCACACGGCCATTAACCTTTTCCAGAGCCTGATATATAGGTACTGTGCCTACAGGTACAGGGCTGTTGCGTACAATCCATTCGCGTGTCTCATGGATATTGTCACCTGTCGAGAGGTCCATCAGCGTGTCTCCTCCCCACTTGCATGACCATACAGCCTTGTCGACTTCTTCCTCTATGGAGGATGTAGTGGCAGAGTTGCCGATATTTGTATTGATTTTCACAAGAAAGTTGCGGCCTATAATCATAGGTTCCGCTTCTGGATGGTTTATATTTGCAGGCAACACGGCACGGCCACGCGCAATCTCGTCACGTACGAACTCTGGTGTAATATGGGTCTTGATGCCGAGCTCTTCGCAATTCATGTTCTCACGTATGGCTACATACTCCATCTCGGGAGTGATGATTCCTGCTTTTGCGTATGCCATCTGTGTTATGCCTTTGCCCTTCATGGCACGACGCGGCAATCGTATATGTTCAAAGCGTAGGCTGTCAAGCGAATGGTCTGTAAGTCTTTGCTTCCCATACTCGCTCGTCACTTCTGACAACAGTTCTGTGTCGTTGCGGTCAAGTATCCATTGCTCACGTAATCTTGGCAGTCCTTTCTTCAAGTCGATTTCTATGTTCGGATCTGAAAAAGGGCCGCTCGTGTCATATATATATACAGGTGCATTCTGCTTCGTGTGGGGAACACCGTTTTTGTCTTTAGTTACAGTAGGTGTGAGATTGACTTTTGTCATACCTACTTTTAACGAAGGGAAAAGTTTTCCCGCCATATACGCCTTTTCTCTTTTGGCGTATGCTTTATTATCATTAGGCATAGTAATTGTTGTTTTTTCAAAGTGGTGTTGAATCAAGAAAAGCAGTCAGTGGCGAACTTGCCTCTGCTGAGTCGCTTACGGCTCCAAGACCAGCCTCGTAAGCGCGACGACCGGCTATTACGGCTTCCTTGAAAGCCATGGCCATCTGTACTGGATTGCCAGCCACGGCTATGGCGGTATTCACCAGACAACAGTCGGCACCCATCTCCATGGCTTCTGCCGCATGGCTCGGTGCACCGATACCGGCATCAACGACTACAGGAATAGTGGCCTGTTCGATGATAATCTGCAGAAAATCTTTCATACGCAGTCCCTTGTTGGTACCAATAGGTGCAGCCAGTGGCATGACTGTGGCAGCTCCAGCTTCTTCAAGGTGCTTGCACAGTGTAGGGTCTGCCTGACAATATGGTAACACCACAAAGCCCAGTTTCACAAGCTGCTCTGTGGCTTTCAGTGTCTCTACAGAGTCTGGCAGAAGATAACGTGGGTCAGGATGAATCTCCAGTTTCAGCCAATTTGTGCCAAATGCCTCTCGCGCCATCTGGGCTGCAAAGATAGCCTCCTCAGCATTACGCACACCTGATGTGTTCGGTAACAGCTGTATATTCTGGTTCTGTGTGATGTGTGTCAGCAGGTCATCATTGCTATCCTCCAGTTCCACACGTTTCATAGCTACAGTGACCATTTCCGTTTCGCTGGCCTTTATTGCCTCTGCCATAAGTTTGTTGTTGTTGAACTTTCCTGTTCCAAGAAACAGACGGGAATTGAATTCTCTTCCCGCAATAATCAATTTACTCATAGTATTATATGTATGATATTAAAACTTTTCTCCTGCAAGGGCAATGAGTTTCTGCATCTCCGCTATAGGGTCGCTGGCTCGCAACACCGTACCGCTGACTGCAACTCCATTTACACCAGTGCGCATGATGTCCGGAATGTCCTCTGCTGTAATACCTCCTATAGCCACTACTGGCAGTTTTATGCCTTCTGCTGTCATGGCATGCATGATATCATGATATCCTTTAAGTCCAAGTACAGGGGCAAGACCTTTCTTTGTCGTAGTAAAACGGAACGGGCCACACCCGATATAGCTTGCACCGGCAGATTGATGTAGCCTCACATCATTAATGGTATTGGCTGTACCGCCTATGATAAAATCAGGACCTAACAGTTCTCTGGCAGCAGCTATCGGCATGTCTTTCATGCCAAGATGCACACCATCGGCATTAAGTTCCTTTACCAGCTTCACATGGTCGTCAATAATAAACGTGGCTCCAGCATCATGACAGAGCCGTTGCGCTTCAACTGCCACAGGCTTTATCTCATCATAGCATGCATCTTTCATGCGCAACTGTATCCATCGGCATCCTCCTCTAAGGGCTAAGCGTATGGAGTCAATGTAGGAATATCTTTCTGTATAATGTGAAATGAACTGTATCATAGGGCATTATCCTCCACATGCAGCTTTTATCACAATCACGCTGTCGCCTTCCTGCAATTCTGTAGTGCTCCAGATGTCTCGTGGCACCATACTTGTTCCCAATGCCATGGCAACCCCATACTCCGATAAATTCAGTTCCTGAGCCAGCTCCTGCATGTTGCTTGCTTCCGTGCAAACACTTTTGTTGTTAATTTTGATTTGCATAATCCTTAGTTTTAATTCACAAAAGCAATACTTAGGGGATTATGCCATTATAAAAAAATATCCGGATAATGACATCGTATAGTCATCACCCGGGTAAATTCATGTGATAAATGATAGAATCATTCTCATTTTTCCTACGGCAGCATTATCTGCATCAGGTCAATGGGTATAATCTCAGCCTCCATACATGAATATCAAGCACAGGAAGCACCCCGAGTATTTCTTTTCGTTGCAAAGATATGTTTTTTTCTGTTTATCACCAAATATTTTATATGGAAAATGATATTTTCTCTGAAAAAATACATATCGCTCTATTTAAACTATGGATATAATTAAATTATACATAGTTATTATAAAGAACAATCAGTGGACAAAACTAATGTATAATGAAATGTGCAATCGTTTCTGAGATGTTTTCGTCTTGGAATAAAGTTATTTTATCGAGAGACAAGAAATAAACAGCTAAAAAGAGCAAAGTTTATACCTACAAGATTTAAGCATTTGCTTTACTATTAATAGT
>JAIDEM010000129.1 GCA_029054825.1 Prevotella sp. | reverse complement strand
CGCACCCGCCAGGGCTCCCGCCCAATACCCCAGCACCCCGCCATCGACCTCATAAGCATCCCCCGGGACACAGCGGCCTGGTGGATGCTTATGAGGTCTATGACGTGCTGCTTGACTATTGGGCAGAAGCCATGCAGGATGACTGCTACATGATTTCTAACGACGGATGGACATACCCCGAAGTAAAAGCGGTGAAACGCAAGGAAACCACAGACAAGAAGACCAAACAGACTAAAGTAAAGGAAACGGTCTGCATGTATGATGAGATTGTCTGCGACTTGTTACCGGTATCCGTTGTGTTGGCTGAATACTTTTCCGTAGAGACCGCCGAGATTGCCAAATTGTCGGAACAGATAGATCGGAAGCAGGCTGCTATGGATGACCTTGTAGAACAGAATACCGAAGTCTTTGCTATTGGCGATGATGACGAACAGGAAGAAAACAAGGAAGTTTCCGTGAAAGCTGCTGACGTAAAAGCTGCCATCAAGAATGCAAAGAAAGACGGCACATCCGAAGAAAATGTAAAACTCCTGCAACAGTGGATTGCCCTCTCTAACGAGAAGGATGCACTGAACAAGTCTTTGAAAGAGAAACGCAGCCAGTTGACGGATGCCGTTGTTGCAAAATATTCCGTACTTACAGAGGACGAAATCAAGATGCTTGTGGTGGAACGTAAGTGGCTGGCTTCTGTTATTAGCGGCTGCAAGGCACTGATGCAGAATGTCACGCATCGGATTTCAAACGATATAACAACTCTTGTAGAACGTTATGAAACCACCTTGGGAGAAACGGCAAATACCGTCAATGATTTGGAAAAGGAAGTTCTTGCCTCTCTGCAAGAAATGGGATTCACCGTATAAATAGCAATACCGATGTTAAGTGAAAGTCAGAACATAGAATACAAAGAGTCGTGGCGTGACGAATATCTGAAATGGATATGTGGTTTTGCCAATGCCCAAGGTGGCCGTATCTATATTGGTGTGAACGATGATACAGAAGTTGTGGGACTTCCCGATGCAAAAAAATTGATGGAGGACATTCCAAACAAGATTGTCAACTTTCTTGGTATTGTGGAAGATGTCAACCTGCTAATCAAAGATGATAAAGAATACATAGAGATTGTTGTGTCACCAAGCGACATGCCCATTGCCTATAAAGGTACTTACCACTATCGTAGCGGATCAACCAAGCAAGAACTGAAAGGACTTGCGCTCCAGCAGTTTATCATGAAAAAGATGGGGCGCTCTTGGGATGATATTCCCGTGTATGGAGCTACCATCAATGATATTGACAGACAAGCCGTTGACTACTTCCTGCGTCGTAGCATAGAGGCTGGCCGCATGGATGAGGAAGAGGCCAATGCTTCAACAGAAGACGTACTTCGTAATCTTGGGCTTTTTACAAACAATGGTGAACTGAAAAATGCGGCGATTCTGCTTTTCGGAAAAAATGTACACCAATCTTTCCCGTCCGCTAATTTCAAGATAGGACGTTTTCACACCGATGAAAGCGACCTCATCATTCAGGATGTGGTAGAGGGTAACATCATCCAAATGGCAAGTCGCGTAATGGAGATTTTGCGCTCTCGTTATTTAGTCTCTCCTATACATTATGAGGGGATACAGCGTATTGAGCAATTGGAAGTCCCCGAAAAGGCTTTGCGTGAATTGATATACAATGCAATTTCGCATAAGGATTATACTGGTCCTGCCATTCAGATGCGCATTTACGACCGCAGCATAGAACTTTGGAATTTTGGTTTGCTGCCTGAACAGTTGACTCCTTCCACCTTGATGCTACAACATTCTTCATATCCCCGCAACCACAATATTGCCAACGTCTTCTACAAGGCGGGCTTTGTAGAGTCGTGGGGACGTGGCTTCAAAAAGATAAGCGATGAGTTTGAGCGTGCTAATATGCCACTGCCAACAATAAAAGAGACAGGTGGCGGCGTAATGGCTATCATAAAACGTAAAACCATAGACGAGATTATAGCAGAACGAGACAGAGAAAGCAGAAACTTTCCAGAGACGAATGGCGGTAATGCCAAGAACAATGGCGGTAATATGGCGGTAATGAAATTATCTAATCGTCAGAGACTTATCGTATCTCTAATTGTCAAACAGCCTTCCATCACCGCCAAACAAATGGCGGTAATGACAGATATTCCTCAACGTACCATAGAGCGTGAACTTTCAGTTTTACAAAAGTCAGAAGTACTATACCGTATAGGGGCACCTCGTACAGGCAAATGGGTAATTGCTGAACAAATGATTAAGGAGTAAAACGCACTTGTATATGAAAGAAACAAAATTCAAAGATACTGAGGTCGGACGGATTCCTGTTGATTGGGAGGCAACCAGAATAGATAAGTTGTGTTGCCTCAAAGCAAGAATTGGCTGGCAAGGGTTAACTACTGGTGAGTATTTGCCACAAGGTGATTATGTACTGGTTACAGGGACAGACTTCAATGATGGATATATTGATTGGAAAAACTGTTGTTATGTTAGCAAATGGAGATATGACCAAGACATAAATATTCAAATTAAAGAAGGTGATGTTCTCATATCCAAAGATGGAACGATAGGCAAAGTAGCCTTCCTTGATAGTATTCCAGGTCCTGGAACACTTAACAGTGGCGTATTCGTTGTTCGGCCTAAACAAGATAATGTGATGACTAAGGCATATTTATCATGGATTTTCAAGTCTATTTGGTTCAAATCATTTATAGACCAACTAACTGCGGGTTCTACGATAAACCATTTATATCAAAAGGACTTTGTAAAGTTCCAATTGGTCTATCCTAATGACATCTCTGAACAATCCCGCATTGCCACAGCTTTATCAGCCATAGACAATCTGATTTCCGAATTAGGTAAACTGATAGAGAAGAAACGAGCCATCAAGCAAGGCACTATGCAGCAACTTCTCACAGGAAAGAAACGACTAAAAGGATTCAATGAACCGTGGGTGGAGAAAAAGTTGGGAGAAAGTGCTGCTATTCTTCGTGGTGGCTCACCACGTCCTATTGAAGACTACATAACTGATAGTCAATATGGCTTGAACTGGATTAAAATTGGTGATGTTAAGCCTAATGATAAGTATTTCTGTAAAACTGCTGAAAAGATAAAAAAAGAGGGATTGAACAAAACCCGTCAAGTTAAGAAAGGAGATTTCATCCTTTCCAACTCTATGAGTTTTGGAAGACCATACATATTGGATATAGATGGTTGCATTCATGACGGGTGGCTTGTTATTCAAGATTACCAAGAGGCTTATGATATGCAGTTTTTGTATTATATCCTTTGTTCGGATGCTACCATGAACCAATATGCTTCAATGGCGGCAGGAAGTAGTGTACAGAACCTTAATAAAGAAAAAGTTGCCAACGTATTATTATACGCTCCAAGTTCGTTAAAAGAACAATCAGCCATCGCTAAAGTTCTTTCGTCTATGGACGAAGAAATATCGTTCCTTGAAGCCAAGCGCGAGAAATACAACGCCATTAAGCAAGGTATGATGCGACAACTCCTAACAGGTAAGATAAGGTTGGTTGAAACTGATGTCAAGACTAACACGACATCAGTAAATGTCCATTTCCGAAGGAGTGTATTGGCTGCAGAAATAGCCAATAGGCTATGCGATGAGCCAACATTTGGTCATGTAAAAATGGAAAAGATGCTGTTCCTCGCCGAGCGCTGTTGTCATATAGACATTGGCTCGCATTACCACAGAGATGCAGCGGGTCCGTATGACAATAATGCATTACGGTCTATTGACAGCCAGTTGAAAAAGCAAAAGTGGTTTGAGGTGCAACGGACAGAAAAAGGGTATAGGTATGCACCCATGCAGAATCGTGGCAAGCATAAGACCTATTTCAATAGATACTATTCTGGTATAGTCTCCATATTTGATAAGATAATCAATACGTTCAAGTCACAACGAACAGAACAGTGCGAGATTGTTGCTACACTTTACAGCGCGTGGGAGGATTTGCTGCGTAGCAACAAAGCGTTCAATGATGCCGACATCGTGAATGAGGTGCTGAACAACTGGCACGAATCGAAGAAACGAATTTCGCAAGATCGCTGGTTAAAAGCCATTCAGTGGATGCGCGACAACGGCTTTGCTCCAGACATGTCCGTCTGTATGAAATGATTTTTAAAGTAGGCAAAAACATGATAGAATTATTAAATTTGCAACAGCAATGTTTGAATTTAATTCAAGCTCATCCGGAGTGTGGTCAGAACTGCGCTCTAAACCATTATTGTACTTCCGTCGGGTGTACAACAGGAGATTGTAGCAGATGTCTTAACCAGATACAACATGGGCAACCAAACTTCACATATAGCTGCACAAAAATAACATACCAATATGTGCTAAGATTTTTTAATCGTTTTGCATCTGAAATGAGAAAAGTGCATAACTTTAAATACTTGTTTTATAAAAATAGAATTTAATATGAATCGAATTGTTCTCATAGGAAATGGTTTCGATTTGGCACATGGCCTCCCTACAAACTATGAAAGTTTCATACAATGGTATTGGGAACAGTGCGGTAACAACTTGTTACGTGGTTTAGGGAAAGAAGTGTCTGACGGATTATGTTCATTTAAGATTAACGATGGCATAGATGTCCATAATTGGGCTTCTGTTTTCCGAGGATGGTATTATAAGAGAGAGAATCCGTTAATTCCATGGGATTTGAAAGATGTTGTACGATTGGTTAAAGAGGACAAAGAATTATGTGACTTTGGAATAAGTCAGTTCTTACAACAGATATGTAATAATATTGAAACAAAGAAGTGGGTAGACATTGAGAATGAGTATTATAAATTATTGACTAAGTATGCTATTGCAGAACCTTCATCTGAAAGGCTGAAAGAATTGAATGGACAATTACAATGCATTCAAAAATTGCTAACAGAATATTTGAGCTTTGTTTGCCAAAATGGAACTCAAGCCATAGAACGTCTATGGAATAAAATATACATGCCTATAAATTCACAGGATATATCCATTAATGGTTTCACTGAATTTAGAAAATATATAGAAAATTGTTTGAGTTTACAAAGTAATGTATGGAAAGACAAACAATCAAGATATGGATTAGGCAATGAAGCTATAAGGACTGTTGAAAACTATAATAAAAATCATGAGAGATATGCTATAGGATGTTATCCAGATCTGTATATGCTACCTGATTGGGTTCTGTTTGTCAATTTTAATTATACGAACACTGCTACTTCTTATCTTCGTAATAGTGTGTCTTCCCAAATTCATATTCATGGAGATTTAACTAATCCTGAAAGTATGATTTTCGGATATGGGGATGAGATGGATACTAATTATTTACGACTTCAGAATCTTAACAACAATGAGTGCCTGCAAAACATAAAATCAATAAAATATCTGGAGTCTGATAATTATCGGAATGTTCTTAGCTTCATTGATTCTGCACCATATCAGATTTACATCATGGGACATTCGTGTGGAAATTCTGATAGAACATTACTAAACACTCTTTTTGAACATAAGAATTGTATCTCCATTAAACCTTATTATTATAAAAGGGAGGATGGTACAGATAATTATCTAGAATTGGTAATGAATATTAGCCGCAATTTTACAGATATGAAACTTATGAGAGATAGAGTTGTCAATAAAACATACTGCGAACCGCTTCTTGGATAGTTTTATCAACTTTGCAATGAGATATAAAAAAGTATAGAGTCAACCAGCAAGTGCAACTTTTGTGCAAATTTACACATAATGTTTGAAAAAGACCTCATTAGGTGTTGAAAAGTTCAGTTTTTCCCTTGGTCTTCTGTTGATTTTAGCCTGTATGTCCGCAATTTTCCTGTCAGTGACTGTGCTGATGTCCGTTCCTTTTGGAATATACTGCCTGATGAGCTTGTTGGTGTTCTTGATGTTCCCCTTCTGCCATGAGGCGTATGAATCGGTGAAATATACCGGCACATCCAGTTTCTTCGAGAGCCATTCATGCGCGGCGAATTCCAAACCGTTGTCCGTTGTGATTGTCTTCAGCCCCTCTCCCTTGCAGGGCAGCAGCAGTCTCCGTGCCGCCTTTGCCGGCGGCACGGCCTGCTTCCCGTGCCTGAGCTCACGGCTCACGGCCGATTTGTTCACTCCAATCGCCTCTGCGATGGAT
>JAIDEM010000128.1 GCA_029054825.1 Prevotella sp. | reverse complement strand
GTATTATAATATATATATAATGCAGGTTATCAGTTGTTTATTGCAAGAGTAAGGAACCTTTCATGAATGTCGGAAGGGAATGTTCAAATGGTGTGTTTTGGAAAGGGTGACCTTTTGCCGTGTGAAGGGTAACGGTTTATGTGGTAAAAGGTAACCTTTAGTCATGCGAAAGGTAACCTTTTGTAAATGTGTCTCGTCAGTATCGTTTCTTACATGTAATAGTATCCTTTTTGCAACCGAATATCGCTGTTGCTGTATGGCTGTATCTTGCAGTGGCTTGTGGACCTTCTGCATCTGCTCCATTGTCATGTGGTTCTGGTAGTACAGCCATGGTTTCTGAAGGCATAGTTGCAGGTAAATAATTCTACAAAATAAGATGATACTATATGTAACAAAGTAAACGTCAAGCTCTTGTATGTATGAAGTGGGTTCTTTTGGGTTGTTTCCGCCTTATCATCCAGTCACATAGCCCGCTATTCCCCTTCGTTTCAAAGCGAAAACATCTGTTGTCCTGCCAGGATACCGCTTGGGAGGATGTTCCTGTAGCGATGTATTGTTTCATATGCCGTGAAGGGAATGGGATATTCTGAGGCACAATAAAACCGGAACTCGTGAAAGTCCCGGCTTTATCTTGTGTCTTGCTGTATGTTCCAGCGAGGCGTTTTGTCGTATCTGTTTATACGGCTTTTGCCTTAGAGCTTGTCGGAATAGAGGCGCACCTCCTCTGTAAACTGGTCTATGCGTTGCATCTCGGCAGGGATGTTTATGCGTTGCGGGCAATGCTCGTTACACTGTCCGCATCCTACGCAGTGGTCTGCCTGCCGCAGTTTTGGGACACTGCGGTCGTATCCTATCAGATATGCGCGGCGGTGCTTGGCATATTCTGGGTCTTTTGTGCCACGGTTTGGCATGACACCCTCATTGATGCACTTGTTGAAGTGGCTGAAGATGGCAGGGATATTCAGACCGTAAGGACACGGCATGCAGTAGTTGCACTCGTTGCATGGTATTGTCTTGAGATTGTATATCTCGTCGGCGATGGACATCAGCAGTTTGTTCTCCTCGCTGGATATGGGTTCGAGCGGTGAGTAAGTCGCGATATTCTCCTTGAGATGCTCCATGTATGTCATGCCGCTCAGTACCGTCAGCACCCCTTCTGGTGTGCCGGCATATCGGAAAGCCCAGCTTGCGATACTGTCTTCAGGGCGTTGCGTCTTGAGTCTCTCGGCTATATATGTCGGGATGCTTGCCAGCCTGCCGCCGAGAAGAGGTTCCATGATGACAGCCGGGATATTGCGTTTCCGCAGTTCTTCATAGAGATAGCTTGCATCGGTGTTGCGTGGGTTTATCTCGTTGGCATAGCTCCAGTCGAGATAGTTCAGCTCTATCTGCACGAAATCCCAGTGATACTTGCCCTCATCGTGCCATTTCAGGAGCATGTCATATATCTTCACGTCGCCATGGTAGGAGAATCCGAGGTTGCGTATGCGTCCCTTCCTTTTCTGTTCCACCAGCCAGTCGAGTATGCCATTGTCCATATAGCGGCTGTTGAAGGTGGCGAGAGAGTCGTCGCCCATGCCGATGCCATGGGGCAGGAGATAGTCTATATAGTCTGTCTGGAGATTCTTCAGTGAGTCTTCAAACATCTTCATAGACGCCTCGCGTGTCCATGTCTCAGGCGAGAAGTTTGATAACTTTGTGGCTATGAAGTATTTGTCGCGCTTGTGGCGTTTCAGTGCGATGCCTGTAGACTTTTCTGAGCGTCCCTGACAGTATACGGGAGACGTGTCGAAATAGTTCACACCGTGCTCCAGTGCATAGTCCACCTGTCTGTTTACCATGTCCTGATCGATGGGCGCATCGCTGTTTTCGCGTCCGCTGGCACCGCCGACAACAGGCAGGCGCATCATGCCGTAGCCAAGGACGGATACTTTGTCGCCGTTGTTGTGGTTGGTTCTGACGGTCATTTCGCCACGCGGTTGCATACTCTTGTCTGACGTTTTCACGTCCGCGGCGCCGTCATTCCTGCTCTTGCATGCCGCCAGCAGTGATGATGAGGCTATGGCGGTGCCTGAGAATATCTTTATGAAATCACGTCGGTTTATCGTTTTCATTTGCTTCTGTTGTTCGGTTTTGCATTATCCCAAATCAGTCATTAGACCGACATAAGGGTATATTGGGGTTATATTTCCCTGTGTACCTCGTGTCCTTCGACATAGATTGCAGAGAGAGGACGTGCCGGGCACAGATTCTCGCATGCACCGCATCCGATGCAGATGGCTGTGTTGACTACGGGAATCTTCAGCGCGTTCTTGTCTTCAGAGGAAGCATTCTTGTCGAGAGGTACCATCGTTATCGCACCGGTAGGACAGTGGCGGGCGCAATTTCCGCATGGTATGCCGTCGGTTGCAGGCAGGCAGTTCTTGCGTATCCATACGGCATGGCCTATCTGTATGGACGATTTCATGTCCTTGCCTATCTTCGTTATTGCTCCTGTAGGGCAGAGATCGCTGCATCGTGTGCATTCGGGACGGCAGTATCCGCGCTCGTAACCCATGGTCGGTTGCATCAGCGTGCCAGTCTCTGTGGAAGGGCGCAGGACACCGTTGGGACACGCCGATACGCAGAGCTGGCATGATGTGCAGTGCTGTGCCATATTTTGTGCTGACAGAGAGCCTGGAGGTGTCAGATGAGTTGCACGCTTCGGAATCTCCTTTTCTTCTATTTGGGCCAGCCCGCCGTCAAGTTTTGCCTGTGCCGATGCTGTGGCTGCCGCTGTCGTTGCTATGGCGGAAGCGAGCAGGAAGGAGCGTCGTGAACTGTCAACCTGCTGCCCTTCCTGTGCTGATTGTCTGCCATTTGCAGTAGTGGAACTGCTACTTTCCTTTGTCGTTGTTGATGGTTTGTGTCCGAAAGAGAGAGCTCCTTGACGACATTTGCCGATGCAGTTGCCGCATGTCACGCAACGGCTGTAGTCTATCTTGTGGATTTTCGTGTCTATGCACGCCGCCTTGCAGTTGCGTGCACATAGGCCGCAACTGTTGCACTTTTCGGTGTCGAAGTGCACTTTCATCCATGAGTGCCTGGCGAAGATGCTCAATATGGTGCCTACAGGGCAGATGGTGTTGCAGTATGTCCTGCCTCCGCGTATTGCCAGTACTGTGATTACAGCGAGTGTCACAGCAGCTATGGTGACAGTGATGCCGCTCCTCATCCATACATCTGTAGTGTAGAAAGCGTAGCTGTCAAGATGTTCTGCAGCCATGGCGAGAAGATTGTTGCCCCATTGCCATACGGGCAGGAGGAAAGATGCTGCCATGCGCCCGTAACTGCTGTAAGGGGCAAGCAGGGAGACGATTATGTTTACTCCGGCGATGGCCGATGCGAGGAAGAGCACAAGCATAGCATATCTCAGGATTTTCTTCTCAGGCGAGTAGCTGAAACGGTTCTTTTTCATCCTTCCGCGGACATTCGAGATGATGTCCTGAAGGATTCCGAGCGGACATATCACGGAGCAATAGATGCGTCCGAAGACCAGCGTCAGGGCGATGATGCCCACGACAACGGCGATGTTCAGTGCATAGAATGCAGGCCAGAACTGTATTTTTGCCATCCATCCGAGCCATGAATGCAGTGTCCCTGTGAAGTCAAGGAACAGCAGTGTGATGCCTATGAACATCACGGTGGCGAGCACGATTCTTGTTTTTCGCAACATATATGTATTTGTTTTCTGTTTCTTGTTTTTAATGTTTTGCCATGCGGACAATGATGATGCTGAGCTCATACAGCAGCCAGATAGGCAATGACACCAGTGTAAGGGTGAAGATGTCAGAGGTTGGGGTAATGGCAGCCGCGACAATCAGTATCGCCACAATGGCATGACGGCGGAAATGTGTCATCCATTCCGGGCGTAGCAGTCCCATCCAGGCAAGTATCCAGCATACGACAGGCAGTTCGAAGATTATGCCGAAGGTCAGGGTCATCATGACGAGAGTATCGATGTAAGAACTGACTGTGAGCATGTTGTCGATGTCTGCACTGACCTGGTATGTGCCGAGAAACCTTACTGTGAGCGGGAATATCAGCAGGTAGTTGACGGCCATGCCTATGACGAACATGATATATCCTGAGAATATTGCTCTTACGGATGCACTGCGCTCGTTGGCATAGAGTGCAGGGGATATGAAGCGGAAGAGCACATATATAATATATGGTGAGGCGCATACGATGCCTGCCATGGCTGCCACCTTGAGGTGTATCATGAACTGCTCCGTCAGACCTGTATTTATAAGGTGGAGCGTGAAGGAGTCTGCACCCATCAGGCGGTATGTGATAAAGTCGCCGTGGGCTGGCGCGAGGACGATTCCGAACAGCTGGTCTTTCAGGAAGAAAGCCGTTGTACCACTTATAATCACCGCCACGACAATCTTTATAAGGCAGGAGCGAAGCACATCAAGGTGTTCCCAGAACGATTGGTTTTCGGCCAGGCTGTCTTGCATGTCTTTATCGCTTGTCACTGTCGTTCTTTTTCTCGTTCTTTTCCGTATTGTCTTCCTGCGGTTCGTCTATACCTTTCATCCCTTCCTTGAAGCTGTGCACTCCTTTTCCGAGTCCGCGCATCATCTCTGGAATTTTCTTGCCACCGAAAAGGAGCAGGATGACCAAGGCGATAAGTAGTAATTCTTGTGTACCGAACATAGTCTTTAATTGTTTTAGGTTTGTTGTTTATTTGCTTAGAATAGGCTGCAAAACAGCCTATTACGGTTGCAAAAATACAAAAAAAATCCCATATTACCAAACGAATCAGTAATATGGGTAATATTTTCCGAAATAAATGTAATGTATGTTTCTTGTTGTCGGAGCTGGTTTTATTGCATGAAATATCGTGAGAATGTCATCTCACACATCGTGTTTTGCATCAGCTTTGCATCTGTTTGCGGTCATTTCAGGTGTTTCATTATCCACTCCATGTGGCCGCGTTCCGTTGCATCAGAGGTCCAATGCTCGTTTATCGGTGTGAGTAGTGCCTCTTTTTCGCATTTCAGTACATTGTATACGGCGAATGATGTTGTAGGAGGGCAGGTGTTGTCGTTATAGCCCCATGTCATGTATGTCGGGCATGTGATATGCCGTGCAAAGTTCACGACATCGTAATACGCCATCACCTTTATCTTCTCTGGTGTCATCATCCCGTTTTTCTTGTTGAAATGCGGATAGCCGCCTGTGCGTCCTTGCTCGGTATATCCTGCCATATCTGCAAGGGCGGGGTGATTGGCCACACACTGTGTCACCCTGTTGTCAAGGGCGGCGGCTACAAGAGACAGTGCTCCTCCCTGGCTTCCTCCCTGGAAAGCGACGTTCTTTCCGTCCCATTCTGGCAGGGATGTGGTGAAGTCAACGGCACGTATGAGGGCCAGGTAGACATGACGCATGTAGTAGTTGTCACGGTTGTCAAGTCCGTTCTCGAGGTAATTGTTGCCGTCAGTCTGGAAAGCGGCCTGTATTTCCCTGAATGTGCTTTCGGGAGTGCGTGGGTCTATGCCGTGGATTTCCATTTCAAGGCGTATGAAACCGTTCTCGGCATAGTATTTATGGCGCATAGGTTCCCTTATGGTCTTTATGCCTGCTCCAGGAGGGCAGATACATATCGGATGCTTGCCACGTTCGGCATTGCGTGGATATGTCAGGTAAGCATAAACGGAATGCTTGTTGTCGACGTTGAGTTTGATGATGTCACACAGAATCTTGTCTGTACAGTATTCTTCGGCACGCTCACGGGTGTATGAGAGTTCCCTCTTGAGACTTTTCTTCTGCGTATCCCAGAAAGTCATGAAATCAGCAGGCTCTTTCGTGAGAGGCATGATCTTGTCTACAGAGAATCCCACCTTTATATGATGGACATACGTCTTCCCGTCTATCTCTACAGCGAGGTTCAGGTCGCGGAATCCTGGGGTTTTCCGCGAGCCGATATTGATTTTGCAGCGTCCGTTCTTCAGCGTTGCTGTCCCTTGCTTGTCTGTTTTGAGCATGTCATTGGAAAGTTTCCAGTTGACACGGCCATCGCGTGGTATACCGTATTTGTAGAATTGCACTTCTATTGTGGCATTCTCTCCACATTCATACAGCCAGTCGGCATGGTCGGGCACTGTCACCCAGAGGTAGTCGACACGATACGGATAATTGTCAGCAGTGACGTTTAGGGCGCTTATCATGAGCATAAGCGCAAGTAATAGTTTTCTCATTGGTAGTATACGGTTATGCGGTGTTATGGTTATGCGGTTATACGGTAATGTGGAGACTCGGTTTTTGGGTACTTGCGGTATACAGGTAAAGTAATCTCCGTATAACCGCGCAACCGTATTAGCCGTTATGGATATTTGCTTTGTATCTCTTCGGCACATTGCTCCATCAGCCATTTTGGGGTGCTTGTTGCACCGCAGATGCCTACGGACAATACGTTTTTGAGCCAGTCTTTATGTATCTCGGCAGGCTCTTCTATAAGATATGTGTTGGGATTTACCTTCAGACACTCATTATACAGTACCTTGCCGTTGCTGCTTTTCCTGCCGGAAACGAAGAGCACAAGGTCGTGCTTTATGGCAAACTCGCGTATATTGTCCATACGGTTTGCTACTTGTCGGCAGATGGTGTCGAAGCTCTGGAATGTGCATCCTTCTGAAATATGATTCTCGCAGTATTCTATGATACGCTGATATTCATCAAGGGACTTTGTTGTCTGTGAGTAAAGAAAGATGTCACGGTTGAAATCAATAGGCGAGTCCTGTAGTTGCTCGTAGTGTTCGATGACTATGGCTTTGCCGTCTGTCTGACCTACAAGTCCGAGAACCTCGGCATGGCCGTTCTTTCCGAAGATGACAATCTGCGCTTCAGGGTTCTCTTGATGTTGCCTCTGTATTCTCCTTTGCAGGGCAAGTACAACTGGGCATGTGGCATCTATTATCTCGACATGGTTCTTTTCGGCAATCTCATAGGTGCGTGGTGGTTCGCCATGGGCACGCAACAGCACTCTGGCGTCATGCAGTTCGCGCAGTTCGTCATGTCCGATGGTCACCAATCCTTTTTCGCGCAGTCTGTCACATTCGGTGCCGTTGTGTACAATGTCTCCCAAGCAGTAGAGCCTTGTGCCCTCTGCCAGTTTCTCTTCGGCTTTCCTTATGGCGGTGGTTACGCCGAAACAGAAGCCGCTGCCATTGTCTATCTCTATGTTCATATTATGTTGATGAGATACAGAATATCGGGAAAAGAAGATATATGTTGCTACTTCAACGAACCGAAATATGTGTCGAGCAGCTCATGTGCTGCAGTGAATGATGTCTTTTTCTTTGTCAGCACAGCATCTTCCGCGAGTTGTTTGAGAGCCTTAATCTCTGCGTTCTGATAGAAAGACATGCGGAGATACTCGTCTATTGTCTCATACATCCAGTAGCGTACCTGCTTTGCCCTGCGATATTCAAAATAGCCATTATTCTTTACAAAGTCGATATATTTGAATACCATATCCCATAGTTCCTTTACGCCATTGCCGTAGAAACCGCTGTAACACAGTACCTGAGGTGTCCATCCGGATTCTGGTTGAGGGAAGAAATGGAGAGCGTTGCGGTAGTTTGTCGCTGCCATGTGACAACGGTCGACATTGTCTCCGTCACATTTGTTTATGGCGATGCCGTCTGCCATCTCCATGATGCCACGCTTTATGCCCTGCAGTTCGTCACCTGTTCCTGTGACTTGCAATAATAGGAAGAAATCAACCATTGAGTGGCAGGCCGTCTCGCTTTGGCCTACACCTACTGTCTCTATGAATATTGTGTCGAAGCCTGCTGCCTCGCAGAGCACTATTGTCTCACGGGTCTTGCGCGCCACACCGCCCAGAGAGCCTGCCGATGGACTGGGGCGGATGAAAGCATCCTCACGTTGTGACAGTTTCTCCATGCGCGTCTTGTCTCCGAGGATAGACCCTTGCGAGCGTTCCGATGACGGGTCAATGGCAAGAACGGCAAGTTTCCCGCCACGTGTGTCAAGGACATGGCATCCGAAGATGTCGATGGATGTCGACTTTCCTGCTCCCGGCACGCCGCTGATGCCGATACGTACAGACTTCCCGCTGTATGGAAGGCACCGCTCTATCACTTGTTGAGCCTTTTCCTGATGTTCAGGTGCCTGGCTCTCCACAAGCGTTACGGCCTGTGACAGCATGGTGATATTGCCTGCGAGAATACCGTTGACAAGTTCGTCCACTGTATATGCGTGGCGTTTGAAGCGTCCTTTCTTCAGGTATGGGTTTACTGACTGTGGCTTGATTATGCCGGAATTGACTTGCAGTCCAGCATATTCGCTTGCGTTCTCTGGGTGTTCCATGGTCTTCAAGTTATGCGGTTAGCGGTTGCAGGTCATGAGGTTGCGGGTATGGAGCATATTCCAGTGACAGTATAACCTTAAAAACCGCCTGATATCTTATAATAATCACTCTACAATCTCCACAATGACTTTAGGCTGTTGTGGATCATTTGTAATCATAAGTATACGTGGTCGCTGTTTCAGTTGCTTGATGGCAACGCCGTCAACGGAGATTTTCATCTTTGCACTCTCACCAGGTGCAATCTTGGACTTGCTGAGTGATACATTCATTCCTGCCGTGAACATCTGCAATGCACTTATTACAAGCTGCTGTTTGCCGGTGTTCCTCAATACGATGTCTGTCTTCAGCTTATTTGGCTTGCCATGCATCTCGCTTCTCTTGACGACAGTCTTCGACAGCTCCAGATGAGGTGCGTTGGCGATTATTGCTGCATCCTGTGTCGGGAAGGCAGGTGTCAGGATGATAGAGACTGGTATTTCCTTGTCGGCAGATACCTTGTCGCCGGGCTTTTTCCCAAGATAAAGCGATGTTTGGGTTAGTCCCATATCCCTTAGCTTTGACGACAGGAGCATGAATGTGACTTCGCCTGCTTGGTTAGGTCTCAGCCTTGTCGGGGAGACATTTGCTTCAATATAGTCCGGGAGATGCATTATCACAGGTTCGATGGTGCTTCCTGTCGTGTTGCGGATATGCATGGTCAGCATCGGTTGCGCACCTTTGCTGACATCGTCAAACTCTATTTCGTTGACATCTGTGCTTATGTCGCCGAGAGTATATGGATATGAGCCGCCGAAATCCAGTATTTCCGTGACCACGACACCCTTTACAGTGAGTACGAGAGGCTTCTTCTGGCCTTCTTCATATATCCTTATCTCCTTGTGGAAATGTCCCAACTGCTTCGCGTCGTATGTAATATCGACAACAAGGCTCTTGCCACCGTCTACTTTCGTCTGTGAAGCAATGGCTGTAGCGCATCCGCAGGAAGTCTCTATTCTGTTTATGGCAACCTGTCGCGATGACTTGTTACGCAGCGTGAACTTTGTCGTTACAGGGCTTCTGAACAATACCTGTCCGCAATCGTATGCTGGTGACTCGGTACTAAGTTTCTGTGCCATCACTTGTGTGACGGCACAGAACGCTATGAGATATAGGATGATATGTTTCAATGTATCAGGGTTTTACGATTATGTTGTTTTATTGTTGTGCGGTTATGGAATTTTACGGTTGTTTGTGGTTGTACGGATATTGGCACAGGGAAAAATAACCTCCACATAACCATATAACCCTACAGACCGCTCAACGTGCAATCAGTTTTGTATGATATATTGGTCTGAGATGCTTTCCTTGTCAAGGATTCGGCGTATTGTCTCTGCAAACATATCTGCCACCGAGAGCTGCTTCACCTTTGCGCAACGCTGTGCATAAGGGATGGAGTCTGTGAAGACAATCTCTTCAAGCGCACTGTTCTGTACTCTCTCGCTTGCCGGACCAGACATGACGCAGTGGCTTGCCGTGGCACGTACGCTGTTTGCGCCTGCCTCCATCATTATGTTTGCTGCTGTGGTTATCGTTCCTGCGGTGTCCACCATATCGTCGACAATCACGACATCCTTACCCTTTACCTCACCGATGATTTGCATTGACTCGATGACATTGGCACGGGCACGTGACTTGTTGCAGAGGACAAGAGGACAGTTCAGGTATTTTGCGTATGTCTTGGCACGTTTTGCACCGCCGACATCAGGTGAAGCGATGACAAGATTCTCAAGATTTAGCGACTTTATGTAAGGGAGAATCACTGCCGAACCGTAAAGATGGTCTACAGGACAGTTGAAGAATCCCTGAATCTGGTCTGCATGGAGGTCCATTGTAACGATACGGTCAATTCCCGCAACGGTGAGCAGATCAGCAACGAGTTTCGCACCTATGGAGACACGCGGCTTGTCTTTGCGGTCCTGACGTGCCCATCCGAAATAGGGTATCACGGCGTTTATTGTCTTCGCTGATGCACGTTTCGCGGCATCAATCATTAGGAGGAGCTCCATAAGATTGTCGGATGTAGGGAATGTGCTCTGTACAAGGAACACGTCACGTCCTCGGATGGACTCCTCATAGCTTACTGCAAACTCTCCGTCGGAGAATGTTGTGATTACCAAGTTGCCGAGTGGACAACCGAGACTCTGACAAATCTTTTCAGCCAGGTATCTGGTCGCTGTGCCAGAGAATACCATGAAGTTTTTAGAATCAGACATTTTGCTTGTATAATCGTTATGTGATATTTCCGTTTTTTGTACAAGTTTTATGTTCTTGCCGTTACCTTATATCTTCTTGTTTCGTATTTCCCGAATATCAATAGACAGCATCTCCTGTCGTCATCGCGCCAGTTTGCGCAGACGCTGGAAATGCTGTATGACGTCGTTGTAGTCCACTTGGCTGTGGACATCAAATCGGTTCCAGATGTCGCCGCACAGTACCACGCCGCCGAATCCCTCGTCGTGTGCCCAGCGGATATTGTCGGCATTCATTCCGCCAAGAGCGTAAACATGCTTGTCTATAAGTCCCTTGCGACTTGCCTCGTGGATTTCCGATACAGAGAACTTTGATTTTACGCCTTCTTCATGGAGACTGTCAAAGATATCGTGCAGGAATACATATTCCGACTTCTTCTTTATATCCTTCAGCAGACTGAGGTCAGAGCAGTTTCTGCTCACCTTGCCACGGTATCCCTGTGGCACATCGGCTTCTGGTGCGTCAAGATGTATTCCGGCAAGGTCAAACTCCTGCTTCATGTAGAAATGCTCGTGTATAACGATGTTGCGGTGGTATTCTTCAGGGATGAGTGTCAGCAGACGCTCGAAATATAGCGGTGATGAGCCCGGCTTATAGAGGTGCAGCGAGTCAAGTCCTTCATCGAAGAGAGCCGTGATGATTCTATCTTCCTCGATAAAGAATTGCGGTTGTGTTATTATGACGAGTTTCATCTGTCTATATAATTTTGTGCAAAGGTAGCGAAAAAACGGCAAACATCCAATAAACCATTATTAAAGTTTATTAATGTTTGCCGTTTTGTATTGTGTAACCCTTGATATTACAGTGAGATACAGTTGCTATTACAGGAGGATACACATCCCGTTGCCTTATACAGCATGTGGCATTCTATCGTTTTCCGCCACGTTTCCCGTGTCCTTTCTGCCTGTACGGACGTGGAGGGGCAGAACCTTTGTACAGTGCATCGATAAGGTCCTGACGCCCCATGCGGCGTAGAGCCTGCTCTATGCTACGCCTTTCCTCTGGCTTGTACCAGAAGAAGAACTGCCGTTGCTCCAGCTTTTCCTTTTGCGACTTTGCTGAGAACACCGGCTCAAGTGTATAAGGGTCGTATCCTGTGTACCATGTCTCTGTGGCTATTGTCAGTGGAGTAGGGGTGAAATCCTGCACCTGCTCCAGCTGGAAGTCCAGCCCTTTCGTTATCACGGCAAGCTCTGCCATGTCCTCCGCGTGGCAACCGGGATGTGATGAGATGAAGTAAGGGATAATCTGCTGTCTCAGTCCTTCCTCCCGGCAGATGCTTTCAAAGATGCGCTTGAAGGTGCGGAACTGCTGGAATGACGGTTTTCTCATCAGTCTCAGCACTTTTTCCGAGGTGTGTTCCGGCGCGACTTTCAGGCGTCCGGACACATGCCGTGTTATCAGTTCCCGTGTATATTCCCTTGCCGCCTCATTTGTCTTCTCGTCTTTGGAGTGGTGCATCAACAAGTCGTAGCGCACACCAGACCCGATAAAACTCTTCTTTATCCCTGGAAGAGCGTCTACAGCACGGTATATCTCAAGCAACTGGCTGTGGTCGGTGTCGAGATTCGGGCAGACGGCAGGATGGATACACGACGGCCGTTTGCATGCCTCGCACGCCTTCCTGTTCTTTCCTGCCATTCCGTACATGTTTGCCGAAGGTCCGCCGAGGTCTGATAGATATCCCTTGAAGTCAGGAAGTTCCATGACTTTCTTTACCTCACGGAGGATATTCTCCTTGGAACGACATGTTATGAACTTCCCCTGATGTGCCGATATGGTGCAGAATGCGCAGCCGCCGAAGCATCCGCGGTGTATGTTCACCGAGTGTTTTATCATCTCGTAGGCAGGGATGCGCTTGCCTTTGTATTTCGGATGAGGCATACGTGTGTACGGCAAGTCGTGCGAGCGATCAAGTTCCTCTGTCGTCATTGTCGGATACGGCGGATTGACCACCACAAACTGCCCGTCCACTTCCTGTAATATGCGCTGGGCATGGATACGGTTTGACTCCTCCTCTATATGGCGTATGTTCTCCGCCTGTGCACGTTTGTTCCTGAGACATTCCTCGTGAGAGTGCAATACGATATCATCTTCCGTCACGCCGCCCGGTATATCCTCTTTACGGCATAATACAACGGTCTGCGGAAGGTCTTTTATTGCACTTACGGGAGTGCCCTCGACGACACGCCTTGCCAGTTCTGTGCTGACACGCTCTCCCATTCCGTATGTTATCATGTCGGCCTTGGAGTCACAGAGGATGCACTTCTGCAGTCTGTCCTGCCAGTAGTCATAGTGTGTGACGCGTCGCAGGGAAGCTTCAATGCCTCCGAGAATGACAGGGATGTCTGGATAAAGCTGTTTAAGAATCCTTGTGTATACGATCGTGGGATACTCAGGGCGGCAGTCATGCCGTCCGTCAGGTGAGTAGGCATCCTCGCTGCGGAGCCGTCTGTTTGCCGTATATTTGTTGACCATGGAATCCATGCACCCCGGCGATACGGCAAAGAACAGGCGCGGCTCGCCCAGCTTCTTGAAGTCGCGGAAGTCGCCGTGCCAGTCCGGCTGCGGCACTATGGCGACACGATAGCCCTCTGCCTCCCATGTTCTGCCTATCACGGCAGCACCGAAAGACGGGTGGTCGACATACGCGTCGGCAGAGAATATTATTATATCCACATAGTCCCAGCCGCGGAGCTCAAGCTCCTTCTTGGTCGTCGGCAGGAAGTCTGTCAGCATCATGTTCTGCATACAGTTTTATAAGGTTGTGCAGCCCGATGGCTTTCATGTCGGGATTATAGATTACATCGAAGCAGAGATTCATCAGGTTCTTGTCCGATGTGCCTTCATGTTCGAGCAGTGCGCGTATGTTGAGGCGCAGTTTGCCGAGCACGGTCTCGTCGATGATGCCGTTGCTGTCTATGAGATTGCGGAAAAGCTGGTATTTCCTTATTGTCTCGACATGCTCAGGCGTGATGTCGATGGTACGTGTACCTTTCACGTTTGCTATTATCTGCATGGTTATTGGTTGTTTAGTTGTATAGTTGTTTGGTTGACTGGTTGTTTGGTTGATGGCTTGACAGTCTGGGATAGCCGGAGTAGAATATAGCCGCAAAATCACAGAATCACCAAAATCGTCATTCCTCTTTCCGTCCATCTGTCAGGAAAGCCAGTATCTTCCGCATGAGAAGGCTTCTGTCGGCGGCATCCTTCACGCATTCAAACGGGAAACCGAGGGCGAACACCCTGTATCCGTTGCCGCTATATGATACGGAAGCCGTGGCACCTGACGCATACGAAAGGCCTGTTTGGTCTGGCAGAGAGTCCGTTGTAAGCAGAATATCCGAGTCCACGGAGGCGTAGTGCCTGTCGTTGACATGCCTGTAGACAGGTATGCAAAGTCCGTTGCCGGAGACGAGGTCGAGAGCTTCCGCTGTGCGGAAAGGCAGCGAGTCGCGGTCCACACCGCCATACATCATGTTGAGGTTGTCGGCAAGCCACAGCCTTTCCTCTTCCTCCTGCATGTCCGAGACTATATAACTTCCGCTGACGAATATGCCGCCTCCCTGTCCTCTGAATGTCTCTATTGCCTCACGCATCTGCGGAGTGAATGTCTTGTAAGGCAGGAGCGAGTGCCCGTCATCCTTCTCGTTGCCGAAGAGAATGTCAAGAACCGTCACGCCGTTCATGTCGGTATGCTTGGAGAAACCTTCAGAAGAGAGGCTCACGATGTTGTATTTTCCAGCATCCCTTATTGCCTCTGCATGTGCGGAAGCATAGTTGAACTCGTTTCCGGCGGTGAAGCGCCCCAAGAGATCGTTGGTGGTATGTCCGAGCCCTGCATTCTTTCCAGCCAGCGTCTTGTTGAAGATACTCTGATGACCTATCCATGCAGGGGTCTTCCCGTATGACAGTCCGATGTCGGCATCGAGGTCGAATCCGCAGATACTGTCGGTCTCTATGACCTCAGGCGATGACAGACGATGGAAAGCGTTGACAATCATCACGGTCTCCTTTGCTGCAGGAGAATAGACGGCGACAAGCTCTTCTGTCGGGAAACTCTCGCCGCCGCTGTTTACGGCTGTGAGGCGGAAGCGGTATGAGGTGTTCGGCAACAGGCGCAGGCTGTATTCTGTGTCTTTGACGACGGTACCGTTATCATATCCCTTGTTGCCTGTTCGGGTATACAATATATATTCCGTAGGTGTTGCGGACGGCTCGATTGAGTC
This sequence comes from Prevotella sp., assembly GCA_029054825.1. Classification (GTDB taxonomy): domain Bacteria; phylum Bacteroidota; class Bacteroidia; order Bacteroidales; family Bacteroidaceae; genus Prevotella. The sequence goes on along the minus strand of JAIDEM010000128.1, from coordinate 3,054 downwards.
TGTCTGCGTCTGCCATGACAGCGTCAGTTCATCGCCGGAAAGTCTTGCCGCAGAGAAACATTTCGGTGTAAGAGGCTGTACTACAGGCTTTCTGCCGTCCCTTTCACACAGCCAGCGCAATATGGTCTTGTATATGGCACGTGAGAGAACGAACTTGAAATTCGGGTCATGACCGAGGCGGAGGTCAGGAAAGTTCTCATGAGACATGGTCTCGAGTATGGCCGACGGCTGTGCCGGCAGGCGCGTCTCGCTGTAGTTCCTGTCCCAGACATCCCTCGCCGTCCAGTTTCCGAACGCTTTTTTAAGGTCTTTGGAGACGCCTCTCAGTAGTTCGGTGGCAAGGTCTTTTGACGCTATCCGCGGTCTTCCGTCGGCAAGTTCTCCGTTGTTGAAGTCCGTCGTGCATATCGCCAGGGTGCCATACGGTGACATGAAGTCCCGTTGCCAGCCGGCATCGCTGTGTATGGCGAGCTGCAAGTCGAGCGGTACATGTCCGAGAAGCGTTTCTCCACGCTGTATGTTGATTTGTTGCAGCGGTGTACTGTTGACGCTGTCGAGTATCGCCGTGGCAGTGGAGTCTATGATAAATTCCGCCATGCTGTCGGGATATGCTGTGCCGAAGCTGTCGATATTCGCTTTTGTTGTGCTGTCAATATATATCTTTACGGCGTTCTCTCCTAATGTCAGGGAGTCGATATTGAAGACAGGATGCTGTGTCGTAGGGGCTTCGTAAGGGTTTGTCCGCGAACCGTACGACAGCCAGTTGGATGCCAGCGAGCGGCAGTTGATGTCGTCGCTGTAGTCGTTGCGCCCGCCCTTGGTGAGGAACATTGCCTTCGGGACGCCTGCAAACTGTGTGTAGTAGCGTGCCGCCTCCATGGCACGCGGCAGTCCCGAGGTCTTTCCTCCACGCTCATGGTCGCCCATTCCACCGCCGAAACGTACGGCATCGGTTGTCACCACGCCTTCCCGTGAACTGTGGTTGGTGACGCAGACGTAATTGTCTGACGGGGCGTTGGCTCCAAACTCGAATGTGCCGAGGTACACCCATGTCGAGGACCCCATCTGCTGGTTTACGCGGAATATGGTAGATTGCCCCTGATGGCATACGATATACTCGGCGTCGTCCGTGGATTCCTCCACCGTCTGGTAGCTGACATATACGGCATATCTGCCTTTTTCGCGTATCCGAGGCATGTAAAATGCCCGTGACAGGCGTGCTCCCTTTTCCGATGTAGTCCTCACCATCCTTGCCGTTCCGCTTGCAAAAGGGCGGTCGCCGTCCTTGTAATATCTGTTGGAGACGGCGAATCCCGGAGCAGGGGTATTTTCCCACGGGTGATGTCCCGATGTCTCGGAATATCCCGAGCGTGGCGTATCGTTGTCGACGATGGCCATCTCTGTCTGCCAGTCCCTTTCCCTCGGCACGAAGACGTTGGCGCCGGCTCTCTCAAGCATGGGGATGAGGTAGGGATAGACTATCGACTGCGTGAAGACATCCTCACATGTGCCGTACAGCTGTGCTCTCTGCCACTCCCATCTGTCCAAGGTCGTGTTATAGTATCGTCCATGGCTGGGCCATATAGCGAGATGCTTGCCTGTCAGACCGTTCTCGGGAGTTGTGGCTCGGGATGTCTCCGTGACCCATGGACGCTGTGCGTATATCGTGGTTAATGCAGTGAATAACAGTAATATGGATATCGTTTTGCGAAGCATTGGTGTATATTGTCTCAGATGTCAGTGTATTTCCCTCCTGCAAAGGGTGACGGTTTTGTGGACGAAAGGTCACCTTTCATGCGGTAAAAGGTCACTATTTACAAGGCGAAAGGTGACCCTCCGTGACGGGACGGGCAGGCTATATCAGGAATTTCTCAGGATGCTTGCCTTCAAAGGCGGTGTAGTATGACTTTATTTCCGCCATATCCCTGTCGACATCTCCCGACGGGATGATGGTCTTGGTGCATACGATTGCCTTCTTCCCGTAGTCCATTCCGTAGAGCAGGATGGGCAGGTTTGCCTTCAAGGCGATATAGTAGAACCCCTTTTTCCAGTCCCTGTTCGCGCTCCTTGTACCCTCAGGGGTGACGCAGAGCCCGAATTTGCCGGCTCTCTCCGCCGCCTCGGCAAGCGTGTCTGTCATCGATGTGCTTTTCTTGCGGTATACGGGGATGCCTCCCATCCTCTTGAACAGGATGCCGAGCGGCCAGAAAAACCATTCCTTTTTCATGAGGAAATTTATGTGTATGCTCTCCGCTTCCGCGAAAAGCTGTCCTATGATGAAGTCCCAGTTGCTGGTATGCGGTGCGAGACAGATGATGTATTTGTCGGGATGCTCCTGCCTTATGTCTTTCCTCCAGCCCATAAGCGTGTAGAGCATCCAGTGGCAAAGTCTTTTCATGAATGTCTTTGTGTGTAAGTGCAAATTAGGGCTCAAAGGTATAAAAAATCTCTCAGATAGCCTAATTTATAAATAAAAAAGTTCCATTTTGGATTTTTTTTGCGGATTTGTTCGGATGTTAGACAATATTTTGTTATCTTTGCAGGGAGATATGTACGGCCTTGCGGATGCAGGCGACGGCTCTCCGGCATCTTGTCTCGCACGTCAGGAGCAGGGAAGCATGGCAGGTGTCCGCAATATATGTGCATGTCGGAGATTTCGATAACATAATTCATAACCCAAAATAAAGAAAACTATGGAAAAAAGTGCATTGCAGATTGCCCGTGCCGCTTACCAGCCAAAGCTCCCTGTAGCTTTGCGCGGTGCGCTGAAGGCTGTCGAGGGAGAACCAACTCAGTCGGTTGCTGACCAGGAAGAGGTGAAGAAACTCTTCCCTAACACTTACGGTATGCCGTATCTTCGCTTCGAACCTGTCGAGGGCGAGATGAAGACACAGCAGATGAACGTGGGCGTAATCCTCTCCGGCGGACAGGCTCCAGGCGGACATAATGTCATCTCCGGCCTCTTTGACGGCATCAAGAAGATGAACCCGGAGAACAAGCTCTACGGCTTCCTCCTCGGTCCTGGCGGTCTCGTTGACCATAACTATATGGAAC
>JAIDEM010000127.1 GCA_029054825.1 Prevotella sp. | reverse complement strand
GTTCATCACCCAAAATAAGCTACATGGTTGAATCAACATACAGGAGGCTTTCACAAAGACACCCAATCTCGCCAATCAAAGTCTGCCCAACAACAAGCAAAAGGTCGTGAATTACAAAAGCAATTCACGACCTCTGTTTTTTTTCATAAAAACTTATTTGGAGAAACGAACGCCAACAAGCATGCCATTGAAGCTTTTCATGAGAGACGAAACGGTTGCCAACTCCTTTGTACCAACAGAGCCTGCGACGTTCTGCAGGAAATCTTTCAGTTTCGTTGCATCACCGACGATAACGAGCGAACCGTTATCCAGCTGAGGAGTGAGACTGCAAGGAGTTTTCTTTCCCTTGAAAGTCAATTTTACATCATTTCCTGAAATGGCATACGTACCGGTAACTTTCTTGTTCTTGAAATTCACGCAGAATGTCTTATCGCTATTAAATGTTATGGACATTTTGCCCTTTGTCATTCCCACCTTTGAGAAATAGACCTGGAGTTTGTCTTCTATCTTTGTACTTGCCGCGGCTCCTCCGAGAGAAGCGACAGCGTTCTTGCTCTGGAAAACCACTGCAGGGCGCTGATATACCCAAGTTCCCTGTATCTGCTTGGAAGTCGGGACAAGCTTGCTTGACACTATATCAGCAACCTTTCCGAGCACAGAACCGGAATTGCCGGACTTGCTGCCCACAGATGATGCAACCTTGCCCAGTATATCACTCAACTGCGCATTCGCGCTCATATTGACGCAAAGTAGCATCACCGATACCACAACCGTCTTTAGAATATTTGCTTTCATATTTTCTTTTAATGTCTTTAAGTTTCTACATATCGTTTTCTTTCTCAAGCATAGACATCAAAGCCCCCGTCCAGTCCTCCCCGTTAACAGGGCAGAAAGTCTTCAAGCCGAAAGATGCCGCAGCCTTCACATTTCCTGCACCATCATCGATAAACAGCGATTCTGCAGGATCTATCTTCTCGTGTTCAAGGACATGCTTGAAATAGTCACCACTCGGTTTCATTGCACCGATTTCATAACTTTTATAGCATGCATCAAAATAGTCACTTACAGGCTTTCCTTCCAGACATCCGTCATCCAACCCACGGCTGAACTCCCGGCTACATGCCCAAGACATCATGAAAGGATTGGTATTGGACACCATTATCAGCCTGTATCCCATCTTACGTAGTCTGACAAGAATGTCTATATTGCGCTTCGGCACACCCTTTTTATACCCAGTCCAAGCCCATTTGCACTCGTCCCATGTCACTTCACGGCCACACAACGCCGACAATTCCACGACAAACTCATCTGCAGAAATCTTCCCATCCTCCACATCTCCGAAGATTCCAGCCTGTGTGTAAGCATCAAGTCGTTTCTCTACATCAGGCACGCCAAGCATGGCGAAACGGCGCATTGCCTCTTTTTGGTCAAGAGTTATTATCACTCCGCCAAAATCAAACAAAATGTTCTTTATCATGTTCATTTATCCATTTGCCATGCAAAGGTAATACATTTTCCTTAAACAACAACATTTGCAAAGGTTAGTTTATGATTACCGCCCTCATTTGTTAATATTATTTAAGAAAGAGGCTTTATACATGTCAATATTTTACTGTTTCAGTTTTTATTCGTACCTTTGCACCCGCAAATGACAAATCGCAGGCATCAAGCCACAGCAAATGGTGCGTTGGATGAGCGGTTTAGTCCCTGGTCTGCAAAACCAGTTAGTGCGGTTCGACTCCGCAACGCACCTCAAAGCGCAAGTCCAACATGGATTTGCGCTTTTCTTTTTACACATAACCATTACGTCCGCTAAACATGTAGAAATCTCTGTCTTTACATGATTTAGTGATTGACAAACCCATTCTATTGTCTTTCACCGCCTGCCAGAGTCTGTGATATCTTCTTGATGGATATGGTGCGCCCTGAAAGAGCAGCAAGCACATAACTCAGGGTAAAGCATAGCGACACCCTGAGTTATGTCAGACGACAAAGAACACATTTGGCGCGCTGAAGACGCAAAAGCTTTACTTAGTTATATTGTTGTTTAGTCGTTTGGTTTTTCCTCATAAAACCATATACCCCATAACCGCTAAATAGATTCATTATGCTTTTGTACCTGTAGTGCGCCAGCATATACAGTCTCGCTTTCCAGAGGTATCGCTGCGCCCTGCCCCTAGCTTCATGCTCATTAGGCTTCATCCCACTGAAATGCTGTGGACAACCTCGTTTTTAGCGGACACCAATTCTTCCTTTTCAGACTTGCAAAGCTGTATAATTAATCCCCCATGTTTGTCGGGTGAGTCCAGATTATGGGGCTCGCGTACAGACATAAGTATACAAAAAGAAAAGGAAGTTACTGTATTGTAACTTCCTTTTGTACACCCTTAGGGGCTCGAACCCTAGACCCACTGATTAAGAGTCAGTTGCTCTACCAACTGAGCTAAGGGTGCAGGTGCTTTTTGTTGTGAGATTATGTATTTCTCAAAAGCGAGTGCAAAGGTACTGACTTTTTTCGAAACCGCCAAACATTTCCATGTTTTTTTTTACATTCAAGTCCAAAAAGCCGCTATTCTTGACTTATCTCAACTTTTTAAACTTTGCAAACTTCAACAGGAGCTGTTTTGTGCCACAGTTCTGAAATTCCACTGTCGCCTTTGTATTTTCACCTTTTCCCTCAATTTTCAGCACCGTGCCGATGCCGAAACGCTCATGTTCCATAAGCGAACCGACACATAATCCTCCATACTGCGGTGCCGAAACGGCAGACGAAGGTTGTCCTGCAAACAGTCCCATGTCCACAGTGGCTGTATTTCCCGTGACAGCATCGGCAGTCGTATTGGGAATCCTTGTCATGCGGCGTCCCGAGAATGTAGACGCTCTCCTGCCGGATGAAGGTGCAGAGCTCTCTTCCCTGCACTCCGCTCGCCCGTCACTGGTGATTCTCGGCTTAGGATCAGCCTTGAACTGGGAAGCGACTGGACGGGAATTCTGATACCTCCGTGTGCCGGACATCCACTCCGGGCTATCTGAACCGAACAGGTCACTGGAGCCAGACCACGGCTTTCTATTCTTGGAAGACCAAGGCAAATCGTCATCCGCCTGCTGGAAATTATGCACATCGATATACTCTGGAGCAATATCATTCAGGAAACGTGACGGCGTACCGAACTCCATCTTGCCATAGCGGTAACGGTTCTGCGCCGATGTCAATATGCAATGCTTCTCTGCACGCGTTATCGCGACATAGAACAGACGCCGTTCCTCCTCTATAGCACGCATGGAATCGCTGCACATGGACGACGGAAAGATATTCTCCTCCATACCCACAACAAAGACAGTAGGGAACTCCAGTCCCTTTGCCGAGTGGATTGTCATAAGCGTGACCTTATCATCACCTGTACCGTCAGACGGTTCTTTGCCGCCGGTATCACTGTCAAGATCCGTCTGCAATGATATTTCCTGAAGGTAATGACTCAGCCCGACATGCTCTTCCCCACTCTCCTCACGCTGTTCATCTACGAACTCGCGGAGGGAGTCTATGAACTCCTGCAGATTTTCCTGTCGCGAGATGTCATCAGGCTCTGTACCGGAATAGATGTCTTTAGACATGCCTGAGTCCGCAATTATGCGCTGACCAAGGGTATAAGCGTCCTACGTGTCCACAGACTCAGCAAAACCGCTTATCATCTCTGCAAACACAACAAGCTTTGCCGCAGTCCCCCTGTTGACTT
>JAIDEM010000126.1 GCA_029054825.1 Prevotella sp. | reverse complement strand
TTTCCGCTATCCGCTTTCGTCTGCAAGATAAATTTGAACTGGAGATGTCTAATAAGGAGAAGAGATATATACTCTTACCACCAAAGCATCTATTCATCTGCCCTCACACAAACAGGGAGTGCAGTAACATGCCGCCGAAAGAGGTGTGCATGAAATATTACAACCTTGTAGAGAAAGAAAAAAGGAATAACTAAGGTTAACAAAATACAGCAGAGAATAACAAATCATGTTAAGGAAGAGCCTGCATATATATACAGTTACTGCGGAAGGAAGTACAATGCCGTTTCCTTCTGCACAAGAGCCTGCTGTATTGTCGGAATGGGGGTATACAGCCGAACGTATGGCTGGTGCGCCTACAATAACAGGTTCACTCATGCACAGTATGTGCCTTGACGACTTGTGGAGCAAGAGGGAGTATGTGGAATTTAATGGGGAACGTTACTTCGTCGACCAGATTCCAACATCATCAAAGAATACGGATGATGCGCGATACAGTCATGAGATAACACTGACAAGTGAGAGAATCGTTCTTGAGAATGTCTATTTCTTTGATGTTGTGACATCAGAGACGGAAGCCCAGTATAAAGACAGGTATCGGAGTAATGGAACAACATTCAGTTTTTATGGTACATTACAAGAGCTTGTAGCACGCCTGAATGATTCACTGATATACACCAAACTTTATGATGTTGCCACCAACAAGGGATACCAAGTCATAATAGACGAGGGGGTAAGCATTACAGAAGAGAAAGAAATATCTTTAGAAAATGTATATTTCGCCACAGCATTGCAGGAGATATATACGAAATTTGAAGTGCCTTACTATTGGGTTGGCACGACATGTCATGTAGGATATGCAGAAAACTCCATTACTATACCGTTTGAGTATGGGTTAGGTAATGGGTTGTTATCGGTGACAAAGACGAATGAGAACTATCGCATCATCAACCGCATTACTGGTGTAGGCAGCAGTGACAACATCCCATATTATTATCCCAACACGAACCCTGAAGGAACTGCTATTTTCGAGACCGTTAATATTGATAAGGAGAAAGTCAGGGATATATTTTTATCAAAGGTGCTACAATATAATACAGATATATACCCCAGCACTTATACCCTGACATATAATCCTCCAAAGTTCTCCTTCTCACTTAGTCTTGCCAAGGACGGTTTTGCAATATACAGTGCAAAGACATATTATGAGGAAGATGTTAACGATATTGAAAAGCGATTTGTGGCAGAAGGCAGTGTCTTGATAACCATTCTTGTACATCTTACAAGTGGGACGGTATTGGAGGATTATCTGATGACCGCAACCGCTGGCACAAAAGACCCACGAACTGTCCGTATAGACAAGAGCTCATATCAGACTGTCATTACGGAATATAGGTATTTTGATGATGACACTTATTTTGGTCGTCTAAAGCCTATCTCCAGTTCGTATACCATAACGGAAGAAGACAATTATCTTGTCGGGGTCAAGCTGGATTATAAAATATCACGAAGGCTATACAAAGAAGACATTGGCGACCCTGCAGACTATCTTACTGTATCAGCAGGTGGATTTTTGAATGTCATATACAAACCAAACGGATTCACAGGATATGGATTCCGTTATGGGAACGGCAGTGTTATGCCTTATGAGGATGGAGGAATATATCTTCATGATGTGCAGAACGCCCCATGTACGAGATACAAGTACGAACTGAAGAAAGAGGACATAAATCCACAATATAGCAAATATTCAGTTGAAACACTTATAGATGAAGCCAGTAGTTCTGACTATCCAGCACAAGTAATAATCATAGATAGAACATGGGTAACCCCAACTTCTGCCCTCATGCCGCCAATATATCGAGAGAGCAATGGTGGCGAGCGCTTCTATAATGCACAGAACAACACTTATGACAATCCCGATGGTGGAAAGTACATTTTCAGCAATCCGTATACGGAGAGCAACCCATTAGAAGGTATACAGAATTTTGAAGATATCAAGCCTTCCATTAAGGGTATGAAAAATTCTATGGGGCAGTTGCTCGGAGAAATTGCTGACATAGCATTTGACTCTGATGATTCTGATGAAATAGACGATAATGGCGATTATGTACATTCTTATTTCTATGTGAAGCTACATGTGTATAACGGCACGTATGGATTCAACCTGTTCAAGCAAGCCACAGCAAGCGGGGCTATGACATTCAACATGACCAGTGGGAACTGCGCCCCCTGTGCTTTTGAAGTCGGCGTGTCACAGCCTAAACTTGTCGAGGGGCATTATGAGTTTGAGAACCCCGTGCAGGTTGATGAAAACGGTGATATAGTAAGCGGAAGTTACAACGACAAGGTTAATTTTAACAATATACAGCCACGTCAGCAGGATACATCTGTCTATGAGGTGTGGGTGGCACTGAAAAAGGAAATTGATACATTCGGTGTCGTCATGCCGAATGTTACAAACAACTATAAGCCATCAGTTGGAGACACGTTCGTTATCACAAATATCCTAATGCCTGATGTGTATATCACTAATGCAGAAAACGAACTGAAAAATGCCCTCATAAAGTATATGAGCGAGAACAATGATGAGAAGTTCTCGTTTAATATTACACTCTCGCGTATCTATCTGCAACGAAACTCAGATATTGTTTCAATGCTTAACGAGAATGCGAGACTTATCGTAAGATACAACGAACACGACTATACATTATATGTCTCGTCATACTCATGCAAGGCTACAGATGATATACTATATGAGATTACTGTTGATGTCACGTCAGAGTTCTCTGTGGGACAAAGTATGTTACGTGATAAGATAGCAGAAGTAACACACGAAGTTATTGGCGGAGGAAGAGCAGCACTAGATTATCTTGCGCTGGCGCAAAAACATTTCCTCTCCAAAAGGCAGCGTGACCGTGCGAAGCATAAAATCACTTTTGAGGAAGGTGTCGATTTCGGCGACTATGTGCCAGCAGTGCAAGGTGGCTTTATTGACGGTAAGGGAAACGCGGAGCTGCTGACCCTTGTCGTGCGCGACCTGTTGCGCAGTCCTGTATTCAGGGACGGCTTCGGCGGCGAGGGTTGGCAGATATGGATGGAGGATGCGCTGTCGCATCTCACCATTGACAAGCTGACGGTGCGGCAGGTGATGAATGTGTTTGAGCTTCTCATCATGAAGGTGCGCAGCGTGGGCGGTCAGATAGCAGTAAGTGCGGCCAACGGCAAGATAAAGAGCGTGGCGCGTCAGGGAGACGTCTATTTTATCAGCTTCGAGAACGGGTGTGATTTCGTGAAGAACGACCTCATGCGCTGTGCAACGTGGAAGGACGGCAAGGAGCAGCATGCGTACTGGGTGGAAATTGCTGGTGTCGTGGCAGACCGCGCATGGGTGCTGGCATCAGAGTTTGAGGGCGTGGAGCCCATGGCAGGTGACGAGTGCGTGCTTATGGGCAACACAGGGAATCCTATGCGTCAAAACATGATACTCATCTCAGCCACGGAGGACGGCCAGCCACGCATCGATGTCATGGACGGCATAAGCGGCAAGAGTTTCGAGGGCTGTCTCCGCGCCCGTCTCGGCAACCTTGACGGCATAAAGGACAGCTGGTTTCCAGCAGACAACCAGCCACACGGTGACGGCCTGTATGCGGACAACGCATATCTGAAGGGCACGTTCCTGCTGGCGACAGGCGAGGACATCAAGACTAAGTTCGAGGTAGTGGAGGGCATGATTTCCTCTGCCGTGGAAAGCGTGCGTCAGGACTTTGCGGAGAGTGAGGGCTTCCTCTCCAACCCTCTTTTCGCCGATGGCTTCAACCATTGGTCTGCCGAGAGCGACACGGGATTCCTTGCCGTGGGCAACAGCTGGATATGGGCTAACGGCGGCATACTGTCAAAGCAGGGTGACGGCGCGGTGCTTTCCGTTGACAGGGACAGGACTGTCGTGAATATTCGGAACACGTCTATCATACAAAGAGCCGCCGATTACTATGCCCTGCCGGAGATAGAGACGAATGCCGCCGGCAGGAAAGAGCCTGCATCGGTCTATCTGTCATTCCTGTACAAGGTGCGCAAGGCAGGTACGCTGAGCGTGCATTTTGATGGGCTGGACAAGACAGGTTTTGAGAACTTCAGTCCGTTGGCTGTGGAAGAGGAGCTGTCAGAGACGGAGGGCTACAGGCAGTACACATGCAGCGGTCTGTGGAACGGCACGGGAGACTTCACTTTAGGCTTCACGGGCGAGATAAGCGTGTGTATGATAGTCCTCACTACGGACGATGTGGCGGCCTTGACGGCCAAGTACAGTACATTGGTGGAGCAGACCGACACCGTGGTGAGGATAGTGGCGCAGAATTTCGACAAGAACGGCAATGTGCTTGCAGGTTCAGAGATAATCACCACATCGAAATACAACATGCTGATTTCCGAACGGTTCAACGAGGACGGCAGCATCAGGAACACCTCGGGACTTGTCACGACAGCAGAAGGCAGCGGCATCTATGCTCAGGGAGCAGACGGGAAGATAGCACTCATCGGCGTTGCCGTAGAGGACTATGATGATGACGGTAACCCGAAGAGCGTGATAAAGCTCACTGCCGACCACATACAGCTGGAGGGCATTGTCACTGCCAACGATAACTTCAAGATACTTGAAGACGGCAGCATTGAGACGCAGAACGGCAAGTTCACGGGCGAGATTGCCGCCTCGTCCGGCAGGATAGGTTATTTCTCCATTGATGAGGAGGGCCTGTATTATGGAAAACCCAGCATGTGGCATGACGACAGCTACAAGCAGGATCTTGCGCACATCACACCGGGAACGGTCAAGCTTCAGGCGCAATATGGTGAATTTAAACCAGGCGATGTGGCAAACATAAAAGCTGCGATAGGCGATGGAGCAGACCCTTCAATAGAAGACATATTTGCCGCCAAGGCCTGCTGTGCCGGATATTTCTACCGTCAGATGAATGCCGTCGCCCCTTACGATTATCATCCTGCGGTGAAGATTATCAGCGACAATGTTATAAGCAGGGATGTCGCATTGTACACAAAAGGCGCGATTGTTTGCCAGGGCGGTTTGTGGGGAGCGGCATGTCTTATGGATACAGCCAATTATGACATCATAGAGCCGGCGTATGGGGCAACGGTGCTGATTAAAAATACGAACGGAGGCAAAAATGTTTACATGCCAAAGCTGGCAAACATGAAGAGGATGATGCAGACAGACGGTGTGTTTGCCGTACCTATTCGTCTTGTCTCGCTTAACGAAAACAGACCGACCAACATATTCTTCCGGAGTGGGGAATCCAAGACGAATTTTATCAGGGCGACCGGAGACAGCCAAGCGTTTCTCCAGTTATCAGCCTGCAATACTGTTGACGTGTTGCTGGTATACAATGGAACGGATGACTTTTATGCGATAGTAAAATGAAAAAAATGATACAGTAATGAAAAAGATTGACTTCCAGCACATGAAAATCTACACAGGCGTAAGCCACAAGACGGCACATGCCTGTGACGCGCGCGAGATGTTCGCAGACCTGATATATCAGCAGGCAGGAGGCATCCGCGCACACGCCCTTGCGTTCAAGATATACGAGAGCGAGGGAGAGACGGAGTACACACCTGACGAGGAGGAGATGATAAAGGAAATAGCGGAGAGGCATTGCATCCCCGGCTTCATCGACGGGCTTAACGAGCAGATAGGAAAACAACCAAAAGAATAAAGACATGGCAATGACAGCAGCAGAGAAGAACGAACTGAAAGAGGCGGTACTTAACGAAATCCGTGCAGAGAGCAGTGACATAACGAAACTGGCGTCTGCTGTGTCACTCGGCGGTCTTGCAGGCATTCCTGCGGTGCAGGGCGACAAGCTTGTCCTCGTCCCGATGCCGATGCTTTATGCAGGCCTTGCAGGGCTGGAGAAAGACGAGACGGCAGTGAATCCGTTCACGGATGTTACGGGTGTGCTCTCCTATGATGCGGAGCTTGTAATGACTGTAGGCGACACGAACCTGTGGTGTCTGGCATTGAAGTTCAGCGACAGTGAAGACCAGCTGATAAAGGCAGTATACAACGGGGAGGCAATATCCATGAAGCGGTTCTACGTGGAAAAGGAAGAGCCGTATATATGGTTTATGGCGTTACCAAAGACGGCAGGGAAGGGAAGCTGTGAGCTTGACTGGTAGTGTAAACAAGAAAAGGACAGGAATATATGGGAAAATTTCTTAATTATGACGGGGTTGTCCGCCTATGGAGGGGTATAAGGCTTTTATTCGACAGCTGCATCACAAGGATATTCTGGGACAGCTCCTCAGAGATGTACATGTATGACACGATGGGAGAAAGCGACAAGGATTTCCCCATTCAGGCAGTGAATGGTACCTCGACGCGTCCTGGTCTCATGACACCCGAAGACAAGAAGACGGCAGAGTATTACAAGCCGAGATTCAACAGGTACATTGAGGTTGTCACCAAAGACAAGCTGCCGATTTACGCAGCTGATTATATATCATTGGGGCACATCAACGACGGTTTTGATTTGGAGAATCCCGAATATCAGTCATTCGACATAAGAGCGGCAACAACCAGCACGGCTGGTGTCATGTCAGCACATGACAAGCAGATACTCAACGATACGGCGAGCTTCGGGAAGAGCACCGTGAATCCAGCGGCATCCCATCCGTTCATGTTTGATTATTGCGACATGATGGACGTGGATATAGTAATGACCGTGGGCGACATGAACCTGTGGTGTGTCACAGTACTGCTCAATGACACCGAAGACCAGACGTATCTGGCTACCTATAAAGGACAGGTGCTGGCACGGAAACGGTACACATACCAATACACCAACATGCCACAGGGGGATATAACCACATGGTTCATACCGTTGCCTGTGACAGCGACGGCAGGAAGTTGCTACATAGGTATATCATGATATCAGTATTTGGTAAAATATCTTTTTAATAATTATATAAAATAAAATCAAGACAAATGGGAAAATATGTAGATTCAGCGGGCTTACAGCATTATACTGAAAATCTCAAGGACGGGACACTGGTAGTAGGCAAGGCACAGGAAGCCGAGAAGGTCAAGGCCACGAACATCGAGGGGACAATCCCTCTTGAAAAACTCCCGGCAGGCGCGCTGGAGCGTCTTGCGGTAGTATCCGACGACACGGCACGTCTCGCGCTTACGACAGCGACCGTGCAGAACGGCGACACCGTGAAGGTGGAGAGTACAGGCAAGATGTATTTCGTGGTGGATGACACGAAGCTCAGCACCGAAGCAGGTTACAAGGAGTATTCCGTAGGCAGTGCCGTGCACGCCGACAGTGCCGACCATGCCACTGAGGCAGGCAAGGTGGCATGGAGCGGCGTGACCGGGAAGCCAGGCTCTTTCACGCCGAGCCCGCACAATCAGGCGTCCAACACCATCACGGCAATGACGGGATACGCAAAGGCATCCACTGCCGCCGCCATCACCGCCACGGACAGCCTTAACACCGCAATAGGCAAGCTGGAGAAGAAGATGGGCGACATCACCTCACAGGGTGGCGAGCCCAACGTGCTTGAGGGCGTGAAGGTCAACGGCACTGCACTTGCGGTAGGCTCTGACAAGACCGTGAACATCCCTGCCGCAAGCACATCAGCTTTCGGCGTGACGAAAGTGTACAACGACCTTGCCGCGAACAAGGCGAAGACAGACGGCGCGGTAACCCCTGCCGCCGTCCAGGGACAGCTTGACCTGAAACTTGACAAGACTGAGCTTCAGGCGATAACGGATGCAGAGATTGACGCTATCATAGCAGGATGATGCAATAAATAATCAACAAACAGGAAAAAATGAAATATGTAGACAAAGAATCCCTTGCCTATTTCTGGTCTCAGATTAAGGCGCATGTGGCGGGTGCAGTGGAGGCGGCGAAGACAGCCGTCGGCGACTATACCGTCAATGGCAAGAAGATAAGTTCTAATCCGACACTGACGAAGACGGATGTCGGGCTTGGCAACGTGACGAATGACGCGCAAGTGAAACGCTCCGAGATGGGTGTCGCCAACGGTGTCGCCACACTCGGCACTGACGGCAAGCTCCCTACGGCACAGCTGCCTGCCATGAAGACCGTCAACGGCCAGTCTGTCGTAGGCAGCGGCAACATAGCCATAGACCTGTCGCTGTACAAGATTGTGGAGACGCTGCCGACGACAGGCATTGATGCAAACAAGATTTACCTTGTGCTGTCAAGCAAGCAGGAAGCACAGAACCTGTACACAGAATATATTTACGTTGACAACAAATGGGAGGAGATAGGGCAGTACAAGGCCGATGTCGACCTTACGCAGTACATAAAGAGGACAGACACGGCCACGACAACGGAGAACGGTGCGATGTCTGCCGAGGACAAGACGAGGATGGATGGAATCTTCGCCGGGAATCTCCCTCTTGCGGATGTAGCCATCAGCATCTTCAATTGGACGATATTCAAGAACGACGGCACGACGCGGGTCCTCAGCGACAACAGTTCAAAGGCTCTCACCCTTGAAATCGGCTACAAGGCTCAGTTCAGGGGTGCATACAAGTGGACAGCGGCGGCAGGAAAGAAGAACCCGACTATAATCGACAGCACATCAAGCTGGAAGACCCTCACCGCATCAGGTGTGGAATCCGATGCCTTTACATCAAGTGTGACAGGAAGCAACGCCACATACAAGGTAAGGCTCGGCGCGCCGAAGACCGGGCTCATGGTGAGCGGTGCAGACGTAAAGCCTGCTTCGGGCAACGACTACAAGGAGGCTTCCGTATCAGTGACCTTCAAGTACCGCATGTTTACGGGCATGACAACGACAAAGGATGTCACGGAGGAAATGGTGAAGGCTCTGACTGGTGAGCTTGTCACGACACCGAACACCACGAAGGGCGGCATTACCACCACGGCAACGCAGTATTATGTGATGGCGTATCCGTCAGCTCTCGGAGACCTGACGAAGATTATCCAAGACGGTGCGACCCCTGTCCTTGGCGCATTCACGAAGAAGACAGTGAGCGTGACTAACGGTGCAGGGTATCTGCAGACCTACAATGTCTATGTATCGAATAATCCTGGAGCGTTCACCAATGCGTCACTGCAATTCGCAAAATAATCCTTAAATTAAAAGAAAGATACAGATATGCTTTTTTATCCGGACAAACTGAAAAGTAACAACCCTGCGGCATACGGCATAGTCGATGCCACGGAGATAAGCGGCCACAGGAGTGTGGCATCCCTTACAGAACTGTATGCGTTGAAGGACTGCATACTGTCGCGAAGCGGCACGAACGCCGACAACGATGCTCTCGGGCAGGTGTGGCATGTCGGCGGCACGGTGAACAAGGATTACCGCCTTGTCGCATGGGCTGACAGAAGAGCCGCCGCTGGCTGGGCAGAGGTGGTCGTCGGCACACAGGACAGTGCGCTGACAACAGCGGAGATAGATGCCATAATCGGCGCATAGGAACAGTAACCGTCGCCACGGGGCAGGAAATTGGATTCTGCCCTGTGGCTTAAACACAGGGAATCATGAAGGACATAAGAATAGGCAACGACATTCATATCCGCTGGCACATAATGTGCAGCGGAGAGCCAGAGGATTTCACAGGCAAGGAGGTGACGGTGACGCTTGCGGATTCCATGGGAAGGGAGGCGTACATCGAGTGGTCTGCCGTCGGAAGCGATATAGAGGTGACTTTCCGCGGCAGGCAACAGGTATATACGGGCACATACACACTCACACTTACGGAGAACCGTGGACAGGACGGCATGGTGACGGTGGACAGACAGAAGGTCTTCCGTCTCGTGCCGAAACAGGATAGCGTCATCTCGGACAGCGGTTCATGCGGATGTCACTGTGGTCTTGCCGTGGAGACCGTGGAACTCATGAGCGAGTTACAGATACCGTCCCTCGGCAAGGGTGTAATCCACGTGTATAACATAGCGCGCAGCGTATGGGGCAACGGTCTCGAGAGTGACGGTGAGACTGTGAACGTGAAGGTTGCGGAGGATTCTGCCGATGTGCTTTCCGTAGACAGGGACGGCCTTCATATCAACAAGGATTCCATCGGCACTGGCGGCGGTACTGCAATCACTCCCGAAGAAATTGATGAGATTATGGGTATATCAAAAGTTGAACAACATAAAAATGACTTGGAATAGATGTTTGAACTAATTATAAATAGCGAGTGGGATGCCCTGACCCTGCGGATGGTACTGTGGTCGGGCGTGGTATGTGTGACATGGCTGGGCATGGCTGTAGCCTGCTTTGCCGACATGTGGAGCGGAGTGAACACGGCAAGAGCCATCGGCGAGAAGGTACACTCGCACAGGCTGAGGGAGACATTCCAGAAAATCAAGGACTATGCTGGGGTACTCCTGCCGTTTCTCTTCATTGACATAATAGGAAGCATGTTCACGTTCTATTATCTGCCGTTCTTTCAGATTGTCATAGCCATGGGCAGCATACTGATTGAGGGCTGGAGCGTGCTGGAGAACAAGAGGCGGAAGAAAAGCCATGCCGCCCTGTTGCCGGAGCTTGTGACGAATATCGTGAAATGCGCGAGGGAGAAAGACGCGGAGGCTATCATTGATGCCATACAGCGGCTGTCCACAAAAGACAATAACCAGAAAATATTTACAGAATATGGAAGTGACAAGGGGACAGGTTCTAAGGATAATGCCGACAGCAGACGGCAGGGTTGACAAGTTTCTTGTCTTCATTAACCGTTATGCCTCGGAGTTCGGCATAACGACAGCGTTGCGCATGGCGCATTACCTTGCGCAGATAGCACATGAGAGCGGAGAGCTGAGGTATACAAAGGAGCTTGCGAGCGGAGCGGAATATGAGGGACGGAAAGACCTCGGCAACACGTCAAAAGGTGACGGTGTAAGGTACAAGGGGCGCGGACTGATACAGCTCACGGGCAAGGCCAACTACAAGGCGTATGCTGAGCATTGCGGCTTTGACGTTGTAGCCAAGCCGGAATTGCTGGAGCAGCCTCTCGGCGCGGTGCGTTCATCGATGTGGTACTGGAAGACACATGACCTGAACGCGCTTGCCGACGGCGACGATGTAAAGGCCGTTACGAAGCGTATAAACGGAGGGTACAACGGTCTTGCCGCAAGGCAGAAATATCTCGGAAGGGCGAAGAAGGCTCTTGGGATAATGAAGTGAGGCAGGATGTTTGACAGGCGTTCTTTGACATGGTGGGATACCGTTAATTATTGATAAATATGTAGATTATAGTCATTGATTATAAAACATAATTGTTATCTTTGCAGAAATAACCAACCGATACTCTGATATGGAAAGGATCATCAAAGATAACGAAAATAGAATAGCGGAGATAAAGGAATTTTTCCATCAGTGTGGAATAGATTTTGCAAAGCAGTCTATGCCATACGATTCATTTTGGGAAGGTCATGCCGTTAGCGAGGTGAAAACAATTAAATTATCAAACAGCACGAATCCTATAGCGTGCTGTTAAAAATGATTTTCGTATGCCTACATGGGATGAAATCCTGAAAGAGGTTGGAGCATCAAGCAGTATATTTGATGTAACTCGCAGGAAATATATACACAAGCTGTCAGAATATACTGGCAGGAATACCATTGTTTATTATTCGGGGTTCTTGCAGAAATCACAACTCTCAAGACAAGGTGTTGATTTTTCCATCAACGACAATGACAAGAATGGTTTTATGACTGTGGTCAACAAACTTGACCGCAAAAAGGGGCTTGACCTTATCCTGCATACACCTGGTGGCGATGTTGCTTCCACTGAGTCCATCGTCAACTACATTAAGTCTATATTCGGCAATGATATACGTGCGATTGTGCCACAAATAGCAATGTCTGCTGGAACAATGATAGCCTGCTCATGCAAGAGCATTGTAATGGGCAAGCAATCAAATCTCGGTCCAATAGACCCTCAGCTTGGCATTTATCCGGCACATGGTATCATAGAAGAATTCAAACGTATACAAAATGAAATTCAAAAAGACCCTCGCTCTATTGTTCTATGGCGTGAGGTTCTTGCAAAATATCATCCTACATTGATTGGCGAATGTGAGAAGGCCATTGAATGGGCAGATACGATGGTAAAGGAATGGTTGGAACAAAACATGTTCTTAAAAGAACCGTCTCCAAGCCATTGTGCAAAAAAGGTTGTTGAATTTTTGGGCAGTCATTCTGCAACACTGTCACACAGCAGGCATCTGCATGTTGACAACCTGAAAGGCATAGGACTTAAAATAGAAGAGATGGAGAAAGACCAGGATTTGCAGGATTTGATATTGAGTGTACATCATTCCATGGTTATAAGCATAACTCAAACAAATGTAATAAAAATCATAGAGAATAACCAAGGTAAGGCGTTCATACAGCAAGTATGACGAATATTTTTAGCGGTATCCCACATGTCAGGGATGCCGCTATTATTTTTTATTGACATGAAAAGGGTTATGTTTTTTATGTTTCTGACGCTGCTGCTGGCAGGGTGCAGGACAAAGTATGTTACAGTCCCGGAATACAGGTATCAGGACAGTGTAGAGGTCAGATACAGACGTGACAGCGTGTATCTCCATGACAGCGTGTATGTCAGCGAACGGCATACGGGAGATACCGTATATCTGGCGAAGTACAGGGAACGGACATTGTACAGGGACAAGTTGCGGACGGATACCGTGTATGTGGAAAGGACTGACAGCATATATGTGCCGTACTGTATGGAGAAGGAGAAGCACACGCTCTACTGGTGGCAGGAGATGCTTATGTGGATGGGTGCCGCCACGGTCGTTTATTTGATAATCAGGAAAACATTATAATTGTATGGCAATATCAAGCGACAAGAACAGACGTGAGAGTACAGTAATGAGGTATGCCG
Organism: Prevotella sp.; assembly: GCA_029054825.1. Taxonomy (GTDB): domain Bacteria; phylum Bacteroidota; class Bacteroidia; order Bacteroidales; family Bacteroidaceae; genus Prevotella. Next base: position 23,932 of record JAIDEM010000126.1, on the reverse strand, counting down.
AAGTTCACAAGGTGTATGAGGAAATAGTGAACGGTCTTGGTGAACTGGCTCATGTGGTGTCGAAATCATATATCTATGAGAAAATACATGAGCGGACAGGGCTTTGTACAAAGACGATAGCCTATGTGCTGAATCATACGAGGAAGTGACTTGCTTTGCAAAAGCTCTATCTGCGTGTTTGACAGTCTCTTCCTGATTCTGCAAGTGCACTTTCTTCCCCTTTTAGGGAAATAACGCCCTTTTTCGCGGAAGAAATACTTTTGAGGCAAGGAGGATTGTTTATATCTTTGCCACACGGTTGATATTGACCGAAACAACAACACAAACACATTTTTTATGTCAGACACAAAAATCTTTTCTTTTGGTGACCAAAGCGGACTGGGCGGCGGAGGTATGGCCAGTCTTATCGCTTCACTCTGTCAGAACCGCGGCCTTGACCCGAACATGGTAGCCGCAATGATGAACAACAACCGTGGTAATGGAGCTTTCGGTGACATGGGTGCATGGTGGATTGTAATTCTCCTCATCTTCGGTTGGGGTGGCTTCGGCAACGGTTTCGGCGGCGGTTTCGGCGGCCGTGGCTCAGCACAGGGACTTGCAGACCTCGGCAATCTCGTGAACAGCGACGCAGGCCGCGAGCTTATCATGCAGGCTATTCAGGGTAACGCCACTGCCATCTCCCAGCTTGCTTCAACTGTCCACTGCGACCAGAATGCTTTGCAGGGAGCTATCCAGAGCCTTTCCACTCAGATGTGCCAGCTCGGCAACACTCTCGGTCTCGGTCAGCGCGACATTATCGCCGCCATGGAGAACGGCAACACCTCTATCATGAGCAAGCTGTGTGACTGCTGCTGCGAGAACCGCCTTGCAATAGCCAATCAGACCAACACACTGCAGGGTGCCATAAACTTCGTCAACAGCTCTGTTGAGCGCGGATTTGCCGCCACAAACTATGCTTTTGCCGACCAGACATGCCAGCTCAAGAATGAGATTAACGCACTCAAACAGTACGTTGGCGACCAGTTCTGTCAGGACAGAATGGACCAGATGCGTCGTGAGAACCAAAATCTCCGTGATCAGGTACAGGCGTTCCAGCTTTCCGCTTCACAGCAGCAGCAGACTGCAAATCTTGTAGCACAGCTTCGCCCATGTCCAAGTCCGGCATACGTTGTCCCGAATCCTTTTGGATGCGGATGCAATAACTACGGCTATCCGTTCAATGGGAACAATTGCGGCGGATGCAACAACGGATGCGGTTGCTGATAGATAAATCTATAATTATATATCTAATTTCAAAAATCGGAATAAGATGGCAGTTTATTTATCACCGGCAGGAGCAAGTGCCGCTCCGGCAGCTAACCAGCTACGCATTTTGGCTGTGATGGAAAGGAAGCTACGCAGGCCGTACTGTGTGGATTCCACCGTACAGCCACAGGCCACTCTGACGTATAAGAACGGTACGCCGAGGCTTGTGGACACGACAATCTTCATCCCCATCACAGCGACTATTTCCATGATGGTCCCTGACGGTTGCTGCAATGCATATCCAAAAGTTTTCGCGGAGACATTCGTGGTCGCTTTCCAAGGTTATTCCGGCCTGCCGACATCCGTGACCGTAACAAACCTCGGACGTGACATCCAGCCGAGCTGTGTAAGGTGCGGATATGCCCAGGGCGTGACGGTTAACGATTCGTTGCTTATTGAAATCACAGCCCCTGCGGCGACAGAGGCCCCAGCGGCATAATCAACGTGAGGGGATTCACGTCCCCTCACACATCTATTAATCAACAACACAGATATGTTCTCATCATCAAGAGTAAACCAGACAATATATATCCTGTATAAGGAGAGTGTGCCACGCATAGAGATAGGCAGTATTACACAAGTGACACAGCCTGTGTCTAAATATCCTATGGGCGTTCCTTATGGAACAATGCAGGAGCAGGTCGTGGACGTATACGCCAATGTCGGCGGTTCACAGCGTCAGTTCCAGCAGCTTCCTGCTGATAAGGAGAGTGCGGACTTTAAAACGGGCAATGTGTTCGTTACTATCAGCCGCGATGCAATGAACGCTGAAATATCGAACCTCAAGAATGAATCGGTCAGCATTATCAACCGTGTTGACGAGGAGCGTCAGAAGATAGTCAAGTATGACGAGATTCTGATGCAGCTTAATCCTGAATTTGCTGAGAAGCAGAGACAGGAGCAAGAGATTGCTAATCTAAAGAATCAGGTTGCACAGTTGGCTCAAACAAATTCCAATCTTGAAAACATGATGGCACGTCTGATGGAAAAGCTCGATGGTGATGGGACAAAACCTGTAAAAAACAAATAAGCTATGTATGTAATTGAAATTTCAGAGGACAAGGTTTCTCATCTTGCCGATACTGTAGGCAAGATGCTGCACTATGGCGGCAAGGCCATGGAGTGCATAGAGGAGATGCGGCGCAGTGACGGCGGACGAATGGGCTTCCGGGACGAGGAGGATGAACGTGACCGTATGGGAGAGCGCGGCTATGGACGCGGTGGCCGTTATGGCATGCGCGAAGATGACATGCGTCATGATGATTACGACCGTATGGAAGAGCGTTATCCCCGTGACCGCTGGGACGAGATGCCGCCCTACATGGGAGAAAGACGCGGACGTTCGGCCACGACAGGCCGTTACATGCGCAGATAACTGAATCATGCGTTGGAGTGCGGCTTCCAGGCTGCACTCCATAATCTCAAAAAAAGAAAACGATATGACAACGCCGTTAGATATATTCACAATAGACATGCCGAGGGAAATGCGGTCATATCTCCGCTCATACGGCTATAATTTCAACCGCAAGGCTTGCGAGTTCGCTGTAAACCGAATGAAAAGGACGAACCCTGCCACTGGCAAGAAGGAGGCCATTGAGCCTCTTTCAAAGGAGAATGTCGAAGAGATGCTCAGGAAACATGGGATAAAGATAGAAAATAATGAAGGGCATAACTTCGTCTATGCGGCCAACATGGTGAAGGCTGATTTCTGGAAATCCTCTATTGAGGATGAGGCGCACATGGCAAAGATGGTCAAGGACATTATCGATGACCCTGACAATCCGGGCGGCAACCTCTTCCGCAAATGGCTGGCTGACGCTGATGCGCTTGGCTTTGTAATCGACTGGGAAGAGATTCTATGATACGACAACGGTTTGAACTTCCACGATATGGTTGGCGTATCTACGCCTATTATGTCGTCACCGAACCCAATGCGGAAGAGGTTCTTGATGCGCTTGTGCATATAGGATGTGGTGGTGAGGATTTGGAGCGTGCATACACCAATCTTACATCCGGCAATCTTGATACAGGACTGACGTATTCCAACAGGGACACACAGGAGACGGTAATGGTTATTGCAAGGACATCAAGCGCAAAGGAGTTCCAGCAGTCCTACAAGCATGAGACAGGGCACTTGCAAGACCATATAGCGCAGACGTTCGGGATAAATCCCCATGGTGAGGAACTGCAATACATCGGTGACGATATCGTGGAGGCTACGTGGGAGATAGCAAAGGACTTGCTGTGCGACCATTGCAGAAGACATCATTAACAAAAAAATAAATAGAACTATGAACTCGAAAATTGAAGCGAGAATTGAGGCTGTAAAACTGGCAGTCAATGTAAAGGGTGTAACAGACAAGAATGTTATCGCCGTAAGTGAGGAAATTGCGAAGTATATCCTTGGTGATGCGGAGCTTCCTGAAATGTATGACACTCTCAGTGCCATGAGAGAGATGGTTTCAAAGACATTCCGCAGTCCTTCGTATCCAGCGTATGACGGGAAAGTTCCCGCCGAAATAGAGGAAAAGGAGCAAGTTGCTGAAAAAAAAGAACATTAATATGGTACAGGAATTGACTTTTACAAAGAACGGCAGGAACAGATGGGAAAGTTCTTTTGTCTCAACAGGCAGTCCGTCTGCCGTGCAGATTAAGGTGGACTTGAACGTATACAGCGGCACGAGCGTTGATGTCATCGTTTACGGCAACCTGCCTGAGATGGAAAGGGTTATCCTCGCTACATTGGGGAGACCGTCGCAGGAGCAGTATTATCTGTTCGAGGTTGACGTGCCTGAGGGTGTCGAGGTGACGGTAGAGAGTTTGAATGAGCCTGTAGAGGGCAAGGTAACAACGGAATGACGTACAGGATGGGGAAGGCGATAGGGACAGGCATGCGTATATGTATGCCGAGGATAGGGATGGGAAGAGTATGTATGCCGATAATCGGCAACAGGGAGGCTGGTCGGCAGGCTGGGGATGATGTGCTGAGAGACCTTAAATCCCACATTATCGGCTGGTATGACGTGAAGAGGCAGGGCTGTACGAATGACAGTCTTGCCGAGAATCCTGTGCTGGAGGATTTGAGTGGGAATAACCATCCTTTGGAGCTTCATAATTTCACTTTTGACGGTCTCAGTGGAATGGGAGGCTATGGTACTGACTTGACAAAGTGGACTGTTACTGATTCAGGAGCAATTATCAACAGAACTGCCCATAAAGCTACTGTTAATGTCTCTTCTGCCTATACTCCAGATTTTCGTCTGGAGTATAAAGACGAACCTGTTTATTTTAAGGCTAAAGTGGATGTTCCAGGAGTATTTGAGGTTAGAAGTCTTGTAGCAGCTACTGCTACTGTTTCAGCTGATGAGAATGGGGTATTTGAGATTTATAGTGATTATTTTAGCTGGATTTACTTCGCACCAGCAGAGAGAACCACACTGCAATATACAATAGAGATTCTCCCGAATTTTCCTGATTCTCTTGTCTTCAACGGGGTTACTCCTGAGTATGTTATTAACAGGAACAATGTTGTGTTGCTGGGCACTGCCACAGCTGTTGGCCTAAATAAATTCAAATATACAGCTTACGGTAGGGTAACAAGACATTTCAAAGGAGAGGCGGGACAGCGTTTGCATATTTTGGTTCCATCTCTTATAGTTAAAGTTACAGGTTTTCAATCAAACGTCGAGACAGATAAGCATCTCATGATAAATGTTCTTGATAATGTTAACTCTGTCTACGTATACCATCTTACAATTAGAAAAGATGGAACATATAATACTCCACGAATGGATTATACAATAGAGCCGACAGATGAAACTTTTGTTCCGACAGCAAAAGTTGAATTTGTAACACATAACTTCGTAGAGGACGAAAACTGTGAAATTGAGATTCTCCCTAACTACCCTGCTCCCACTACAAAGATGTATGGAGTTATACCTTCAATAAGGCAAGGGGCTAAGGGCATGATGATGGACTTTATGCCAACATTCCCAATAAAGCACTCTGATTATATTACATATTATACACAGAGACAACAGCAACTGGGTGCTAAATATGCTTTAATGTTTACAAATGCCTACTTAAAAAATATAGCATATAAACCATATAATGCTTACGATACCTATATTAATGGGCTGTATAATGATAAACTTAGGTATTTAGACCTCCTGAATAAAAGGCAGGTGGTATCTGTTAATGCAGAGGAGGTATTTGAAATGCCTGCTAATAGAGGCATTGTCATTGGAAGTGATGAGACACTGACAAGCAGATTTCCAACCATGGCTTTCAACTCCCTAATCCTCTTTGACAGGGAACTGACAGAAAAGGAGATGAAACTCGTCATGAACAAGCTGATGAAATACGAGGATAGGGACAATATCGCTGCTGATTTTCGGAGAGCAAGGGAAATGACACTTGCGGAAGCTGATGAACCCGAGGAGACAGGAGGGCTTGAAGACTTTTGGGAAATGGAGTAAAATAAAAAAGCGAGGTCGTATCAGCAATTTTGATACGACCTCGCTAATTTTAATATATCTTAATCACGCAAGATGTAGTCTATAAGCTTGGTGTTTGCATCATTTATTATCGTGTAGTCCTTTTGAATATATAAATCCGTGACTTTCATTGCGCTGTCTGTATGACACAGCATGTCATTGACGATGTACTTGTTAATCCCTACCCTATTAATAGCTATAGTAGCCATTGAGTGCCTTGCAGCGTAGTATTGGAGATTTTCGACCCCTATCTCTTTCCCTATTTCTTTTAGACCTATATTGACAGCCCTGTTCAAATCGCTCATTGAGGAGAAGCGTTCACTGAAGTTGAACACTTTGCTTTTGCCTTGGTATTTCTCGACCAGATGCTTAATTGCTGGGTGAACTTTTACGACCATCTTTGCTTTGTCGTTCCTGCGGTCTTTGGTTTTGGTTCGGCAATAGGTGATATATTCGCCGTCATATTCCTCTGCGTTATACAAGTCTGCTGAGTTCATGCCCATCAAGCAGAACGAAAGCATGAAGCAGTCTTTTGCAAGGTCTCTGCGGCACTGTTGCCCTTTCACCTTTATGTTTAGATATGGCAAGGAGAATATCCGTCTTATAACATCCTCGGAGAGTGCTCTTTTCTCGGCGGTATTCTGATGTTTCGGCTTGAATTTCGATAAATTCTGCTTTATCCTTATGATGTCGTTGTCTTCATCATTATAGCAGTCTCGTGCCTCCGAGAATAGGCGCATGATGGCATTGCAATATAAAGACTGTGCTCTTTTCTTCTCTGACAAGTGGTTCTCAAATTCTTTCATCTTCTGTACTGTCACCTCGTTGCAGAATACCTTTTCTCGCCCGAAGAAAGAGCAAAAAGAATTGATGGCAGACATGTAGTTTTTTATTCCTTTTATTTCTGTGTGTCGGCTACACCATTTACGAGAGAACTCTATAAAGTCGATGCCTGCTTTCTCATCTTTTTTTTTAAGGTAGTCTATAATCGTGTCGATGTCAATGTCATTCATTTCAAGATTAAGCTGGCTTGCTCTTTTCCGATAAGACCTTATCAGGTCGTCACATTTGTCTAAGATTTGCTGGTTCTTAATCTTGAAAGATGCGGTCATATCCTTTTTGGTGACATACATGGTTGTGGATATATACCTTGTCTTCCTGTCGTGCGTAAGTCTTATGAGTACATTCCAAGTCTTATCGGCACGCATCTTGTCTTTTTTTATTGTCGCTTTAAATGTAGCCATATCTAATATTTATCTAATCGGGGTAAACAATGGGTAAACAATGGGTAAACATCTTGATATTATTTGTGGTTTTTAGATGCTACTTGTGGCAACACGGACGATGTTTATCTTGACTTCTTTATTCACAGGGGAATGCCGTTTATTAGCCGTAAATGCTTGATTTACAAATACAAAAAGAGGGCGCAGTTTGTAATCTGCACCCTCTTTTTTATTGGGTGCCCGGTGGGGCTCGAACCCACGACTTTCAGAACCACAATCTGACGCTCTAACCAACTGAACTACGGGCACCATCTATATAAAACCAATGAGACAGGATAAGAATCCGTGACTTGACGATTCAAGCACCAATCTCAAAAGCGAGTGCAAAGGTACTGTTTTTTTTTCAACTGACCAAATAATTCTTGCGTTTTTTTACTCTTTACCGTAAATTTGCCTTCTATTCGCCTTATACATATATAACTTTGTGGCTTACAGGACATCTGCGGAGATGTTTCTCAACGTCTGCGTGGCTTCAATGTTATGATAGGCACAAGCATTTCTTCCATGGATATGCCTCCGTGCTGGAATGTGTCCTTGAAATAGGAAACATAGTAGTTGTAATTGTTCGGATAGGCGAAGAACGAATTGCCTGTGGCGAAGACATAGCTTGTGGAGAGATTTGGGGACGGCAGTTGAGCCTTGGCAGGTTCCTTTATCACAAAGAGTTCCTTCGAGAGGTCTTTCTCCTTTGCATTGCCGTTACCGTTGGCAAGGACATTAAGGTTTTTGCCGAGCTTATAACGCAGGTTGGTATTGGTATTCTTGTCGCCTATGATTTTCACTGGTTTTCCGCAACGGATAGAGCCGTGGTCTGTTGTCAGCACTATACGATAATCGCTCTGCGCGAGCAGGCGGAAAAGTTCTGCAAGGACAGAATGGCGAAACCATGAGAGCGTGATTGAGCGATATGCCGACTCATTATTGGCAAGTTCGCGTACCATCTTCGACTCTGTCCTTGCATGTGAAAGCATGTCTATAAAGTTAACTACAAGAACATTGAGATCGTTCTGTGCAAGACTCGGCAACTTACTGAGGAAGCGTTCTGCTCCCTGAGAGTCGTTTACCTTATTGTAAGAGAACGAGTATTTGCGGCGGTACCGCTCTATCTGGGTACGTATGAGCGGTTCTTCGTTAAGGTTTTTGCCCTCCTCGCTGTCTTCATCCACCCACAAGTCTTGGAACATCCGTTCTATCTGCTCAGGCATAAGTCCAGAGAATATGGCATTGCGTGCATACTGCGTGGCAGTAGGGAGTATTGCAAGGTACATGTCTTCATCAATGTCGAACATATCCCCAATTTCCTTTGATAGTATGCGCCATTGGTCATAGCGGAAGTTATCAACGACGATGAAGAACACTTTCTCCTGCTTTGTATCAGGGGATGCTTTGCCATCAAGCGCAGGGAAGATGTATTCACGGAATATATCCGGCGAGAGCACCGGGCGGTTGTCGTAGTCGAGGAATGTCTTCGGGTCGACCCATGACATGTAGTTCTGCTTTATGAACTTTGCGAATCCTATATTCGCCTCCTCTTTCTGAGAAGCAAGCATTTCCGTCATCCTGGAGTCCGTCTCTGACAGGTCTAGTTCCCAAAGCACAAGACGGTGGTAGACCGCTTTCCAGTCGGCCAGTGTACGGCAGTCCATAATCTGCATGGAAAGCTGTCCGAACGACTGCTGGTACTGTGTCTGTGTCACCTCTGTGACTATCTCACGCCGATGTATATGCTTCTTCAAGGCGAGAAGTATCTGCGAAGGATTGACAGGCTTTATGAGGTAGTCGGCTATCTTCTGCCCTATCGCTTGGTCCATGATATTCTCTTCCTCTGACTTTGTGACCATGACGACAGGAGTCTGTGGCTGTATGTCCTTTATCTGCTGCAGAGTCTCAAGTCCTGTTATGCCCGGCATCATCTCGTCAAGCAGTATGAGGTCAAATGTCTGTTGCTGGCACTGCTCTATGGCGTCAGTGCCATTGGATACGGTTATGACCTCGTAGTCTTTCTTTTCTAGAAATATGATATGGGCGCGGAGGAGTTCTATCTCATCGTCTACCCAAAGGATTTTGCCGTTTGTCATGTCAAAAAGTGATTAAAAGATCATTTATCCCCTACTGTATCAAAAGCCATCGAAGTCGAAGTATTCGTCATCGTTTTCTACAGACCTCTTGCTGTCCTCTTTCCTGTCGGCAGGTGTCTCGTTTTTTGGAGCATCCTCATCTATAATCTCAAGGATATCACTGTTTATATCCATACGTATAGTATTGCCGTTATTCTGTGTCTGCAGCTTTTCTTCCTGCTTTTTCTTTGTATCAGCAGGGGTAACGACCGCCTTTTCTACCGGAGTTTCCTGAGGCATCTCTACTACAGTCATATCATCGGAAGAAGTTTCCTGTCGTTGCTCTACCACAGTTGTATCATCAGCAGGAGCATCTTGCGGTTGCTCTGCAACAACTGTTACCGATGCATCCTGCATCCCTGCCGGCTGTTCTGCTGGTTGCTGCGTAGGAACAACGACGCCATCGTCTACAGCAGGCACGTCATTCACAACAGGTACATCGTCCACAATATCTGAAATCTCTGTACCCTCAGGCGCAGCAGGCATCTCTTCCGACACAATGATACTGTTATCTTCTTCTGCTATAGGAACAGCATTTTCCTCGTCTTCATCGCCCTTGGTCTCTGTGACTGGTGTCATCTCCGGGTCATACTGCTCTGGAGAAACCACCTGTTCCTCCAGCACAGCGATGGAAGGTCGTGGCAAAGGAGCGAAGTGCGCAGAATAGAATTTGTCATAGTCATTGTAGCTGAACTGCGCTCCCAAAAGCGGAAGATTGGATCTGCTTATGACAACATTGCGGCTACCCTTGGCAACAGACATAATCTGTGTATTACGATAAAGCTCACGTGCATACACCAATGCCTCGCCGAAATTGCGGAAACCGCTGACGGAAAGACGATGCATGTCACTGAAATTCTCTATCTCAATGTCAAAATTGCGTACAAGATAGCTTGTGAAATTATATTTCGCAAGATTGTAAAGCAACTGATTTTCATTAAGAGAGTCAGGATGATATGTCATGAGGAAGACAAACTCCTCATTCGGATTGGCAGAGAACGCGCTCGCCGTATCAACGTCCTCTGAAAGCACTGTGGAGCGGTAGTCCCATATATTGGATATGTCAAACTTTGCCCCTCTCAGTTTTCTTCCAGCCTTTACGCCATTTATTATCATTCCTGCAAGAGGAGAGACATCGCTCTGAGGATATTCAGCAACGACGCGCTCCATGGCATGGAGACAACTGTCAGCATCGCCTTGATTGAGGCGTGTCATGCCGCCAATGAAAAGGAATTTGTCACGATGTGCCCCGAGAGGATACCGCGTCTCAGAGACAAGGCTGTTACGCGATACTGTCTGGAAATTATCAGCCTTGAATGCATCGTAGGTCTCAGCATACAGCGAGTCCTCCTTGTGTGTGCCATAGCGCATATTATCCTCAAAGTCAGGGTCATTGACTATCTTCGACCACTGCGAGTCCGCATGGCGTTCCGCAAGCAGTTCTTTATAGTACCTTGCCTTGAGGACATCCCCTTTTCTTGAATATAGCAGGAACAGGTGATAATACAATTCATCATTTCTCTCAAAATCAGGAAAGTCTGCCGAAAGGCGTTTCAGTTCTTTTTCCGAGAGAGGAAGATTATCCAACTTGTCCTTGAATATCACACCAGCATTGAACAATGCATCAGACAATATCTGATTAGAAGTCGCAAGTTGCTCTTCTGTAAAAGGAATCTGTGCAAGATAATACTCACGTTTATGCGGGTCAAGAGCAGCCGAGTCAGCCTGCTCCGCCATATCGTCACTACCAGAGATAGAATCGTTTCCTGCGACATCCATACTGTCCGTCCGTGCATCCATACCGTCTGCATCATTCCAAGAGGCAGAAGCCACAACGGTCTTGTTTGCACGTTGCCAGTCATCAGCATTCTCTCTCCTGCCCCACTGCCGGATAAACATCTGCTTACCCTGTTGCACGGCATTAGGATTGTAAAAATAGAAAGTGCTTGTCTGTCCCATTCCAGGAGCCTGCGGCATAGTTGAGGTATTGTTGCCTGAGACATTGCCCTGTGCGGCATTCTTCTGTGCCTCTTCTTCCAGCTTATTGAGACGCTCTTCTTTTTCCTTCTTTTTAAGAGCGTCTATGACACGGTCTATCGCCGCATTACGCTCCTTCTCGTCCATTCTGGCAAGACCTTGCAAAGAGTCCTGCAACTGGATATTGTCTGTGTGAGGGACAAGGATGTCAAGAATTTTGGAACGCTCCGCCAACTGACTGTAATCAGGGCGGTCATTGTCGAGCAGTCCTATCGCCTCCCCATAGCAGCGACGTGCATCGCCAAACTTCTCCACTTGCCAATAAAGATCTCCGAGATGTAGCAGCAGCACCCCTTTCTCTATACCAGAGCGAGTGGCTTCCCTATTGCCTCTTTCATACGCGGCAATAGCCTGGACAGTATCATTCTCGGCAAGATAGACATTTCCTATGGCATAATAAACCTGATCAAGATACTCTGCATTCTTGTCTGAGCGTGCCATAGACTTGAGCTTTCCTATCTTTGACTTAGCCAAATCGCGAGGCATAACCTCTGTCATCGATATCCTCGCATTGAACTCAAGTTCGTAAGGAGGATTCTGACGTACACAACGGCGGAATGCGGCATAAGCCTCCGTATTCTTGCCCATAGCGGCATAGACCTGTCCGAGGATATACCACTCACGTGCACGTTGCTTGGAACGCATCTCATGACGGATAACCTTACGGAGATACACGGCAGACTGCGCAAGGTTTCCTGTACGGAGATAATAATCGGCAAGAGTATAATCCCATTCCTTCTGTGCATGCCAGTCTATGGAGTCGCGCGACATATTGCGTATGACATCCTCCGCGTCATACAGCCAGTCTTGCTCTATATAGCATTTTGCCAGCCAGGCACGTGCCTTGCCGTAGATTGCAGGCTGAGTCTTATACAGTCTCGACATGTATGAGAACGTCGCGGCAGCCTCGTCAAATGCTCCTGTATGAAACTGTGAACGTCCCATGAGCATCCATGCCTTCCACAGGAAAGGGTTATATTCACGGCGGTTGAGCCATTCTATGTCGCGTTCCGTCTTCTTACGGCTTTTCGTCCATTGCGGACGCTTCTTTATAGAATGCTGCTTTATGGCTTTCTGTGCTTTCGTTATAGCTGTCTCGAAATTAGACTTTCCCAGTTCGCGACTGGCTTTATTGCCGACATAATACAGCGGAAGCATCTCCGTATAATTGTCCTTATTGCCGTTCTCCTTTTCCAGAGAGCCCTCTATGTATGCCTGCGAACCGTTGAAGTATGTATTATATCTCGCATTGAAGCTGTGCCACCAACGGGAAGCAGAGGTATTTTTCTGTGTGGAGCATCCTTGCAGACCGACAAAGACAAAGATAAAGGCTATAATGACCGAAGCCTTTGAGAGCAAGGCTATAAGGTCGTCTTTCAACTGATTGGGTATATTGATGTTGCGAAGGATAAGACTGCGGTTCCATCCGGCAACATCCTCTTCCTTCAAGGTATAAAGGACATCAGCGAACTCCTCTATCTCGTCATCGTCATAACCGTCAGACGGGCGTCCCTGAAACTTGTCAAGCTGCTCGTCATCATAGTATTCGATGTCCTTAATGGCAGCTTCCATCATGCATTCCTGCTCACATTTCGCATTCTCTCCTGTACAAGTGATACATGTCGGTTCGGCATCAACAGGCTGTTCCTTGCCGCCTTTGGCAAGAAATCCAAACAGTGCGCATACCACACCAAGAACGAGTATTGAGGCTATGAGTATAAGCAATGGAATGCAGGTTTTGTCATGTTCGTATCATATCAGGCGACATAGCGGTGTTGCAGACAATCTCTACAAACCACACACCTCCTTTATGTATAACGCAAACTATGCGGAATTATTGTCTCTGTCATCTGAAATACAGCAGAACGGCAACAATGCACCGTCTCACTGTACTTCTTCTATACAGAATCCGGCCTTTGCAAGGTCATCCCAAAAATGCGGATAAGACTTGCTCACGACCTCAGGATGGTTTATTGTCAGAGGTCCAAGGATTATCGACATAGGAGCTATCGCCATTGCCATGCGATGGTCATCATAGGTTTCTATCACGGCATCTGCCATTCTCTCACACCTGTCGCCGTCCCAACGCAATTCCGAGTCGTTGAAATCATGCAGGACAAAGCCGAGTTTGCGCATCTCTGTCTTCATCGCCTCTATACGGTCCGTCTCCTTTATCTTCAATGAAGCCAGTCCACGGAAATAGAAATGCAGATTGCAGGCACAGCATGTGGCAATGAGGGTCTGTGCAAGATCCGGCTGATGGGTGAAGTCAAAATCCATGCGAGACAATGTGCGGTCATGGCAAGTCAGTGTCGCAACAGTAGGCACGAGTTTCTGAGTGGCCTCAAATGTCGTCTTCACGCCAAGCATCGAGAACATGTACTTCACCTGCGAATCCCCCTGCCGCGAACCGTCCATGACTCCTAACAGTCTGATATTGCAGTCTTCATTGCAATACATTGCCATCATCTGATACCAATAGCTTGAGGCACTCCAATCGCTCTCTATATAATAAGGTATCGGCTTATATTGCACAGGCTTTACCACTATCGTGTCCACACCCGTCCAGCAAGCCTCCGCACCGAAATCGCGCATAGTACACAGAGTCAGGTCGATATACGGATGCGAGACAATATTTCCTTCAAGTGTAAGCGTCAGCCCTTCCTCCATCACAGGACCAATCATCATCAAGGCCGAGATATACTGTGAACTTACATTTCCCGGAATGGACAGCACACCGCCCGGGAGCCTCTTTCCCGTAATGCGCAAAGGCGGATAGCCCTCCTCACCGACATACTCTATCTGTGCGCCGATACGGCGCAGGGCATCGACAAGTATCTTTATCGGCCGATGCTTCATCCTTTCCGTACCAGTAAGCACATGAGTCTCTCCCGGCAATGTACAGAGATATGCCGTAAGGAAGCGCATTGCTGTCCCAGCCGCCTTTATGTCAATGGTCTCAGGCATATCATGCAGTGCCCGTATGATGACATCCGTGTCGTCACAGTCTGAGATATTGTCCATCTGACTGAAATCGCCAGCCATGGCAGATATCACAAGTGCCCTGTTGCTGATGCTCTTTGACGAAGGCAACTTGACCTCTGTCTTTATTATATTCGGTGCCGATATTCTATATTTCATATCAATTTCATTTCTTTTGCCTTTTTCATGAGAAGTTCTATAAGAGGTTCCCGCTCGTTAGGCACGACACCATCCAAGACAGCATTCTTCAATGTCTGCTTGAGAGTTCCCACTTCGCGTGACGGTGGAAGATGTAACACCTCCATTATTTCGTTCCCGTCGACGACAGGTTGGAAGATTCTCCTGAAATCACGTATTTTCAAGTCCGCAAGTTTCTCACGCACAAGTCTGAAATTTTCAAGGAAATGCTTCTTCCTTACCTCATTCTTCGACGTTATGTCTGCCTCGCAGAGGGTCATGAGGTCGTCAATGTCGTCACCGGCATCATTCAGCAGACGACGTACAGCGCTGTCCGTCACCTCTTCGTCGGCAATGACTATCGGACGCATGTGCAGGTCCACGAGTTTCTGGACATACTTCATCTTCATGTCCATAGGGAGTTTCAATCTGCGGAAAATCCCCGGCACCATCTTCGCTCCGAGATAGTTATGATTATGGAATGTCCAGCCTGCTGGAAGCTCCCAGCGCTTTGACTTCGGTTTGCCTATATCGTGCAGCAGTGCGCTCCAGCGCAACCAAAGAACCATCTTCGTGGTGTCAGGACCGGATGTGGCACGTGCGACATTGTCAAGAACCTCCAGAGTATGGTAGAAATTGTTCTTGTGCGCCTTGCCGTTCCTTGTCTCCACGATATCAAGATTTGACACTTCCGGCAATATAAGCTGCAACAGACCACAACGATGGAGGTCCATAAAGCCTTTTGACGGTGTCCGTGTCATCATTATTTTGTTAAGCTCATCCTGAATACGCTCGCCGGAAATGATGCTTATACGTTCACGGTTACGTTCGAGAGCGTCAAAAGTCTCATCGTCTATGAAGAAATTCAACTGTGTCGCGAAGCGGATGCAGCGCAGCATACGCAATGGGTCATCGGAGAATGTTATGTCTGGGTCCAACGGAGTGCGTATGATGCCGTCCTCCATGTCATAGATACCGTCAAACGGGTCTACAAGTTCTCCGAAACGGTCTCTGTTGATACATATCGCGAGGGCGTTTATAGTGAAGTCACGCCTGTTCTGGTCGTCTTCCAGAGTGCCGTCCTCGACAATCGGTTTCCGTGAGCCACGCTGGTAACTCTCCTTACGCGCGCCGACAAATTCCACCTCGATTTCCTTGTAAGAAGGCTTGTCTGGCTCACCGGCCTTGACACGCTCGCGGAACTTCACCTGTGCCGTTCCGAAATTACGGAAGACCGACAGGTGTGCTCTCTTCCCAAGTTTGTCCTTCAGTGCCTGTGCCACGCTGATGCCGTTGCCCACGACCACGACATCAATATCGTTTGACGGACGTTCCAGGAATATATCCCTCACATATCCGCCAACGACATAACACTCCACCCCAAGTTCATCGGCGGTCTCGCCGATAAGGTGAAACACCGGGGTATCAAGTATCTCCGCAAGTTCGTCGTCTGAATATAGTTTCATATAAATAAGTCATATTCATGCGCCTTTTTCCCGTAACAACAGAATCGAGCGAGCTCCATCCTCCTGTCCGGGATAACGAAAATGTTATAGGCGATTCATCTTTCACAATATTTCCCTCAGCGGTATCATGACAAAGTCACGTTCATGCATCAACGGATGCGGTATGGCAAGTTCCTCCGTAGACATGCTTATATCGTCATACAGCAGGATATCAATGTCTATTATCCTGTCATGATACTTGCCGTCGACAGATTTCACCGTCCTCCCCATCCCCTGTTCTATCCGTTGCGTGGCGTGCAGCACCTCAAGCGGTGTCATGCACGTCTTCACCATTACAGCGGCATTGACGAAAGTGTTGTCGGAGGCAAAGCCCCATGGCTCTGTCGCAAGGAATGAAGACCGACGCATGACCGTGCCGATCTCCTCCCCTATCCTGTCGATGGCGACATGGAGATTGCCTTCCTTGTCACCAAGATTTGTACCCAGACCCAGATAAACAGTATGCTCCATATCCTTTCCACTCGCCATGAAAGCATCGTTGACAGCGCCCATAGGGCTGTCAACAGCCATTTAGTCGTTAAGTATCAGCATCGCGTCGCCGAAGCATCCGAACTGATAACCGTTGTCAAGAGCCTTCTTGTAAGCCTCCCAGACAAGGTCGTAACCGCCGAAAGCTGCGACATTCATGATGAGTGTGGAGAGCGGATGATAGAAGTTTGCCACCATACAGTCTGCAAGTCCGAAATCATACGGAGGGAAAATGAACTTGCTGGTCCACCCCTCATAAGGCTTCAGGAAGCCGTCAGTGCCGACAGATGTCTCCGTTGCCTTCGTGACACTCGTACCCACAGCGCACACGCGGTGTCCGGCCTTCTTCGTGTTGTTCACCAGTTCGCAGGCCTCAGGCGTGACAACCATCTGCTCCGAGTCCATCTTGTGCTTCGTAAGGTCCTCCACCTCTATGTCATTGAAATTTCCGAGACCGCAATGGAGCGTTATGAAGGCGGTGTTTATCCCGGCTATCTCGAGACGCTTCATCACCTCACGAGAGAAATGAAGTCCTGTAGCAGGAGCCGTCACGGCACCTTCATTCTTTGCAAACACACACTGGAAATCCTCCATATCCTCTGCCGTGACGGGACGTTCACGCTTTCCGTTCATCGCAGGGTCTATGATATAGCGTGGCAACGGCGATTCGCCGAGGGCGAAAAGCTCACGTTTGAACTCGTCGTGAGGGCAGTCATAGAGGAAGCGCAGCGTACGTCCACGGCTTGTGGTATTGTCTATCACCTCAGCGACCATCGTGCCTGACTCGTCAAAGAACAGCTTGTTGCCGATACGTATCTTGCGCGCCGGCTCGACAAGCACATCCCACAGACGCATTTCCTCCTTCAGTTCGCGGAGCAGAAGCACCTCAATCTTCGCGTCGGTCTTCTCCTTCGTGCCGTAAAGACGTGCTGGGAAAACCTTTGTATCATTGAATATGAATGTGTCTCCCTCGTCAAAATAGTTTACAATATCCACAAAACGGAGATATGTAGGATTGCCATCCACATCCTTCATAGGATTACCATCCATATCCGTGCGGTACATGTCGATTGTCTGCGATTTCTTATGAAGCACCATCAGACGGCACTGGTCGGGACGCTTGATTTTGAATGTCATACCCGATTTCAACGTATGTTCCTCTGTATGAGGATAAAGTGCCACCTGCTCTGCCGGCAATTTGAATTTGAAATTACTTAACTTCATATATGATTGTTTTTATTTTCCTGTTTATTTACCTTATTTTTATATAAGCGAATGGGCAAAATCAATGTACAACAGGTCTATATTGCCGTTTGATTTTGCTTGATTACCTCCATCAACTATTTACGTCTGCGATGCCTGGAAGCACCGCCAGCACCTGCATTATTGCCTCCGACAGAATAAGGTTCCACGTCCTGCTGTGCAAACCACTCGTGAAACTGCTCGAAATCCATACAGTCTTCTATGCGGACATTGCCCAGCTGTGTCCTGCAAAGTGACGTAAGATAGGCTCCGCTGCCGACAGCCTCACCGATGTCCCTGCCGAGAGAGCGGATGTATGTTCCCTTGCCGCAAACGACACGGATACGCGCCCATTTCCTGACATCATCGAATTCCAACAGTTCTATCTCGTCTATATGCACCGGCTTGGGAGATATCACGACTTCCGTGCCTGCCCTTCCGTGCTTATAGGCACGCGTACCGTTGATTTTTATGGCACTGTAGACAGGAGGTGTCTGCATGATGTCTCCCTCGAACCTCTTCAAGGCCTCTTCCAGAAGCTCTCGTGTGATATGGTTTTTCGGGTATGTATGGTCTACAGTATGCTCACGGTCGTAGGATGCTGTCGTGCATCCGAACTGTACCCCGGCTATGTATTCCTTTGTATGAAGCTGCAGGGTCTCTATCTCCTTGGTCTTCTTGCCTGTACAGAGTATCAGCACTCCTGTGGCAAGAGGGTCAAGCGTCCCGGCATGTCCCATCTTGACTCTCTTTACGCCAAGACGCTTTGACACCACATAACGTATGTGGGCCAAAGCTCCGAAACTCGACATGCCGTATGGCTTGTTTATGTATAAATACTCTCCTTCGTGAAAGTTCATCATCTTTATATGTATACTATATTCAGATGAAATTGCACAGAATGGTGACCGCTCCTGCTATCGCGCAGTATATGCCGAAATAGATGAGCTTGCCTTTCTTCACAATGTTTATCATCCATTTGCACGCCAGACATCCGCTGACGAAAGCCGCGACAAAACCTACGGCAAGGGGAAGAGTGTCTATTCCGCCGAAAGCCTCGTCGCCCTTGACAGCCTTGAGCACATCAAGCAGTGCCTCGCCAAGGATAGGAGGTATAACCATCAAGAACGAGAACTGTGCAAGGCTCTCCTTCTTGTTGCCGAGAAGCAGACCTGTGGCTATCGTGGAACCAGAGCGGCTGAGACCTGGCATGACGGCGCAGGCCTGTGCCAGACCGATGATGAAGGCGTCACGCATACCGATCTTCCCTTTCTGGCGGGGCTTGGCGTAGTAAGAGAATGTAAGCAGGGCTGCGGTACACAACAGCATAATGCCGACAATAAGCAGTCCCGAGCCGAAGATTCCCTCAACAGTTTCCTTGAAGAATATGCCGACAATGCCTATCGGTATCATGCTGACAACGATATTGAGCATATACTTGGTCTCATCGTTCATCTCAAACTTGAATATGCCTTTCAGCAACCATACTATCTCGCTCCACAATATGACGAAGGTGCTCATCACTGTCGCCACATGTACCGCTACGGTGAAGGCAAGATTTTCCTCGCCTTCTATGCCAAAGAGACTCGCGCCGATGGCAAGATGACCGCTCGAACTGACAGGAAGATATTCCGTAAGTCCCTGTATGAGTCCCAAGACAAGTGCCTGTAACCAATCCATAACTTTATTTTATCGTATTTTTAGTATTTACTTTAATCCCCTCTTCCCTCTATTACTCTTCTGTAGACTTAGGCTTGCGGATGATAGCGTATATTATCGATACAAAGCCTATGAATGTCACTACCGGCGCAACCTTTATGCGGCGCACGCTGAAGATGTCAGCATTATAATGCTCCACCGTAGAACTGTCGCCGCACATGAGCAGCAGACCTATGACGACGATGACAAAGCCTATACCCAAGGCTATGAAATTGCCTTTGGCAAATGCAAGATTTTTCTTATCCATGTATAAAAGTTATTTTGTTTATCCTAAGCTATTCAACCCCAAAACACCACGCCGCCGGCTAAATCTTGTATAAGTCTCCAGCCTTCATCTTCAGGAACTTATTTACGGAAAACGACGAGCATATCGATGTTATCAGCAGTCCGAGGAGGAGCACAGAGCTTCCAGTTATCGCCATGACCATCCAGTCTACAACGACAAGTATCCCAGGCTCCACGGTATACAGGCCATAGACACATCCGGCAAGGACAATATCCGCCACGATGCCTGCCAGCAGACCGATGAGAAGGGCACGCCTGATGAACGGCCAGCGTATGAATCCCCATGACGCTCCGACGAGCTTCATGGTGTGTATGGAGAAGCGGCGAGCATAGACACTTAGGCGCACGGTATTGTTTACCAGCGAGAACGACACGAATGTCAGCAGGGCAGCAAGGGCGAGGAGCACGATGCTGACCTTTTTCAGATTGTCATTGACCTGGTCCATAAGGTCTTTCTGATATGTGACATCTGTCACTTTGACATTGGATTTCAGCTCCTTGGCTATCCATTTGAGAGAGTCGCTGTTGGCATAGTCGGCATTGAGCTGCATCTCGATGCTGCCTACGAAAGGGTTGCCGCCAAGAAACTCGGTAGGGTCTGAGCCCATCGCCTTTACATGCTCTTTCAGAGCCTGTTCCGGACTGATGTATGCCGTTTGGGAAGTATATGGACGGCGCTTCAGCTTCACACAGAGATTATGCGCCTCAGGCTGTGTCATCTCCTCGCTGAGCATCACCGTCACCGTAAGATTCTCCTTCACATAGCTCGACAGATTGCGGGCTGTGAGGACAGAGAACACCACCATGCCAAGGAGTATGAGCACAAGGGAGGTACTGATGCAGAGTGTGACCACTTGCAGTCCGCCATGACGGCGACATTTCTTCTTGCGTTTATTTTTTGCCACTTTTTATCCAATTTACAAAATACCGTGCAAAGGTACTCAAAAAAACTCACGCGCGCAAGAGATTAACCTTTTTTAGTAGCCTCCGTCCCCAAACGAGCATGAAGGCAAACAGCATACGGGTAAAGAGTATCCAGAACGCCGATATGCCTACGGCGGCGAACACGAGCGTATCCTCAAGCATGGAGTGATTCATTATCAGGTGATAGTTCACCTCGTTGGCCTCTTCCCTCGTTATCGCCCCGGAGTCTTCCAAATCAAGCATCATGGCCGACCCGTAGCTTATGCCGAGGACATTGCCCACGAGCCAAAGGTAAGCGGCGTTTTCGGGCAGACCGAAAAACAGCATCACAGGGCGTAACGGCCTGTCGAGCAAGGGCATGACGCCGAACTCGCTGAGCAGACGCTGGACGACCATCAGACTGTATATCAGTCCGTAAATCATCAGCGACAGCTTCACGGAAGCGACAAGCCACACTTCCATGACGCTCCACACCGTGCCTTCCGCTTCCGCATCAGGATGGGCAGTGAAATGGCTGCTCATCTCGGGGAGCACGGCGTTGAGGAATATTGCGGCAAGGAAAGCGGCGATGATTCTCAGCGTCGCCATCTTCCAGGGATTGGAGCCCACACGGCTTATCACCGCACTCTCGAGCGGCAGGGCATGACAGATGAGCACCATGATGGATATTATCGTTGCCTCGCGCAATGTCAGTTCCATGCTCAGCATTACGGCAAGACTGGCGTATGTGGTGACAGAGGCTCCTGTGAGGAACGCTATCGCCGAGGCTCCCGGCAGCCCCATGTACTGGAAGACGACATCCAGATACTGCGCCAGCCACGCTATGACGCCGCAGTACTGCAACAGTCTCACAAGCAACGAGATAGGAAGCATTATCTTCAACAGCCACAGTGTTGTCTTCGTGGCTGGGCGAAACGCAGACTTGAACTGCGCCAAAACTCTATGATTCATTACAATACCACTTTTTACAGATAAGATTTCCGTTACCAAATGTATTCCCGCGGATATTTTATCTGTACAAACTTAAAGTCGTGTTTCCCGATCTTCTGGCACGAGGTCATCTGTCGAGCCATACTTGAAGGTGTTGACAAGAAAGCCTGCATATTCTGCATGGCGTCGCCTCTCCTGGCTATGGCAATGCGTGGAGATGAGCCGTAGTCTCTCCACCCGAACAGACAGACCTTGTCTGCAGATGTCAGTATATACTGGCACATCAAGGGTTCAGCCAGCAATACCTCCATGGATTTCAGCATCTGGCTAACGGCTTTCGCCCTCTTGCCCTCAGGGTATCTGCCGTCATTTGGCTCAACCCATTTCACATCGGAGCAGGTCAAATCGCAGAAAGCTATCTTCCTGTGGTCCTCTGTATCGTCAACCATCAGATAATCACACCGTTCCTTGACATCCGCTTCCGAATGTTCATATTGGGAAATATATTCTTCAAAAGCTACCACGGTGACGGCATTCATGCCTGCATCTATCTTCAAGACTTCCTCATTGCAATCCTTCCTGTCTTCACGGAGGGGATTCTCGTGACAAGACCTGCAAGACTTGCTGTCTGACAGTGTGAAAATACCAGACATGACGGAAGACCGAACCTCAACATCATCAGCGTTCAGCCCATACTCCGATGGTAGCCGACGTCTCAACAGAAGATCTATCATCGCACAAGTCTTGAGTATTCGTTATATATGCAGTTCATCATCTCTGTAAGGTCGTATGTGTCTACAATCCATCGGCCATTCTCATCCTGCGCCAGCAGACTCTGGGCCTGCCCGTCAAACAGACGGTAAACGGCAAGGCTGTCATGATCAAGGCTCGCACGGCCTGTGTCTGTCTGATTCAGCACAATATTAAGGTAATTAAGGATATATGGGCTATGTGTCGCAAACATCATATTGACCTTTCTGTCTGCCTCTGCATGTGTCGCCGCGAAAACAAGTTCTTCGACCAACTTACACTGTGCGTCAGGGAACAGGCTCAGTTCGGGTTCCTCAACATGCACATAGACTATATTCTCCAAGTCTGACGATTCCGCTACGGCCTTGAACTTTGTCAGACGTTCTATCTCGTGGAGGTAACTCAGGACGGAGCGGTTAAATGCGTCCTTGAAAGAATACTCATGGGCAAAGTGTTTGACAATCAACGCCAACGGTGCTGACGTCTGTATGCCGGACGATGCTTCCCGCAGGTCTATCGGCGCATGAGCATTGCCTGTATGCTCCACACGATAACGCACAGCCTTTCCCTTCGGATGGGTAATATGGAGCTTCAAGTTGACATAGTCAAGACTCACCACCTGATCCGCCTCTGACGCTCGGGTGAAGTCGTTGTTCGTCTCGTGGAAGTAGAAGCCCAATGTCGCTCCGGCATTGACGGAGGCCTTTTCCGCCCATATCGGTATGACATTCCTGTTTTCTGAGATAAAGGAAATTTTCGTGAAAAGCAGGTCTTCCTTGTCGATTATCGGCAATTTTCCAAGACGTTTGTTGCATACAGAGACGCTGTATCTGTGTCCGTTGGCCATAAGCACGGCATACTCTATGAAGCTTTCCGCCCCGAGCATGGACTGCAGGCCTGTATTTTTTATCATCGTATCGAAGCGTACACGGAACGGCGAACTGGTGATTCTGGAATGCTTCAGATAGGAGCGTATGTTTGCCATCTTGTACAAATAGCGCATCATGGATACGAGTTTCATCAATGTGCTCTTGCCTATCGCCGATTCGCCTATCAATACTGTTATCGGCAATATCTCCAGTCCATTGATATCCCTTAGAGGACCAACGCCTTTTATTGTTATATATTCTTTCATAAATGATAATCGTTAAGCCCATCCATGGACTTGTTACATGCATCCGACTGAGGTAAATACGGAAAAATCGCCCTCAGATGCAAAGTTACAAATAAAATCCGAAGATTTAGTGTTTTAACGGATTTTTTATAAAAATATTCTCTTCAAAACTTGTTTTCAACATGATTCCATGCATACTATGGTCGGAATTCGCACATCTGTAGCGTGGCATTTTCGTATCTATGGTAATGTTTTACATCTAGCGGTACAGGCCATTCATGCTACGCCGTCACCATACACAAAGCAAAAGGTAAGGGTTTACCGTGCGAGAGGTGACCTTTTCGCCGGCAAAGGGTGACCTTTTGCAAGGTAAAAGGTCACCCTCCGCAACGCGCTGTAATACAGCAAAATAAGAGAAGTGTCTCCTTTCAGACATTTTTTCATAAAAAAAGCACACCACATACCGTCATTTTTTCACGCAAAACGACATCTTATTCAAAATAATTATGTACCTTTGCATAAGATAAGCTGCACCTCGGCTGTAACGAACAAGTTCGGATGCGCTCAGTCTGCATTA
>JAIDEM010000125.1 GCA_029054825.1 Prevotella sp. | reverse complement strand
CAATATAATCATGTCTAACAGAAACTTCCTTTCTGTTTTCACGATTTAGTCTTTTTTCCCAGATAAACTGTGCCACAAAATTCTCTTCTCCGAAAATCTCATTCATCAGCAACCGCAGATTATGCACTTCGTTATCATCAATAGAAACAAATATCACACCGTCCTCACGCAACAGACTCTTGGCAAGGTAAAGACGCGGCATCATCATATTAAGCCAGTTGCTGTGACACTGACCGTTCTCCTTACTGTTCTTACGGAACATGGCATCCCGCACCATATAGCCATCCGCGTCCTTGTCTCCTACACGGCGCATATATTCTTCCTTGCTCTCAGAGAACTTGTCTGGATAAATAAACGAATCATTACCCGTATTATATGGAGGATCTATATAAATCATCTTAACTTTACCAAAATAGCTTTTTTGAAGTACTTTCAGCACTTCCATGTTCTCCCCCTCTATAAAGATGTTTTGGGTGTTGTCGAAATCAACAGACTCCTCACGGCAGGGAACCAGTGTTGCGGATGCAGGACGTTGCATCACCCTGAAAGCATCACTTTTTCCAGCCCAATTCAGCACATAGCGTTCATTGGAGAAATTTATGTATTCCCCCAATATCGCTTTTAGCTTCTCCCAATCGATTTTTCCTTCATTGAAAACTTCAGGCATCAACGACTGAAGTGTTTGAATCCGTTCCTCTTGAGGAGTTTGAATGTATTCGGTCATATCCATCTTTATTATAGTCTTTATAAGAACCTCATTAGGCTTCTATTTGTCCGTGTTCTGTACCTTTATGCTACAAAGTTAGCAATTATTTCCGAATCTTGCAAATAAAAAGAGAAAGGAAGCTAATACTTTTATCTAAGATAGTTAGAATATCTATTTATTCAAGTATGCTGTTCGAGTTGCATGCTTTTTGGAACATATCATTCGATTTGCTGATAAGTTACAATACTTTGATACAAATTTACAAATAATATCTGAGACTACATTGCCTTACGACAAAAAAAACGACACCTTTATCAAAAAAATATTGGAGAAGGGCTTATTATACAAACGAATAAAAGGAGGGAAGCTACATAACTACATCCTTGTAAAAACAAATTTTCCTTTGCTCCAAGGGCATGAATGCACTTGAAGCAAAGGAAAATGTCTGTACCCCTGAAGGGCATGTATCCTGAGGAGATATTATCAGCACATCCCGACCGTAGACTTAGGAGGAGTGATGGAGTTGCCGTTAAGGATGTCCTTGACGCGCATAATCTGAAGGATTGACGCGTAGGCCCCCTCAGTGAACGGACCGCTGATATAGGCAACACGGTCATCACGATGGAGATTATTGCTCTCGAGAAGGCATCTTATGGCTGATACGAAATGTTGCTTCGGGTCATAGTCTTCCGGTACGGAGACTGCATGAATGCCGTAGCTGAGGGCAAGTGCACGATGGACACGAGTGTCATAGCATACAGCTACCACAGGGATTGAGCCACGGTAACTTGACAGTTTGCGTGCCGTAGAGCCGCCCTTGCAGTCTGTTATTATGGCACGTACACCAAGTTTCTCTATGGCGTCGATGGCACAGTTTGACAGATAGTCGGCTGTATCTATCATCTCCTGCATCTCTACCTTGCCTACATCGGAGCTGTGGATATCATGCTCAACACGGTCGGCTATCTGAGCCATCGTCTTCACTGCCTCCACAGGATACTTGCCGCTGGCTGTCTCTCCTGAAAGCATGAGAGCGTCTGTGCGGTTATATATCGCATTGGCAATGTCCGTAACCTCTGCACGTGTAGGGCGAGGGTTGTTTATCATGGTGTGGAGCATCTGTGTGGCAACGATAACAGGTTTCTTTGCTATGACACATTTCTTGATAATCTGGCGCTGGATGGAAGGTATCATCTCCAACGGCACTTCTATGCCAAGGTCTCCACGGGCTACCATGATGCCGTAGGATGCCTCGATAATCTCGTCTATATTGTCCACACCCTCCTGATTC
>JAIDEM010000124.1 GCA_029054825.1 Prevotella sp. | reverse complement strand
AATCCAGGTTAAAAGGAAAGAGTCCGGTACAATACCGAACTCTTTCTATGAGATAATGTTTAACTTGTCCAACTTTTGGGGTGCACTTCAATTGTGGGCACGGTCTGTTTGTTATAACAGTGGGAGCGTGTCAGAACTAAAATGCCCACTCCCCAAAGTTACGTACTGGGCTCTTTCCTTTTAGATTATGACTATACCACTTAAAAGGGTCGTATCAAACTCTGTATTGAGTAATGATACGCCCCTTTTTTTGTTTTTTTTATATGCCCAGATTTCAAATTATAAGTTCATATTTTCAAAATCTGAGTTTTGAACTGCACTCTCTTCTTGTCTTTTCATGGAAAACCACGTTGTGAAACATGTGTCTGCGATGTACGCTTGCCGTAATCGTGGATTCTCCGCACCTTTGCCGTCGAAAACGTTTTCATGAAATCAAATGAGTATTTTAACCAACAACAACATTCCATGAAAAGACTAATCTTATTGATCAGCATTGCAGGCCTTTGTCTCTGTGCCACAGCTCAGACAGGCAAGCCGAAGAAAGACCGTGAGAGGAAGAAGATGGCCGAGATAACCTCCGTCGTCAGTATCAGTAACATGCAGAGGCGCGGCATACACGACGCTTTGAGCAGGAAGCGTGCAAGGACTGAGGCTATCGACACAGCACTGACAGCAAGAGAGACAGCATTCCGCAAGTATGCCATAGAGAAGGAGTGTCACGAGGAGTTCGTGCGGCAGCTGTCCGACAGGCAGATATCGGAATACTGCAACACGGTCTTCGCTCCCGAGGTGGAGGCGAAGACTGACTACCGCATGTCGCTGCTCAGGGAGGTGGACAACGACTATACCGAGGAGGAACTGGCGTCTGCACGGGAGAAGATATACAAGTATCTGATGCTTGAGAAGATCGTCTATTTCAAGTATAAATACGATTTTGCAAAGCAGAAGGAGAACATCAGCCGTCTCAAGGCCATACAGCCAGCCTCCCTGAAAGCAAGTCTCAACAACGAGAAGCAGAAGGGCTACGGCAAGGTGATGTCCGGACGCGTAAACTGGCATAACGGGAAGAAAGGCCATAACCACAGGAGGAATGGAAGATGACAGGACGACTATTCACTCTGGCAGTGTTGCTGGCATGTCTGCTCCCTCTCCATGCACAGCAGGACAAAGACTATAAGGACACCCTTACAGACCGACAGCTTCTCGCCGTGGCACGGCAGTATAGGCACGGTATCATACGCGAGGCCGATCCTGTGAAAGCAGCAGGCATATACAGACATCTTGCCAGGAAAGGCAACGCCAAGGCTACCTGTGAACTGGGCAGATGCTATCTCAACGGCGACGGCGTGAAAACGGACACCCGTCTTGCCTCTGCTCTCTTCCGCAAGGCTGCCGGCATGGGCAGTGCAGAAGCAAAATGCCATCTCGCACTCATGTACCAGAAAGGGCTTGACGGCGTGGCAGACCATAAGAAGGCATACGCCCTGTACAAGGAAGCCGCCGACTCGGGTTCGGTGCAGGGAATGTACGGTGCAGGCTACATGCTCTACAAAGGCATGGGCGTGACGCAGGACTACTCCGAGGCTGTCAGGCTGCTTGAAGCAGGGGCAAAGAGAAAACATCCGGGATGCTGTATGCTGCTGGCATCATACTATGCCAACGGATACGGCGGACTACAAGACCTCGAGAAGGCGGAGAGATACTGGAAGCAGGCATCGCGCGACGGCAACAGCTGGACGGTAGACATCACGAAGAGGGGCGTGGCGGACTCCATATCCAGGCGCATGGAGCGCAAAGGCACATGGACGCATGTCAGGGAGAAAGTGCTGGACAGCGAGACAATGCCCGAGATAGTCTCCACCGTCGATGCACATGACATCGCCGGAATGTGGAGAGGAAAGGCCTACTCCTACGACTGGTCGCGGAAGATCATCGTCAGCGAGCATGACATCGCGATGGGTATAGAGTGCATAAACGACAGTGTGCATATCAAGTGCTACACGGGCGACTCGCTCGTCACAGCCTACTCCCCTGTACTGCACAACGGCAAGTACCGCTCCAGGCAGCTCACGGCGGAGCAGAAGGAATTCTCATGGACAGTGACAAGCACGGCTTTCGCGATGAAAGGCGACCATCTCCTCGCAGAACTGAAAGTGCTGAACCTCCGGAACCGTTCTTTCCGCAAGCCTCTCCTCGCCGTGCTCACCCGCGACAGTCAGGCCATGACCGACAATGCCACGCCTTCATTCACCCTCAACAGCGTGACATATACCTCCGGCCATCTGACGCTGGACATCACAGCGACAAAGGAGATGGATGTGGACATCGCCATCAGCTCCGTATACGGAACACCGATAAAGACCTACAGCAAGCAGAAAGTCATAGCAGGAAACAATAAAATCGCCATTTCCGCGTTATTAGACCAAAGGGACCTTGCAAGCATAGTCACTGTATCACATAAGGACGAGAGACACTCGAAGACAATAACTGTCGGCAGCCATGAATAGGACAATGACAGTAAAGACGCTCTTCCTGCTCCTCGTGATGTGGATGCCTCTCGCCGTGCCGTGCCACGCGGCATGGGATGATGACGATGATGATTTCTATGACTATTACACCTATGAAGAATGGGATGATGATGATGAATATGATGAGGAAGATTGGGGCGATGGCTGGGACAATGATGATGGGAACAATCCTGATTTTTATTATTTCTACTTTGATTCTGACGGAGATGGTATAAACGATTGGTGTCTTACCACAGACTCGGACGGACATGGAGTCGCTATTTCATATATGGATGATGAAGACTTTATCTATGAGTCACTCAGGCAGTCCGGGGATGATAGTGATAATGGTTGGGAAGATTCAGGTAATGATGGCAGTGAGGCGAATGATGGCTCCAATTCAGATGGTGATGGCGAAGAAACGGGTGTCGGAGCTATTCATCCAAATAATAATAATGCAGAAATAATACCACCTCTGAGCCAACCATCATTACATGTTCCTGTAGAAGATGAAGTGCTTTTCAAAGATGGATTGCCGGCACAGTCTCTGAAGCAGGCATATGGTATGGACTGTGTGCCTACAGCAATGGCAAACCTTCTATCACATATTGGAAGTGAACAGTCTGCTGTTGAAATGAGAAATAATATATTGTTAGCATACTATAATATGTGCAATGGTGATGTCACAGGTAATGCCAATATTAATGGAATAGCTATTGAAAGAATAGAAGCATTCATGTCTTTGATGAATTTTGATAGTATAAGTTTTAATGATGTTATCAGTTACATTAATTCAGGTTCACCTTCGTTAGCAATTATTGAAACCGATGCTGGTGCACACATGGTTGAAATTGTTGGGTATTATCAAGATGGTTGGAATAGTTATACTATTGATGCCTATCAATGTATAAATCCGGGCACAGGAGAATATGAGACCCATTATAGTTATGAATTTGAAAAATATAAAACTTATATATATATAAAATATTAATATGATTATGAAGGAAACGATTATAACATTATTCGCATTGTTGACTGCTTGTCTTGCATGTAATGCGCAGGCGACAATAAGCCTTCAGCAATTGAATGGAACGACATGGGAAATTAGTTATCCGGAGCTTAAGGAGACTCCGACCAAGAGATCGTTCACTACTACCACTATCCAAGAGACCGTTGATTTTACAGTCATAAATAAACGTGCGACAGGATCATCCAAATATTATCTGGATGATAAGATTCCAGATAAATTTGACTTTTCAAAAGTAGGGGAAAATAAAAGTGGGGCGTATATCATTATACATAGTGACTTTGATAGTTCATTTATGTGGTATAAGGTTGTCAATGTCACCAATGATACTCTTACTTTGTATTGGAAGCCGGAGCCAAATACAGTCATAGGAGTCAATGAAGGAGTGACGTTTATCTACAAGAGGATAAAATGAGTGGTATGGAGAAACATGACACAAATCCCTCCAACATGTTTCTACGAAATAGCATTATAGGTCTGACAGATGTGTTTACTGCATCAGAACTGATAGAGAAAATCCGTCAAGTAGGGAGTTGTCTGTATACGACACTATTAGTCAGAGAGTCTAAGCATGGCAACCTTGAACTCTGCTATGATTATTAAATGAAATTGATGCAGCAAAGAGTCTGTAGTATGATATTTGTACTACAGGCTCTTTTGTTTGTTGTGGTATTAAAAAATATATCTTTTATGACCGTTTTTCCAGATATTATATATAACTTTGCTGGCAACAAGAATCCTATAACTATGAAAACTTCAAAATTATTACAGAATAAATGCCTTGTTGCATTGATGTATATCTGTCTTTTTTCCCCTTTGTGCTGTATGGGGCAGGAGACATCAGAGAGAATTGTCGACGGCGTCATTGAGACATTCACAGAATATGGAACTTACGATTATACGACAAAAGAAGCAAAGGATGCATGCGACCGGTTGTTAAGCACGTCAGAGACAATGGACTATAATGTGATATTTCCGGGTGGGACAAGGCGTATGAGAACAACACTTTCTTGTCGGAACTGCAGGGGCTATATTCAAAGCGAGATTCTCAGACGTGGGAATATAAAGGAACCTATCTTAAAACTCGTTTTGGGAACTGCCGTATAATAGCCATCTCCAACCATACAATAATAATAATTTATATCATAGCCGACAATGGTGACCATATGGGCTATTACCTGTCACTTATACACATCA
>JAIDEM010000123.1 GCA_029054825.1 Prevotella sp. | reverse complement strand
GAGGCATCTTGTCCCTGATGACAGGAGTACGGTTGACCTGCTGCTGTTGCTGTGCTGCCTGTCTCATCTGCTGCTGGGTCTCCGACATCTCGTTATGTCCCGGATTATCAGCATCATCCTTAGACTCCTGGAATCGTTGCTGACGCTCTTCCGGTGCAGCTTCCTGCACCTGTTCCGGCTGCTGTTCCGGCAACTGTCCGCGCATAAGGATAGACGCCATGCGGTCATTCATCTCGTTAATCATATTGTCCCACAGCTTGACGCTCTCAAGTTTGAAGACGAGAAGAGGGTCTTTCTGCTCGTAACTTGCATTCTGTGAAGAATGCTTCAGTTCATCAAGCTGTCTGAGATTCTCCTTCCATGCGTCATCGATGATACGGAGCATGGTGGTCTTCTCAAACTGCTTGACTACAGAGGCACACTCTGTCTCGTAAGCCTCCTTGAGGTCGCAAGGCAACTGGTACACCAGTTTGCCGTCAGTGACAGGCACAATGATTCTCGTGTAGATATGTCCCTGATTCTCGTATACCGCCTGTATTGTAGGCCAAGCCTGCTCACGGATACGTGTTGTCTTACGGTTGAATGAGTCCATGGCTATCTGGAAGGCACGCTCCTCTATCTCGGCAAACTTGCCGGACTTCAGTTCTTCCTCTGTAAACGGGCACTCCATGGCAAGAACCTTCAGGAACTGCTCACGGCAACCTACATAATCGTTGTTCTCGGTGATATAAACGACACGGTCCCAGATAAGATTTGCTATATCCATACCTATACGTTCACCCATCAAGGCGTGACGGCGCTTCTCGTAGATGACGGTACGCTGCTTGTTCATGACATCGTCATACTCCAGCAGACGCTTACGTGTTCCGAAATGGTTTTCCTCAACCTTCTTCTGGGCACGCTCGATAGCATTGGTAATCATGGAGCTTTCTATACGCTCGCCTTCCTTGAATCCGAGACGGTCCATGACAGACGCTATACGCTCGGAAGCGAAAAGACGCATCAGCTTGTCTTCAAGCGACACATAGAAGACAGAAGAGCCCGGGTCGCCCTGACGGCCTGCACGGCCTCGCAGCTGACGGTCAACGCGACGGCTCTCATGGCGTTCCGTGCCGATGATTGCAAGACCGCCTGCCGCCTTTACCTCAGGAGAGAGCTTGATATCGGTACCACGGCCTGCCATGTTCGTCGCGATGGTCACCGCACCGAGCATACGCTCCTCCTGCTTGCCGTCAACCATCACGATGCCCTTTGTCGACTGACCTGCGAGGGCAACGATATCGGCCTCCTTCTGGTGGAGCTTGGCATTAAGCACTTGATGAGGAATGTTGCGCATTTTAAGCATACGCGAGAGGAGTTCGGATATCTCCACGGATGTCGTGCCCACGAGGACAGGGCGTCCAGCCTCACGCATCTCCACGATTTCGTCTATCACAGCGTTGTATTTCTCACGTGCTGTCTTGTATACACGGTCATCAAGGTCAAAGCGTGCTATAGGACGGTTTGTAGGAATCTCCACGACATCGAGTTTGTAGATATCCCAAAACTCGCCGGCCTCCGTGGATGCCGTACCCGTCATGCCTGCCAGCTTGTGGTACATACGGAAATAGTTCTGCAGGGTAATGGTGGCGAATGTCTGTGTGGCAGCCTCCACCCTCACATGCTCCTTGGCCTCGACAGCCTGATGAAGTCCGTCAGACCAGCGACGTCCGTCCATTATACGGCCAGTCTGCTCGTCGACAATCTTCACCTGTCCGTCCATGACAACATACTCGTCATCCTTGTTGAACATGCAGTAAGCCTTCAGGAGCTGCTGCAGGGTATGCACGCGCTCAGACTGTATGGCATAGTGTGCCATCATGGCATCCTTCTTCTCCAGACGCTCCTCCTCAGAGAGTCCTGCCTCCGTCTCAAGGGCGGAAAGTGCGGCAGTGATATCAGGAATGACGAAGAGGTCGTCCTGCTTCACCTCCTTGGCGAGCCATGCAGTACCCTTATCGGTAAGGTCACAGGAGTTCAGTTTCTCGTCAACGACGAAGAAAAGGGGCTCGACAGCCTCAGGCATCCTGCGGTTGTTGTTCTCCATGTAATGCTCCTCGGTCTTCAGCATACCGGCCTTGATACCTTCCTCGGAGAGGTATTTGATGAGCGGCTTGTTCTTAGGGAGAGCCTTGTAAGAGCGGTACAGCGATAGGAAGCCCTCGTCACAGAGAGCGTTACCCTCGTTCTTCTTGCCCTCCCCAAGGAGTTTCGTGCCTTCGGCAATCTTCTGCTTAGCCTCAGCAAGATACTGTGTGGCAAGCTGGCGCTGTACATTGACAAGTCGCTCCACAAGCGGCTGATACTCTTCAAACATCTGGTCATCGCCCTTAGGCACAGGACCGGAGATGATAAGCGGAGTACGCGCATCGTCGATAAGCACGGAGTCGACCTCATCAACTATGGCATAATTGTGGCGGCGCTGTACAAGGTCTGCCGGAGAAAGTGCCATATTGTCACGGAGGTAGTCGAAACCGAACTCGTTGTTTGTACCGAAAGTGATGTCGGCGTTATAAGCCTTGCGGCGCTCGTCAGAGTTAGGCTGATGCTTGTCTATGCAGTCAACGGACAGTCCGTGGAACTCATAAAGAGGCCCCATCCACTCCGAGTCACGCTTTGCGAGGTAGTCATTGACCGTCACGACGTGTACACCGTTACCTGTCAGGGCGTTAAGGAATACAGGAAGCGTTGCGACAAGTGTCTTACCCTCGCCTGTGGCCATCTCGGCAATCTTTCCCTGATGGAGCACAGTACCGCCGAAGAGCTGCACATCATAGTGTACCATCTCCCATTTCAGGTCATTTCCGCCTGCTGTCCAGTGGTTATGGTATATGGCCTTGTCACCTTCTATGGTGATGAAGTCATTTTTAGGGTTGGCGGCAAGCTCGCGGTCGAAGTCCGTAGCAGTGACAACTGTCTCCTCGTTCTCGGCGAAACGGCGCGCCGTCTCCTTTACAATGGAGAACGCCACCGGCATGACATCGTTGAGAGCCTCCTCATAAAGGTCAAGCACCTCCTTGTCAAGCTTGTCTATCTCGTTGAATATAGGCTCGCGCTCGTCGAGTGGAGTCTGCTCGATAGTAGCTTTCAACTGCTCTATCTGCTTCTGCTTCTCCACGCCCTTGTCGTATATGTACGCCTGCAACTCCTTTGTCTTGGCGCGGAGCTGGTCGTTGTCCAGCATCCTGACTTCCTCATAGGCAACCTTAACCTTATCGACATAAGGCTGGATGAGTTTCATGTCACGTGTCGACTTGTTGCCGAACAGCGACTGCAAAAATTTTGTAAAGTTCATTTTATGTTTTTGTTTTTATTCCTGTTTACAGCTGTGATAAAGCAACATCTGTGCCAATCTCAGCAATTAGGTGCAAAGTTAGCAAAAAAATCCCAAACGGCAAAGACGGCAAAAAGCCAAGGACACATAATTAAATATATTTAAGGCTATCTAAAGTGCTTTGACTTTCCTGCGGCATAATCGTCCGGCAACTTTACCGGTCCTGTCGAATTGAAGCGCAGAAATATGCGCAAGTTTTCAAATGCTCTATTTATCATAACAGGAGAAAACGGCACATGAGGCGTAATTACCCGACACATCCAGCCGCGAAATGTGATTTTTCCAAGAATGAAACGTCACATTTTTCACACAAAACGTCACCTTTAACGGAGACAAACATCACGTTTCACAACACGAAACGTAACCATCCCACACATGAAAGGTCACCTTCCGCAGACGAAAGGTCACCCTTCACTCACATGACAAGCAACACAAACACCACCATTTGACATCAAAACATTGATAAATAGACATTTATGCAATACCGCAAAACCATAAAGAAAATACATGTCAGGCAGTTCCCACTCGCTTTCCCGCAATTCTACGAGGCAAAAAGACGCATGAGTTTTCTATTTTCCACCATATTTCACAGTCAAAGGAATGACCGTCAACAACGCGAAAGCACAACAAAACGGGACTGCCGGAACACATCCGACAGCCCCGCAAGTCACAGTTCAAAAACCGCGCCGTCTCTCTCACGATACCGCCTTGACACCTTTCATCTTCATGCCGCAACGGACAAGAACAGAGAGGGCGAGGAGACGTACAGACATGTCTATCC
>JAIDEM010000122.1 GCA_029054825.1 Prevotella sp. | reverse complement strand
ACTCCATACAGTGACCATACCGCGACAGGCGTGTCCCTGCAGAAGTACAAATACAACGGCAAGGAGCTCGACCTCACGCACGGCCTGAACACCTACGACTACGGCGCACGGCAGTATTATTCCGTCCTCCTCAGATGGGACAGGCTTGACCCTCTATGTGAGAAATACTATCATGTCAGTCCGTATGTGTATTGTATGAACAATCCTGTGAAGTTTGTAGATTATAAGGGATTTGCACCTGGAGATTTTTTCTTTACAGTAAATGAAGCCGCGATTGATTTTGGAATGTATTATAATGACAATTCTATTCGTGATAAGGTTGAATATGGTTCTTCCATATTCCGAGTGGTGAATGACAAAGGGCAGAGAGGGTATACATATACAGTGGCTAATAGAGGAAAAACGACAGCTGTAGTATGTCGTGCTGCTCCTTTTGGATATAAAACAGTTGCTGAGATTCATTCCCACGGTCACAGTACAGCAAAGGAGTTGAAACCTTATCTTGATAATGATTTTTCAGGACTGACTTGGGCTGATGACAATAATATTGTTCAAGGTCAGAAACTTAAGGATATAGACACTGATACGGATATAGGACATGCTAATAAGGTCCAACGTGATTCTTTTATTACTACACCCAATGGTTCTCTTAAGAAGTATGAACATAGAACAGGAAAAGTAACATTAATTTCTACGGATATGCCAAGTGATTATAATGATCCAGATCGCAAAAATAACAGATCATATTTGATAGAGGCTAATCCAATAAAAGTAAACACAGAAGTGGAGCAGGAACGTAAGATGTCATTGTATGGAAACTATTGATTATTCAACAAAAAGGAAACGAAGTATATATGTATCTATTTTGGTGCTAATACTGGCATGTGGTATAGTGAAGTCCTCCCAGTCTCAAAGAGCAAAGAGAGATGGTGTATATGGAAGGAGCCATACCCAAGAACATATATATATAGGGACAGATTCTGTTTCTACAATAAGACGTTTTGTCCCTGATTATGGTTGTGTTCCTGACTTGAAAGTAACAAAAGTACCAATTATTCAGACACACAAGATGGCTGCGGAAATAGGCATTGCCATATTGACTTCACTTTACGGAGATGAAATATCTGAGATGCAAAAACCGTATATGGTGTCGATGATAAATGATGAGATATGGGATATAAGAGGGAGTCTTCCTTATGATGAATTCTATGTTATGATTCAGCAATCGGATTGTATGGTTCTTTCAATTAAAGGATATTCTTATGTGGATTATATGAAAGCAAATGCTTTTTCGTTGCGGCATATATTGCATGATATTATTGACAATATCACTTTTATCAAAAAAAATATGGAGGGCAATCTGTTATCAGACATTGCTGTTAATACCCTTATTATTCGTCCTTATGTACAATATATAGATAAAGGTGGCGTATGGAAAGAGAATTTGTCGCTTGTTAGGTTGCAATGTAAGGAGTGTGAATATATAGATGGTGAGAAAAAGTCAATAGCATGTTATGAGAGGTTGGTGGATAATGGATATTCGCAGGATTCAACTGTTCGCAGTCTTCCTTGTGGAATTCTCCAGACCTATGAGACCGCAGGGAAGATCGGATTGATGATTTTGTCTTCAATTTATGGGGATAAGAATATGTTGGAGCAACTGCCTCTTGAAGTGTCGTTGGTCAATGACAATTATTGGAGGTTGTCCGGTCGACTTTCTAAAGATCATTTGGGAGGTACTGCACATATGAATATTCAAAAAGCAGATTGTAGGATAATTAATTATTGGCATGAAAAGTAAAGTATATACAGGTTTCTTGCTGATGTTTTTACTGTGTTTTCACATCCTCCGGCACCGATGTCACAGGACTCCTTACCGGCACGAGCGTGCTCATCTCCGACGGTCAGACCGTCCACAGCATCATTTCCTATGACAGCAAAGGAAGGCTTACTGGTACCGTGAGCACCACCCTCGACGGCATGGGGGAGACCTCCGCCATGGACTATCAAGACCGGCATAAGTGGCGGTAAGATACGCAAGGACGGCAAATCATACCGTGCGGAGAGCCAAGTAAGGAAGTGGAACAGGGAGGCCGGATATGATAAATACGATTCAAAGATAGCAAAGGAGTTTGAAGCTGGAGAAGGTGCAAGACAAAAAGCGTTGGATTATGAAACTGAACGTGCTGATAAATTAAAAAATGAATTAGATGAATATAAACATCAAAGACCATAGCGTTATGAATTATAGGTACATTTTATTTAACAGGAGGATATCCTCCTTCCGGTTTTGGAGAAGAGTTTGATATTAAGTTTAGGAATAATACATGGGTATTATGTAACTATTTGTCACGTAATGTGAGGAAATTGCACTTGCAAGCAGACGGTGAATACAATTTGTTGTCTACGTCAATAATACGAGGAGAGAACTTTTTGGAAATGTTCACTCCATGCAAATACCTGAAGGCAGTAGTGCATGTCTCTGATGAGGAGATACAGTCGTATCTTTCCATGCGTGCCGAGCGTGACCGCTTCGAGTTTTATTTTTCCCTGTTGGAGCGTTGCTACCGTTTTGCCGCACAGAGTCATGATATCCCTGTGGATGAGTTGTTGAAACTTCACCAGCAGTTCCGTGATGGCGGGTATAAAAACGAGTGGCTGTTTAAGAAAAAAATGATACGCGATTACGGCATCAAGGTTTTGCTGGAGCATGTCCTCACGCAATACGCCTACCATCTCCGGCTTACCGTCACGGATTTGAAAGGCAACTACATCAACAGCGGATACATATATACCACATATCCTGATGATATATTTTTCAACAAGAATGTCCGTCATCTCCTTGTCACGGACAAGACCCTGATGATTACGGACTTTATAGACAAACCCCTGTTTGAGTGTCAGCTTTCCGACCTCGCCGCCGGCGTCATACAGTCAGTATGTCTTGATGAACATACAAAGAAGTATATCCCGAATGAAGAGAACAAGGATGAATTTGCAAAACTTCGTTGGGACAGAGCTTGATGCTGTCTAATGATATGGACTATGCCTACAATGCGTAAATGTTACCTTCTGCGTCTCCTCCTGTTGTCTTCTCCTGCCGTGGCAGACGCGATGGAGCATGATACCCGTCACGACCTCACGGAAGGAGAGATACTGTACAAGGACTCCAAAGACTACCATGACGCCCTAATCATGGAGAACGGCCGTCTGTCCATGTATCAGTTCGCCGGCGGCTACTGCTCCCTTTGAGACAAGATATCGAAGGCAGAATAACTGTCGTTTCAGACGGTCTTATGGCTGTCATTTATAAGATGATTGAGTAAAACCGAGGGAGAACAGAACTTTTTACACGTGAAAGGAATGTTTTTTCAAACATAATCATTAACTTTGCATAAGATTTTGCCATGGAATCTTCTTCGAATGGAAGGCTTAGCAAGATGAAACCGAATTATTGATATTGTATTAATTGATGATTTCCTATGAATAATGCAAGAACCCCATATTTCTGTATAGATGCAGACCGTCTTGAAAGCAATCTCCGCATATTGCGCGGTGTGATGGACAGGACCGGATGTAAGATACTGTTGGCACAGAAGTGTTTCAGCTGTTACGGACTATATCCCTTGGTGGCGGAATATCTTGCCGGTGCAACTGCAAGCGGAATCTTTGAGGCGAGGCTGTGGCATGAGGAGGGTAGAGGAGAGAATCATGTCTTTTCTCCTGCATTTAAGGAGGAGGATATGGACGGTATCTTTGCCATGTGCGATCATATTGATTTCAACTCTCCGCGACAGTTGGCTCTCTATGGTAAGCGTGCCAAGGATGCCGGGCTGCAGGTCGGGCTGCGCATAAATCCAGAATGCTCTACACAGGAGGGACATGCCATATACGACCCCTGTGCTCCAGGTTCGCGTCTTGGAACGACAGCAGGCGAGTTCTTTCGTGCTGTTGCTGGCACGCCGTTGATGGAACTTCTTGACGGCATACACTTTCATACCCTTTGTGAGCAGGACAGTGACGACCTTGAGAAGACGCTTGATGCTGTAGAGGAAAGATTCGGTGATATCCTTCACCGCATGCAATGGATAAACTTCGGTGGCGGTCATCATATCACACGGATGGGGTATGACATACCACGTCTGGAGCGTTGCATCAGGCGTATGCAGGAGAAATATGGTCTGGAGGTATATCTCGAGCCTGGAGAGGCCGTGGCCTTGAATGCCGGAACGCTTCATTCTTCAGTTCTTGAGGTGCAGCCGGAAGGCGGCGATGGTGTGCAGAATGTCATCCTCGACACTTCTGCCGCCTGTCACATGCCTGATGTGATAGAGATGCCTTACACACCGCCTTTGGAAAGAGTGAAGGGTGAAAGTGTTCCTCTGGCAGACGGTGAGGACGGGAAACAGTACAAATACCGTTTCGGAGGTCCTACATGTCTCAGTGGAGATGTCATTGGGGTGTATGATATGGCGTGTACACTGACGGAAGGCGATGAGGTCGTTTTTGGTGATATGGCTATCTATTCGATGGTGAAGACTAATACCTTCAACGGCATGCCGTTGCCGGATATATATATAAAGAAAGGAGAAACACTCCGTTTCTGGAAGCATTTCTCCTATGATGATTTCAAATCAAGGGTGTGAGGATGGTTGTTTAGTGATTTGGTTATTTGGTTGTTTAGTTAAGTGTTTATGGATGAATGGGATATCCCCGAAACTTTTACACAGCCAAACCTCCAAATAACTAAACCACTAATCCACCAATACGGGATTCTCGTCTACTTGCCAAGGGAGTCCCCATTTGTTGAGCATATCCATGTATGGGTCTGGGTCAAACTCCTCAACGGTGAATACACCGGGTTTCTTCCACAGTCCCTGCATGAGCATGGCTGTGCCTATCATGGCCGGAACACCGGTAGTGTATGATATGGCCTGACTGCCAACCTCCTTAAAGCACTCCTGGTGGTCACATACATTATATATATATACATG
>JAIDEM010000121.1 GCA_029054825.1 Prevotella sp. | reverse complement strand
CATCATACCCTTAATGACCCAACAGACGCATCAAAGACTCGCTGTCTACAAGATTCTTCGAACATCCCATGGTGATTATGTCAATTCTGCCTTTTATCATATCCGTATAACATTTTCAGGGGCACGACATTTCCCCTCATCCACTATTTATTATTTCTTGCCGAACAGAGAGTCGACAAAGTTCCTGCGGTTGAACAGTTGTAGGTCTTCCATATTCTCGCCAAGTCCTATATATTTCACAGGGACTTTCAGCTGGTCAGAGATTCCGATAACCACTCCACCCTTTGCCGTACCGTCAAGTTTGGTGATGGCAAGCGAAGAGACTTCCGTAACGGCAGCAAACTGCTTTGCCTGTTCAAAGGCGTTCTGTCCCGTAGAGCCGTCAAGGACGAGCATGACCTCATCCGGAGCTTCAGGAAGGACTTTCTTCATGACGTCCTTGATTTTCTTAAGCTCGTTCATCAGTCCTACCTTGTTATGGAGACGCCCTGCCGTATCTATTATCACCACATCAGCATTGTTCGCCTTTGCAGAAGAAAGGGTGTCGAATGCCACCGATGCTGGGTCGCTGCCCATCTGCTGCTTGATGACAGGTACGCCGACACGCTCGCCCCAAATGGCTATCTGCTCTACAGCAGCGGCACGGAATGTGTCTGCAGCTCCAAGATAAACCTTCTTTCCTGCTTGCTTGAACTGATAAGCCAGCTTGCCGATTGTCGTTGTCTTGCCTACCCCATTCACTCCAACCACAAGAATGACATAAGGTCTATGGTCGGAAGGCAGATCCCAATCGTCAAGGTCGCCGGTATTGTTCTCCTCCAGCAGTGCAGCAATCTCTTCACGGAGAATCTCGTTCAGCTCTGAGGTCGAGACATACTTGTCACGGGCGACACGCTGCTGTATACGGTCTATGATTTCAAGCGTCGTATCGACTCCGACGTCCGATGTTATGAGCACCTCCTCAAGTTCGTCAAGCACATCGTCATCGACGGTGGTCTTGCCGGCAATGGCGCGGCTGATTTTCTCGAACACACTGGTCTTTGTCTTCTCAAGCCCCTTGTCAAGTGTCTCTTTCTTCTTGAAAATACTGAATATTCCCATGGGTTGTGATTTTTATTGTTTTTCTCTGTTTACTATCCACACGCCGATGAATATCAGCGCCGTAGCTACTATTGTATGCATGCTCAGCTGTGCCAGTCCGAACATCACGGCATATATTGCCGTGACGACAGGTTGCAGATAGTTATACATGGCTACTGTTGTCGGCGACACATGTTTCTGTCCTATCGGAAGGAGCAGGAAGGCGAGGAATGTGGCGAAGACGATGATATATCCCAACTCTATCCACATCGCGGCTGACATCTCTGCATGCAGCCCTGCAAGATCAACTATCATCAGTTCCGGTACATATAACGGTATCATGCTTATGGCAGAAATGAGAAACATCCACTTCATCAGTGTGAAAGGCGAATACTTTCCCAAGATATTGCCGGAAAACACCAAATAGACCGCTCCGCAGACTTGACTCAATACAAACAGAGTATCGCCGAGCAAAGGATTGCTTACGTGCATCTCTGTATTGACCTCGCTGCCGAACAGGAACAGCAACATGCCAGCAAATCCGAGTGCAGCACCGATGCCTTTTATCCATCCGGCTCTCTGCTTCATGAATACAGCACCAAGAATCAGAGTGAAGAATGGTGTTATTCCACACAATACCGTGCCGTCTACAGGGCTGGCGTACTGCAATCCTAAAGTGATGAATATCTGATTGGCAGCGATAATCATCATTGATGAAAGGACTATCTTCGGATAATCTTCCCGCTCTATCCGTTCTGTGGATATGGTGTGGGAAGGATACACCAGCTTAAATACTGCCCACAAAATCCAGAACAGCAAAGCCGCTCCGGCTGTCTTTATTCCGGCAAGAACCATCGGTGGGATAATCTGCGCATTAAGCAGGTCCTTGCATAGAGGAGCATATAGTCCCCAAATGATATTCGCTCCAACGAGCGCTATGTGTCCTTTGAACTTATTCAATCAGTCGTCTTATTAAAAAAATCCGCACAACGCTCTGCGTTGCAGAACTTTGTGCGGACAAAAGTATCTTTTC
Organism: Prevotella sp.; assembly: GCA_029054825.1. Lineage (GTDB taxonomy): Bacteria > Bacteroidota > Bacteroidia > Bacteroidales > Bacteroidaceae > Prevotella. The sequence goes on along the minus strand of JAIDEM010000121.1, from coordinate 27,202 downwards.
GAAATTACGGTGAAAGAAGTCTTGTCTATTTAAAGAAATCCTTTACGTCCTCGTTCTTGACCATCTGCTCATCAAAAATATAAGCACCAGTCTTAGGACTCTTCACCATCTTAATAACCTTAGTATAAGCGCGACCATCCTGCTTACCTTCGTGGAGGGTTGCGACCGCTTTCTTTGCCATTGTATAATAGGTTTAATGGATTATTTAATTTCCTTATGCACAGTCATGCGCTTCAGGATTGGATTATACTTCTTGAGCTCCATACGCTCAGGAGTGTTCTTGCGGTTCTTCACCGTTACATAACGGCTTGTTCCAGGAAGACCACTTTCCTTCATCTCAGTGCACTCGAGGATAACCTGCACTCTGTTGCCTTTAGCTTTCTTTGCCATATTGATTATTCTCCTATAACTTTAATGTCCTTCCAATCAACATAACCGTTTGCAACGGCCTTCTTAAGAGCGGCATCAAGACCGATCTTGTTGATCAGACGCAGACCAGCTGCACTAACCTTAAGTGAAATCCAGCACTGCTCTTCTACATAGTAGAACTTCTTGCTGAAGAGGTTCACATCAAAGCTACGCTTTGTGCGATGCTTTGAGTGGGAAACGTTATTGCCGACCATGGCTTTCTTTCCCGTAATCATACAAATCTTAGACATTTCTATCTTAATTTTTGCGTTTCTAATTGATACTTATTCCAAACAGAGTGCAAAATTACATATTTTTTACGAGAACGCCAAGCATCTATTACCGCCAAAACTTCTATTTATTTTTTTTTAACATTAATCATTTTCACATACCCATTATAGGGGCAAAATATCCACGATATCCTCTCTTCCTGTCTCGCAAATCACAGATTCACAGTCTCTGCACGCTAACACAGCGGTGAAGTCCCTAAGCATGAAACCAGACGCTCATTACTCACAACGACCAACGGAAAACATGACAGACTATGACTCACCGCACAATCTCATACGCCTTGATGATGCGGACATCGGTCAGCGGACGGTCATTGGCGTCAGTGTCAACCCATTGTATATTCCTCACGATATCGATTCCCTCGACAACCTCTCCAAAGACGGTATACTGGCTGTCAAGATGTGGCGTTCCGCCTATACGCTTATATACGTCCCTGACCTCGGGACTGAGCACGATGCTCCCTCCCGTTGCCGCGTCAAGACGTGCCTGCACACGGTCAAGCATGTTGTCGTCAAAGCGCGTTCCATACACGATGTAGAACTGATATGCTGACGAAGCCCTATGCGGATTGACATTATCTCCCTCACGTGCCATGCATAGTGCTCCACGCTTATGCAATATCTCGGGGTAACGGATTTCCGCAGGAATCGTATAAGGTTCCGTCACATCGCCGAGTAGTTCTCCGGGGCTGGCAGAACGGCTTGTTGAGTCTCCTGCCTGAATCATGAACTTGTTTATAACTCTATGAAACAGCACGCCGTCGTAGAAGCCACGGTTTACAAGGGACTTGAAATTGTTGCTGTGAAGCGGTGTCTCGTCATACAGCACGACCTTTATGTTTCCCATCGTTGTCTCTATCACAATCTGTGTCCTGCCGTCATTACCATTTTGGGCTGAAACAGAGACCTGGATTGCCATGAAAAACATCACTGAGGCAACTATTGCCTGTATGGTGCGAGACTGAAGGACTGTATAATCACAAACTTTCATCACGTTTTTATTAGATATTACACAATATGGTGATTTCCAGATAGAAGCCTGTACATGTATCGCCTGACATCATAGTGCGCCAAACACTTGCCACAACTTCCATATCTCCATCTACGTTGCAAATATACATGATTTTGCTGAATTATCAAAATCTATACATGAAAAAATCAAATGATTTACATGAGTTTTCTCATGCTCTGTTTATCATAATCGGGAAATCGGGCGTGAAAATGGCGATTCATGTCACTTTGCAAGTCCTATTTATACCGTCTTCAAGAGAAAATCAGTATGTTTTGGCAGCAAAACATACTGATTCGGGACACAAATGATAACCTTATATCATGTAAAAGGTGACCTTTTACACCGAAAAAGGTCACCTTTCGCCACACTTTCTGTAAAGCGTCAGAATATCAGCATTCGTTATTTGCTGACTATCAACAATGTAGCAAGACCAATAAAATAGCGTATTTTCATGGCAGAAAGGACTCTTCTCACTTTTTACGCGAATCCTTACAGCCAAAAAGTGCACGGGTTTCCTTATCCTTTCAAAGTGTTTTCACCCGTATCCCTACACAGGACTCTCCATATCCCAATCCCCATGACCAATACGGAAGCGGTATTTCCCATTATCAAAAAGCACCTTCATAGCCATGTTTTGCACACTCTCAAACGCCGAGAGGGTAAGGGCTACATGCCCCATGGTACGGCGAAGATTGATTTCCACACATGGGTCGAGAAGGAAACTGTCACAATCCTGCGAGCGTACTATCATCATATCGATACCGAGCGGACCGACGTAACATCCTGAAAGCGTCTCTTCCATCCATCGGCAGATGCTTTCGCGGACATCCCGGAGCAGCTCTACCGGGACATACGCCGACAACCTGCTGATCTTTTCCTCCTCAGAAACAAGAAGATTGCCTACATACGCACTGCCGGACGTGGCAAAGACCGATAGCCCTGCGTACCTTACCATACCGTCATTATCGGCATAAAACTCCATGGCAAAGTCCACCACCTTGTCAAGAAACCGCTCCGCCATGATGTGCCCCTGAGACCTGATGACATTTTCCATCCAGCGCCGCGTATTGGGACATGTCCCGTCCCAAATCCTTACGCCTCTGCCGCTGCTGCTCCATGGAGACTTCAGGACGACACCGCCCCACTCTTTCATAAGACGGTCCACATTATTTATATTATAGACAGCAGCAGCATCGCCACAGACACAATCATGCTTACCTACAAGATGCTCAAGGAGCCTTGCTGCAACAGCCCTGTCCGACAACGCACGCTGACGCTCCAGCAAAGTCTCCGAAGGCATGAGCCCACGGGAAATGCCAGCTCTGCGCAACTGATTCACGACCGCCAAGTCCCATCCCCATACCTCCACACGGTCTATCTTGTCGGAGAGAGCCTTTGCGGATATGTCGCCCAATGTACAGAACAATACATTGCCATACTTCAACCCAAGCCTGTCTTCCAATAGAGAAGCCTCTGAATATGAAGCTGATATATCCCCGACCGCGACAGCATCGCCAGACTTCGCCCACAATGCCGGCAACCAGCCGAGGTCGTGGCGAAGACGAGCACCAGCCTTAGGCGATGTCCAAAAGGGAGAATTTGCCGCAAGGGCAAGATCGTGTTCCGGATTGAAAATGTGTAATGTCATAATTGAACTTTCATGCATTGACCAGTCGCCGTATCTACGACTTCCAGGTACTGCAAAGGTAATGATAATTTCACGAAAACGGAAAAGTTGACATAAATTAAGTGATAAAAAAAGTTTAATTAGTTAATATGTCTAAAATTACATGTTTGGTTTAGCGACACGAAACACCTTTCCAAAAATAATTTATTATCTTTGCATTGCCAAGAAAACCACATCCGTGGAAAAGCACAGATGATACATATATAACATTAGTATACTTTTTTATTTACAAAAACATGGCAAAAGAAAAGAAATTCATTACTTGTGATGGTAATGAGGCTGCTGCACACGTGAGCTACATGTTCAGTGAAGTTGCTGCCATCTATCCTATCACACCGTCATCTCCTATGGCGGAGCACACAGACGACTGGGCTGCCCGTGGTCGCAAGAACCTTTGGGGACAGACAGTAAGTGTACAGGAAATGCAGTCTGAGGGTGGTGCTGCCGGCGCCGTTCACGGCTCTCTGCAGGCTGGTGCCCTGACAACAACATTCACTGCTTCACAGGGTCTGTTGCTGATGATTCCTAATATGTACAAGATTGCAGGTGAGTTGCTCCCTTGCGTGTTTGACGTTTCTGCACGTACACTTGCATCCCACTCACTCTGTATCTTCGGTGACCACCAGGATGTATACGCTTGCCGTCAGACAGGCTTCGCTATGTTCTGCTCTGGTTCTGTACAGGAAGTTATGGACCTCACAGCAGTTCCTCACCTCGCTACACTGAAGACACACGTCCCATTCGTGAACTTCTTTGATGGTTTCCGTACATCACATGAGTACCACAAGATTGAGGTTATGGATATGGAGGACCTCCGTCCGCTCGTTGACGAGGAGGACATCAAGAACTTCCGTGACCGTGCCCTCTCTCCTGAGCGTCCTGTGACACGTGGTACTGCCGAGAACCCTGAGACATTCTTCACTCACCGTGAGGCTTGCAACCAGTACTACGATGCTATCCCTGACGTAGTAGAGCACTACCTTGGCGAGATTTCCAAGATTACAGGTCGTGAGTACCACAACTTCAACTACTATGGTGCTGCTGACGCTGAGAATATCATCATCCTCATGGGTTCTGCAACAGAGGCTGCACGTGAGGCTATCGACCACCTCGTAAGCGAAGGCAAGAAGGTCGGCATGGTTGCTGTTCACCTCTACCGTCCGTTCTCTGTAGAGTACCTGATGAAGGCTGTGCCAAAGACCGTGAAGAGAATCGCCGTACTTGACCGTACAAAGGAGCCAGGCGCAGAAGGCGAGCCTCTCTACCTCGATGTCAAGTCTGCATTCTATGACGCAGAGAACCGTCCGGTAATCGTAGGTGGACGTTATGGTCTCGGCTCTTCAGACATCACTCCTGCAAAGATTATCTCTGTATTCAACAACCTTGAGCTCCCAGAGCCAAAGAACCACTTCACTGTAGGTATCGTTGACGATGTGACATTCACTTCTCTCCCTGTAGTAGAAGAGATGGCACTCGGTGGAAAGTCTATCTACGAAGCTAAGTTCTTCGGTCTTGGCGCTGACGGAACTGTAGGTGCAAACAAGAACTCTGTTAAGATCATCGGTGACAATACCGATAAGCACTGCCAGGCTTATTTCTCTTATGACTCAAAGAAATCCGGCGGCTTCACATGTTCACACCTCCGCTTCGGTGACGAGCCTATCCGCTCTACATATCAGATCACGACACCTAACTTCGTGGCTTGCCACGTTCAGGCTTATCTGAATATGTACGATGTTACACGTGGCATCCGTGAGAACGGTTCATTCCTCCTCAATACAATATTCGAGGGCGAAGAGCTTGTGAACTTTATCCCTAACAAGGTTAAGCGTATCTTCGCTCAGAAGAACATTACAGTCTACTATATCAACGCCACAAAGATTGCACAGGAAATAGGTCTTGGCAACCGTACAAATACTATCCTCCAGTCTGCATTCTTCCGCATTACAGAGGTTATACCAGTAGACCTCGCCGTAGAGCAGATGAAGAAATTCATCGTAAAGTCTTACGGAAAGAAGGGCGAGGATATCGTAAACAAGAACTATGCAGCTGTTGACCGTGGCGGCGAATACAAGAAGCTTGATGTTGATCCTGCTTGGGCAAATCTTGCTGACGATGCAATCAAGGAGGACAATGCTCCTGCATTCATCAAGGAACTTGTACGTCCTATCAACGCTCAGATGGGCGCAGACCTGAAGGTTTCAGACTTCGTGAAGTTCGACACTGTAGACGGCACATGGTACAACGGTGCTGCACGCTGGGAGAAGCGTGGCGTTTCAGCATTCGTCCCTGTATGGAATGTAGACAACTGTATCCAGTGTAACAAGTGTTCTTTCGTTTGTCCACACGCAGCTATCCGTCCATTCGCCCTCACTGACGAGGAGAAGCAGGGCATCGATGCTGCTATGCAGGAAATCAAGGCTCCAGCTGCTCTGAAGGGTATGCACTTCATCATCCAGCCATCTGTTCTCGACTGTCTTGGCTGTGGCAACTGTGCCGATGTATGTCCTGGAAAGAAAAACAAGGAGACAGGTGAGGTTGAGAAGGCTCTCAAGATGGTTCCTTACAACCCTGATGCAGAGGATATGAAGAAGCTTGCTAAGGATTGGGATTACCTCATTGATAATGTCGTATCAAAGCAGAACCTCATCGATATCAAGGCAAATCCAAAGAACTCACAGTTCGCAACACCACTCTTCGAGTTCTCTGGCGCTTGCTCTGGCTGTGGAGAGACTCCTTATGTAAAGCTCATCTCACAGCTCTTCGGTGACCGTGAGATTATCGCAAACGCAACAGGCTGTTCTTCTATTTATTCAGCTTCTATCCCATCAACACCATACACAACAAACGAGAAGGGACAGGGTCCAGCATTCGACAACTCACTGTTCGAGGACTTCTGCGAGTTCGGTCTTGGTATGGTAATGGGTAACAAGAAGATGAAGGAGCGCGTGACAATCCTCCTCAAGAAGGTTGTTGACGAGAAGATGGGCTCTGCAGAGTATCAGGCTGCTGCCGCTGAATGGATCGAGAAGCAGAACGATGCTGACGAGACAAAGCGTCTTGCAGAAATCCTGAAGCCTGAGATTGCCAAAGGTGCAGAGGCTGGATGCCCTGTATGCCAGGAGCTCAAGACTCTGGATCACTACCTCGTGAAGCGTTCACAGTGGATTATTGGCGGTGACGGTGCTTCTTACGATATCGGTTACGGCGGTCTCGACCACGTACTCGCATCAGGTGAGGATCTTAACATCTTCGTTATTGATACAGAGGTTTACTCTAACACTGGCGGTCAGGCTTCTAAGGCTACTCCACTCGGTGCTATCGCACAGTTTGCTGCTCAGGGCAAGCGTATCCGCAAGAAGGACCTCGGCATGATTGCTACAACATACGGTTATGTATATGCCGCACAGGTTGCCATGGGTGCTGACAACGCTCAGTGTCTCAAGGCATTCAGAGAGGCAGAGGCTTACCAGGGACCATCTATCGTGATTGCATACGCTCCATGTATCAACCACGGTCTGAAGATTAAGGGTGGCATGGGACGTTCACAGGCAGAGGAGGCTCGTGCCGTGGCTTGTGGCTACTGGCATCTGTGGCGTTACAATCCAGAGCTCGCTGACCAGGGTAAGAACCCATTCACTCTTGACTCTAAGGAGCCAAACTGGGATCTCTTCCAGGACTTCCTCGATGGTGAGGTTCGTTACCTCTCTGTGAAGAAGGCTTACCCACAGGAGGCTGACGAACTCTTTGCAGAAGCAAAGCGCATGGCTCAGCTCCGTTACAAGACTTACGTACGTAAGGCTGCAGAGAACTGGGAAGACTAATCTCTCATAACAATAGAAGGCTCTCACATTTTTGTGAGAGCCTTCTATTTTATACCATATCATTGACTATAACAACGATAAAACATGAGAATATCAGGGATGTATGAGAAGTGGAACTAAGTGACAGAATATATACATTCCACGCTTTCTTATGACATACTGACGTTAACAAATCATAATATATATAACTTTTTCATGGTTGCACTTACATTTTTCTGAAAAGATTATGTAATTTTGCACCAGTCTTCAACAACAACATAAAATTTATCTGTAATTAAAATGAAAAAGATTTTTCTTGCACTCACAGCACTCATAATGAGCATTGGTGCACACGCTTTTGATTTTGACGGTATCGACCTGAACGGTAATGTAGTGGAAATCACACGTCAGATCTCGGCAAAGGGTTATGTCTATGACGAGGCAAAAGACTGCCTTAAAGGTAATTGCCAAGGTACAGAAATCTACCTGACAATAAACTATCAGGACGTCAAGCAGAAGAACAAAATCGGTCAGCTCACCGTTGACATCCCAATGAAATCAAAAGATGCTCTTGCTGACATAGCAACAACTTTCAATGTCATCTACCATCTGGTCTCAGCTGAGAATGGTGCATATCTTTACAACATTGGTAATGATGGCACAACTCTTATCCTCTCAAGGACAGACGATGGCATCAGACTCACTTACAATACTCCATATTACAAGAAATAAAGAGAAGTTGCAAGCTTACCAAATACTTGGTAATAATAATAAACCAGGAACTGCATTATAAAAAGTTCCTGGTTTATTGTATATAATATAAATAATAGATACTGAAATTTGCTTATTCAGCAATTTTTCTGTATCTTTGCATAAGCCTTAGAAGGAGTCGCCGAGAATTCTTGCAGCCCTCAAAACAGGAACTTTATCATGAATTGGATTTATCTTATAATCGCAGGACTTATGGAGGTCTGCTTTACATTTTGTCTTGGCAAAACGAAATCTGCAACTGGAAATGAACTTTTATGGTGGTGGACAGGATTTCTGATAGCATTAGCGATGAGTATGTTCCTCATGGCAAAGGCAGCAGAAAGCCTACCAATCGGTACAGTTTATCCAGTATGGACTGGGATCGGGGCTGTTGGAGCAGTCTGTGTTGGAATCATCTTCTTTAATGAACCAACATCATTCTGGAGATTATTTTTTATTACAACATTGATTTTATCAATAATCGGACTTAAGGTGCTTGCATGATGGAGCGAAAATTAAGAAGAAACAAGCAAGAACTTCCAAAAGAAGTAACCTTGCAAATTCTGAGACAAGGTAAAGTTGCCGTTTGGGCTGTAGATGGCGATAATGATTACCCATATGCCGTACCTGTTAATTATGTGTACGATAATGGATTTGTATACATACATTGTGCAAAACAAGGGCACAAAATCGATGCCATAAAGCGAAATCCCAAATGCTCACTATGTATCATTGATAAGGATGATATCGTACCTGAAGAATATACGTGCTATTTCCGCAGTATCATAGCTTTTGGCGAGGCTGTAATCATTGATACAGATAAGGATAAAGTCTCCGCGTTAAAATTATTGTGCAATAAATACAGCAAAGGAACAGATCCCACAGAGGAAATAAACAGATTCCTAAAAACTGTCTGTATCGTTAAAATAAGAATTCACGCTATTACGGGAAAAGAAGCTATAGAACTTGCGAGAAAACGATAACAATACAAGTATATCTTTTAATAGGATTCCTCTGTAAATACATAATTCTCTTCTTATACGAAACATATATTATGGAGCAATTACACCCCAAAGATTTGGTCGCCAATCTTTGGGGTGTAATCAATTATAAGTTTATCTATATTCTTCTATAATTATTTTTAGATGTCCTATCAAAACAATACCAACAACTATAGTAAGAATCCATCAGAGTATCATCTTATTCTATCTATCGAACGTATAAGTTTCTCGTCCTTACGTATTGCTGCACGTGCAAGCCACTGCAAGATAATAGCAGCTATCGGCAGACATGCTGTAAAACGAATCTCAAATGCGGTTTTCTCGGTGTTGTATGTATATGCTTCAAAAGCATAAAGGCCTATCCATAGCAACAAGAGCATTATGGTCACCAAGCAGTCTCTGCTCTGTGCCTTTCGGTTGTTGTAGCTGAAAATGTTGATGACAGAGGTTATGACACTGGCAGCAAGGAGAGCGAACAGTCCAGAAACAGCAAAGCTCAGACTCCCGTCATTGCCGTCTATGATACATAAATTATACATATCAGAGACAACGCCCATACTTGTTGGGGCAATTGTGGCAACAGGCAGACATGCACAGACTACCATTGCCACAATGGAAAGGAAGAGATATATGCTCTGTATGCGTTGAATCATAATTAGTCCTCCTCAACCTTCTCGCGTGAAGGGTCACGCCAGTAAACCTGTCCCTGCTCAAATTCCTCGGCGGCGAGAAGAGTCGGTTTCGGTAGTTTCTCATAATAGCGTGATATCTCTATCTGCTCGCGGTTCTCGAATACTTCTTCAAGAGAGTCGTTATAAGAAGAGAACTCTGCAAGTTTCTTGTTCAGGTCCTGCTTTATTTCTGCAGCAATCTGATTTGCACGTTTAGCCATTATGGCAACACTTTCATATATGTTGCCAGTGTCATTGCTAAGTTCTACAATGTTACGTGTAACGGTGTTTGTAGGGGCTTTTGATTTCTTGTAGTCCATATCTAATATCTTTTATTTTAACTTTTTACCTTCAACGATAACCTTGAATCTTATTGAGCCTGATTGCTGGTATATTTCTTGCAGACCGTTATAAACTGCTCTGCAATGTCACGGTTCTTGGAATCCGGATACTCGTTTATGAATCCGTAACATTCGTCCTCGGCATTCTGATAGCGCTCGTTTCTCTTTGCGTCTATACTATGCTGGGCAAGATAGAACTTGCTCTTCATTATAAGCAATGAGAAATCCTCACGCATATCCATATAAGGATAATCCTTCAAGGCATTCTCGGCCGTTATAATGCATGCCTCATAGTTGGAACCACCAGAAAGGCAGTTTCCGAAATAAGTTCCCAGATTATAGTACAGTTTTGCATTGTGATACTCCTTCATCACAAGCTTATCCTGCAAAGCAATCATCCGCTGTTGCGCTTCCTTGCGACGGGCAGCCTGTGGATAGATATCAAGATAATCCTGATACGCCTTTATAGCCGCCAGTGTCGGCATCTGGTCCAAGCGAGGCTCAGGGGAGCTTTCGGAGAGACTCTCTGCCGCATAGAAATACGCCATCTCTGCAAATGAGCCACGTGGGTAAGATGTAGTATAACGCTTGAAAGCCTCGTTGGCGACCTCATAGTCCTTTCCTTTATAAAGCGACATTGCATACATATAAAGAGACTCTTCCGCATTGTCTGTTCCCTTCATCGGTGTCACGAGGTCACCAAGCAAAGCCGATGCCTGATTGTATTTCCCTGCAGCAAAACACTGCTTGGCATATTCATATTTATATTCGTTGTCAGAAAGCTTGTATACAGAGTTGAACTCCTTGGCACACCCTGTAAGCAAAACGGCTATAAATAACGATACAAAAATATTTTTCATTCCTTACTACTGAATATTCTGCAATAGTGGCAATCCATGCGCACATTTAGGCTACAAAATTACTCATATTTTTCCATATTTCAAAAGAACAGAGACGTTTTTCCCAAATTATTCATCATTTATAACAATTCTTTCAGAAAAAATCCGTAATTTTGCATCTATGCACAGATTCAAGCTCACATCAGAATACAAACCTACCGGCGACCAGCCTGAAGCAATACGCCAGCTGACAGAAGGTATAAAACGTGGAGACCCCGCGCAAGTGTTGCTGGGCGTGACCGGTTCCGGCAAGACCTTCACCATGGCAAACGTAATAGCTGGATGTAATCGTCCGACACTTATATTCTCCCATAACAAGACCCTTGCGGCACAGCTGTACCGGGAGATGAAGGCATTTTTCCCAGACAATGCTGTGGAGTATTATGTCTCTTACTACGACTATTACCAGCCAGAGGCCTATCTGCCTTCCTCTGATACATATATAGAAAAAGACCTCGCCATCAACGAAGAGATAGACCGCCTGCGCCTGTCAGCCGTATCATCACTGCTGTCTGGCAGACGTGATGTCATCGTAGTCGCCTCCGTGTCATGCATATACGGCATGGGAGGCCCTGCCGCGATGAAGGGGTCGGTCATCACGCTGAAAAGTGGCATGCAGATAGACCGCAACGACTTGCTGAGAAAACTCGTCGAAGCCTTGTATGTACGTAACGACATCGCCCTTGAGCGAGGCAACTTCCGTGTGAAGGGCGACACAATTGACGTTGCCATGGCATATTCCGAGCGTATCCTGCGCATCGAGATGTGGGACGATACGATAGACTCAATAGCCGAACTTGACGCCGTCACTTTCGCGCGGCTCGAGTCTTTCGAGGAATACCAGGTCTATCCTGCCAATATCTTCGTGACATCAAAAGAACAGATAGACATCGCTGTCCGCAACATACAGGACGACCTGATGGACCGTGTGACATTCTACGAGGAACTGGGCGACTCTATCCGCGCCCAGCGCATCAAGGAGCGCGTCGAGTACGACATTGATATGATAAAGGAGATGGGCCACTGCTCCGGCATAGAGAACTACTCGCGATATTTCGATGGCCGTGAGCCAGGTCAGCGTCCCTACTGCCTGTTCGATTTCTTTCCTGAAGACATGCTTCTCTTCATCGACGAGAGCCACGCCTCCATCCCCCAGCTCCACGCGATGTACGGCAACGACCGGTCAAGAAAGCAGAATCTTGTAGAATATGCCTTTAGACTTCCAGCCGCTTTCGACAACCGCCCCTTGAAGTTCGAGGAGTTCGAGGCCCTCGCGAAGCAGGTCGTATATATATCCGCGACACCTGCCCCATACGAGTTGGAGCAGGCAGAGGGCATCGTCGTAGAGCAGATTATCCGTCCTACTGGACTTCTTGATCCGAGGATAGAAGTCCGTCCTACAGCAAACCAGGTAGACGACCTTCTTAACGAGATCGTCGAGCATAGGGAGAACGGGGAGCGTACGCTTGTTATCACGCTCACGAAGCGCATGGCAGAGGAGATGACAGAATACCTGTTAAACCACGATATTCCAACAGCTTATATCCATTCCGATGTAGATACGCTTGACCGCATAAAGATCATCAACGAACTTCGTTCTGGAACCTATGACGTGCTTGTGGGAGTCAATCTCCTGCGTGAAGGACTTGACATCCCGGAGGTCTCCCTTGTTGCCATACTTGATGCTGACAAGGAAGGATTCCTCCGCAACGCCCGTGGTATGACGCAGATGGCGGGACGCGCCGCGAGAAACGTCAACGGACTTGTCATAATGTATGCAGACCGCATGACGCAATCCATGCAGGTCACCATAGACGAGACCGTCCGCCGCCGTGCCAAACAAATGCAGTATAACGAGGAGCACGGCATTGTTCCTCAGCAGATAGTCAAGGACATACAGGACGGAGGTCTCTCTGCCATGCGTCAGCAGGCCTTCGATGCCGTCAAGGGTACAGCCAAGACATCCCGCCAGAGCGCATACGACGAAATGAAGAAAAAGCTGCATATCGAAGACGGTGCATACATTGAACCATCAGAGCGCAAGTATGTCCTTCCTGAGGACGACCGTCAGATGGTGGCAGACCCTATCATGCGCAACATGACAGAGGCAGAACTGCGCAAATCTATCCTGCATACAACCAACATGATGAAAGAGGCTGCCAAAAACCTCGACTTCATACAGGCAGCGCAGTACCGCGACGAACTGCTGCGTCTGCAGGACCTTCTGCCAAAAGAGCAATAAAACCGTAGAAATAACAACATATATATAGCATACATGAAAGAACCATCCGCATGGCTCAGTGCCATCCCCCTTGTCACACTGATAGCGTTGCTTAGCGTGACAATATCCGTCTTTGGCAGCGATTCGCTCGCCGGTCCGTCCCAGATAGCACTGCTGTGTGCCACTGCCGTGTGCGTGTGCCTCGGCATGGGAATATGCAAAGTGCAATGGAGCACCATCGAGCACAACATAGAGGTCAAGGTGCACGAGACCACCATCTCTATCTATATCCTGCTTGTCATCGGTATGCTCTCAGCATCCTGGATGATAAGTGGCATCGTTCCCACCCTTATCTGCTACGGCATACAGGTCATACATCCTGCCGTCTTCCTCGCCTCCGCCTGCGTCATAAGCGCCGTCGTCTCGTTGATGACAGGCTCGTCATGGACAACCATCGCGACTATCGGCATCGCCCTGCTCGGCATTGGTCGCGCCCTCGGCTTCGGAGACGGATGGACAGCAGGCGCTATAATCTCCGGTGCATACTTCGGCGACAAAATCTCGCCCCTGAGCGATACTACAGTCCTTGCATCCTCCGTCTCAGGCACTCCGTTGTTCAAGCATATCCGCTACATGATGCTCACGACGACACCCACCATGCTCATCACCCTATCCATATTCTGCCTTGCAGGGCTGTGGATGGAAGGGTCAAGCGACAGCGACACAACACAATACATCGAAGCTCTCGAGCAGACATTCACGATTACCCCATGGCTCCTTACGGTACCTATAGCCACAGCGTATCTCATATACAGGAAAGTGCCGCCACTCATCGTGCTGTTCTCGTCGTCCATGATGGCTGTAGTCATGATGCTAATATTCCAGCGAGACATACTGATGCAGATATCCGGCTCGCTGTTCCAGTCTGTCATCATCACACTGAGCCAGTCCACCTCCATAAAGACCGGCATCCCAATCCTTGACGATCTCGTCTCCACAAACGGGATGACAGGAATGCTCAACACCATCTGGCTCATTCTCTCCGCGATGGTTTTCGGCGGAGCAATGACAGCCTGTGGCATGCTGAAAAGCTTCCTCCACGCCATGTTCCGTCGCATGGTGAAGACACGCGCAGGACTCGTCACCGCCACAGTGCTCAACGGCATAGCCATGAATTTCATGACAGGTGACCAATATATCTCCATCATCCTCTCCGCCAATATGTTCAAGGAAGAATACAGTCGGCAGGGATACGAACCACGCCTCCTCTCACGCTCATGCGAAGACAGCGCCACAGTTGTCTCCGTACTCATACCCTGGAACACATGCGGCATGACCCAGTCAACTGTGCTCGGAGTGGCCACCTTAACCTATCTCCCCTATTGCTTCTTCTGCTACCTGTCACCACTGATGTCCATATTCCAGGCAGTCATGGGCTGGAAGATAAAGAAATTTGAGATAAAAGCATCATGAAAGGAAGATTCGCGCCATCACCAACAGGTCGTATGCACCTCGGCAATATATGGACAGCTCTCCTCGCCTGGCTCTCCGCACGGAGTCAGGGAGGAGAGTTCGTACTCAGAATAGAAGATATCGACCGCCAGCGCTCCCGGCTGGAGTATGCTGAGCAGATAGACGATGACCTCCGCTGGCTTGGTCTGGACTGGGACGAGCGCCATGTACAGAGCGAGCGATTCTCACTATATGAGGAGCAGTTGCGCAAGCTCGAAGCCGGAGGACACACATACCCATGCTACTGCACACGCGCAGAAATCATGGCGACACAGGCACCACATGAATCTGATGGCAGGACTGTGCACACCATCCCGCAACGCCTCCGCGATATCAGTCTCCATCTTGGAGGCAGTCTTCGCGCCGTGAGGTCCACAAGACTTGCCGTACCAAACAAGACCCTTACCTTCCGAGACCGCCACTACGGCGACCACGCCGTCCCTCTTGCAAGCCAGTGCGGCGACTTCATCCTCCAGAGAGGCGATGGTGCATGGGCCTACCAGCTCGCCGTTGTCGTGGACGATGCGCTAATGGGCATCACCGAGGTTGTCAGGGGACGCGATCTCCTCCTCTCCGTGCCACAGCAACAGTATCTCCACCGCTTGTTGGGCTTCACCCCTCCATCCTTCTGTCACGTCCCTCTCCTCTGCAACGCTTCATGGCAGAGACTCTCAAAACGTGACAAGAGCCTTGACATGGGGCACATCCGCACCGTATGCTCACCGGAACAGGCTGTAGGACACCTAGCCTTTCATGCTGGCCTGATAGACCGCCCCGGAAAGGTCTCTGCAAAAGAACTCATCTCCCTCTTCTCATGGAACAAGATACCTCACGACGACATTGTCGTGACGGAGACATTCTGACGGTTAGTGGTTTTGTGATGGCTGTGCGGTTGTTAAGCCGGAGGTCATGGTTAGAATATAGAGTAACTTGTAGGAACGTACCGTGATGTGATTCTACGTGCAGTTGGACGGTTGTTAACCTAATACCACAGACCGTAAAATTATCAACCAAACCACTACACTCACTCTTTGCCTTCGCCATGCCTTCTCAGGAAAACGTTATGGTCTATGCATTCTGGGAATTCCTCCTTGTAGTGGGTCACCATGATCAGCGTCTTTCCTGGGCGTTGGCAGAAGACATCTATGATATCCTTCACCATGCGGCGGTTGTGGAGGTCAAGACCATGGAGTGGTTCGTCAAGTATCAGCAGTGCGGGGTCCTTGACGAAGGCGCGGGCGAGGAGGACAAGGCGTTGCTCTCCACTCGAGAGCTTCAAGAATGTCTGCTCAGCAAGGTGTCCCACGCCGAATATCTTCATCCAGAAGAGACACTGACCTATCTGCTCAGCCTTGGGCTGCCGATAGAATCCTGTCATGTCTGACAGTCCCGAAGCGACGACATGGAGAGAGGGAACATCGCGCTGGAAGGCGCGGTGCATTTCAGGCGAGATGTATCCGATATGGCGCTTTATGTCCCAAATGGACTCTCCTCTGCCACGCTGGTGTCCGAAAAGCATAATGTCGTTGGCGTAGGCCTGCGGATTGTCAGCGCAGACAATGGAAAGAAGAGTAGACTTGCCAGCGCCGTTCTCTCCCGAGAGAGCCCAGTGCTCGCCGTTCCTGACACAGAGGGTCAGGTCTTTAAGTATCGTGCGTTGGCCGTAGCGGATATTGACGTTACGGAACTCCACTATGCTCTCCGTCCCAAGAACTTCGTTCGGGAGAGCTCTTATAGCATCAGCGCGATCCATATCGAGGACATGTGGCGGCAGAGGGGTAATCCCTGCCCTGTACTCCGCAAGTGTCTTCCGCTCTCCTACCCTCATGTCTTTCACTTCCACGACATGAGTGATGAAGTCTGGGATATCGTCGCTCTTCGACTGCACAAGGATGATGCTCACCGTGTCGCGCGAGGCGAGGAGGCATAGGAAGTCGTGGAGCTGACGGCGTGCCTCGGCGTCAAGACCGATGAAAGGATTGTCCATAATGAGCACGCGGGGATTAGTGAGGAGAGTCTTTGTTAGCTGGAACTTGCGCAGTTCTCCGCTCGAAAGCAGTATGACGGGTTTGTCGAGAAGGCGGTCAATGCGGAACATGGTGTAGAGGTCTTTCCTGACCTCCTCCAGCTCGCGACGCATGGCCGTGCGCTCGCTCTCCTCGGCGGCAAGGCGACTGGCTTCCATCTGTGGTGTCTCGTCTCTGACTGCAAACTTGTCGAACACGGTCTTGCGTACAAGCCCTTCCTCTGCCATATGGAAAGCTTCATCAAGGAGCGCGGAGACGAGTGGCGCGGAGGAGATGTCGTTCTGGTTCCAGCGCTGCTGGTGGTAGTAGTTGCTGTCGGCTATACCGTAGGAGTCGCGAAATGTCATGCACTTTATGTTGTCGGAGACAAGCCGTGCCTTGCGTGGGGAGAAATCGTACCTCACAGGATTCATCGGCTGCAGGGCATGGGCACCGGTGATGATGTCGACGAGCATCGACTTGCCACCACCGTTAGGGCCTGTAATGGCAATGTGCTCGCCCTGCCTGAGGGTGAAACTGACGGGCTCTGCCATACGCCACTGGGGCATGCGGCAGATGCCGTTCTCGATATGTATTATTTCTTGCATCTGTCTGAGTTCTTGTTGACAAAGTCTTTCCACGAGCCATAATGCCTGCCACCTGTCTCTGGGCGTCCCATCTGCATGAAATGGCAGTATGCGGCGGCAAGGGCGTCTGTGGCATCCATAAACTTTGGCATCTCGGCCTTGTCGATATGGAGCATCCGCTGCAGCATCCCTGCTACCTGCTCCTTCGAAGCCCCTCCGTTGCCAGTCAGAGCCATCTTTATCTTCAGCGGAGCGTACTCGTGGATAGGTATGTCGCGCTGGATGGCAGCAGCGATAGCAACGCCCTGCGCACGGCCGAGCTTAAGCATGGACTGGACGTTATGGCCGAAAAATGGAGCCTCGATGGCGAGTTCGTCAGGAAGATACTCTTCTATGACGCCCGTCACACGCTGGAATATGTAGCCCAACTTGAGATACGGGTCACTCATCTTGCGCATATCTATGACACCCATGCTTATCAGTGTGGCCTTGTTGCCGGAGACCTTTATGGCACCGTAGCCCATGATGTTCGTACCAGGGTCTATACCCAGGATAATCTTCTCAGAGGAATTCATCTACAGTATGGCGTTTCTTCCTGCCTCTGGCGTGTCAGCGGTCCAGGTAAGGGTTGTGGGCTACCTCGTAGCCAAGTTCGGTATGAGGGCCGTGGCCGGGATAGACGGTCACATCATCTGGTAGCTGGCTGAGGTAGCGGAGGGAGTTGATAATCATAAACATGGAGCCGCCCGGAAGGTCTGTCCTGCCTATAGACAGGCGGAAAAGGGTATCGCCGGAGAAGAGTGCGCCTTCTTCCTCGCAATAGTAGCACAGTCCTCCCATGGAGTGTCCAGGAGTGGCTATCGCCTTCAGTTTATGTGTACCGAAGTGTATCTCTTCGTTGCCGCTGATGAAGTGTCCGATACGAGGTGTAAAACCGACAGTCATGCCACACAGCATCGTCGCCTGCTCCTTTATGTCGCGCAAGATGCGCTCGTCGCCGCGATGAAGCTCTATCTCCAGTCCGAAGGCTTTATACAGCGCGTCCGCTCCAAGGTTGTGGTCAAAGTGTCCGTGGGTGGCTATAAGGTGCTGTGGGCGAAGCCCCTCGGAGGTAATGTAGCTGATGATCTCCACCTGCTCTTCAGGTGTGAACGCGCCACAGTCGATGATGACGCATTCCTTTGTCTCGTCGCTGACCACATAGCAGTTCTCGTGCAGAGGATTGACCTCGAATGTCTTTATTTTCAGCATATATATATTATACGGTTATGGGTTGTAGGTTGTGTGGGGGGGGATAGGTTGTAGGTTGTGAGTTACGAGCGATAGGAGGAGTCATCTCCATATAACAGTCAAACCGCTTATCTAACGATTATCCTTTCGACTGTATTGGCGAGGACCCAGCCCTCCGTACCATCGTCAAGACGCACTTCATACCAGCCCTTTACCGTCTCGTCCGTTATTCTCATATGCGTCCCCTCATGGACGACAGTCTCCTCCTGGGACTTCTGCTCGGGAGACTTCCTTACAGAGCTGTCGCTCGTAACGACTACAGCCCCGTCATTTGCCGTCAGGGCGTGGTATTGGGTGTAGGCGCATACGTTGCACAGAACAAACAGTGCGAACATGACCACAGCGCCGAAGAAACCTGTCTGTCTTAGCATAACGATATCAGAAAACAGGAAAGTCAAGATAAACACGACGACGAGCGTCAGCGACACTATCGCCATGACGGCCCATGCGTTGGTGTTCTGCACTTTCACAAGAGCGTCCCACCATGCCACGATGAACGTGTCGGCAACGGGATGCATCTTGTCTATGGTCTTCGAACGAGCAACATGCAGGTTATGGGCTATGTCCTTATCTGCAGGAGCAAGGAGCACAGCCTTGTTGTAGGCTATGATTGCCTGCGCGATATTGTCATTGCGGTAGTATGAGTTGGCGAGATTGTAGTAGTTCTCAGCGGAAGGAGTCTTCTTTACCAGTTGCTCATAGCGCTTCACGGCAAGCTGGTAATTGCCCTTGGTGTAGGCCTCTGATGCCGTATTGTTTGCGACAACAGAAGAGGACAGCAAGGACATGAGAACCAACAGGAGAAGTGCCGGCACCTTCAGTTTCCTTGACTTACTTGACTTCAGGAAATCGTCTATATCCGTTATACCATTCATAGCTTTCTCATAAACTGCGGACATCTTGCCCAGAGCCTCTCCCGGAGCGTAGCGGGCATATTCGCACTCGTCTATGGCATCCACGAAGACCGAGATGATGCCCCTGCCTACATTACGCTCGGAAAGGCGCTCGGTGATATTCTCACGTGAGAGTTCAGAGATAGGGATATTGAGTTTATCGCCTACATATCCCCACAGGGCACGCAACACTTCATCATAGAATTCTGACTCCTTCTGCGCTTTCATGAGTTTTGAGGCACGCTTCAGGCGTTTCGTAGCAATCTTGTTGGCCTTCTTGCCCTTCATGCCGACAATATCGGCATTGGCAATGGCGCGTTTTCGGAATACCACTATAAGCACTATACAGCCTATGATGATTAGGGCGATGACCGAATTGTAGGCTATACTGCCGAATATGATGTCACGTCTTAGAGTATGTTCGTCCGTATGGCGCAGACCGTAGATGTCCTCGTTCTTCTCGGAATAGTCGGCAACGGTATTGGAGCCCCCTTTCCCAGGAGTGACCTTTATGGTCTGTGGCTGGGTCTTTACAGTCTTGTAGGTGTTGGAAGACGTGTCGTAATAAGTGAACTCAACGGATGGGATTGTATATTCACCCTGATGCCTCGGAACGAAAAGGTAATCGTATATCATGCTGCCCTCCAGCCCGTTACCTGTCAGCTTTGTCTTGTCGGTTGTCTTTGGGGAATACCTGTCAAAGTCTTTCGGGAACTGGACAGCAGGTTGCTTTATGAGCTTAAGATTGCCATTGCCGCTGACTACGATGCGTAATGTCACAGGGTCGTTGGCGACGACAGTCTTCTTGTTCAGCGAGCTGGAGATGGAGAACTTGCCGACACCGCCAGAGAAGCCTGAAGGACGAGCCGGAAGCGGCAGGACGTTTACCGTGACAGACGGAGCTGTGATGTTCTTCTTCACCTCTATGTAGCCGGAGCCACCGTTGAAGAAGGCCTCAAACGGATCTACTGTAGTGTTTTCCTGCACGACTATGCCCTTGAATGTTATCGACGGTATCTCCAGCTTGCCCGTCATCTGCGGATACATGACATACTGGCTCCATGTAACACACATATAGGGACGGCCGTTGACGTTCTCCATGTGAAAGGACTTCTGCTGCGGCAGAGGTATCTCCTGTGTATGGAAGCCTTTCAGGTCAGGCATCTTACCTTCGAGCTGTGTAAGTTCTACCTGTGTATAGACCTTGTAGGTCAGCAATATAGGTTCCTGCTCGTGGACGGTATTCTTGTTTGCCGTGACCTTGATGAACAGGTCGTTGCCTAATATCCGTGAGCCAGCATGTCTGACCTGTGCTCCAGCAGGCTGCATCCTTCCTCCATTAGAAGCCGCCTGTGCCTGTCCGCTGACCTTGATCTTCACTGCCTTGGAGACAACATCCTTCCCTGCCACTTTCGCCCGCGCCGCACCGATTGTATATGTTCCGGCCTTCTCGGCAGACAGAATATATGTGTATGTGACAGAGGAGGAACTGCTCGTGTGCCCGTTGACCATCTGAAAACTGGACTGGGTGCTTGTAGAGGGTCCCATCAGCACATCTATGCCGTCAGGGACATTTCCGCCACGGAAGCCCTTGACGTCTTGCGTATGTATGGTATACATCAGTTTGAACTGCTCGCCGACAGCGACATGCTGTGGGACAGACACATTGATAGTCTGCGCGGCCATATGGCCTGCGATGAACATCAAAAGTAATATATAGTATAGTCGTTTCATAAGATTACCAATTCTTTTGATGACGGGAGCGGCGCGGCTGTGACTGCGCTTTCTTCAGCCGCTGCTGGGTAGTCTGCTCCTGTTGCATGGCTGCATTGAGGAGCTGCTCAGCATTCTCCTTACTCATCTTGTCAGGAGTATCCTGGTTACGCTTGTCTTTATCTTGATTCTTGTCCTTGTTCTCGTCATTCTTGTTCTTATCGTCCTTTTTCTTGTCCTTGTTGTCTTTGCTCTTGCCTTGTCCCTGATGCTGGTTCTTCTTATTTTTATCATCTTTCTGCTTCTGTTTCAGGCAGAGGGCAAGATTATAGCGTGTCTCGTTGTCCTTCGGATTCATGCGCAATGACTCCTTGTATGCCTCGACGGCGTTGCTCCATTGCTTGTTCTGCTGGAAGATGACTCCCATGTTATGATAGGCCTGCGCACGGCGCAACTTGTCTGTTTGCAGTTCTCCGGCCTTCTGGAAACATCCTACAGCCATCGAGTCCTTCTGCTGAACCATTAGAGCACAGCCGAGATTGTACTGCGCTTCAGGATTCTTCGGATTCGCGGCAACTGCCTTCCTGTATGTCGCCTCCGCCTTCTCATATTGCTGTGAATGGAACTGCCTGTTGCCCTGACGGATGAGCATACGGTCGTTCTGGGCGTTCAACGCTACAGGAAGCAGGAACAGCACCGCTACCGCCATGTGCTTCTTCTTGAAAAGGTTCATCGTCTTCTGATACGACGGCTTGGCCTCGAAAACAAGTATCTCAAGGACAAGGAGCAGGATGGCTATCAGACCGACAACCTGAAACTGCTCGTCGTATTCGCTGTAAATCACCGAACTGACCTCGCTCTTCTGCATCTTTGCAAGCTCGGAGTTCAGCTGTTCCTGTGCTTCGTTGGTGTTGTCCACATGGATATAAGTGCCACTTCCGGCAGATGCTATCTCACGGCACATCTGCTCGTTTAGGCGAGTTATCACCTCATTGCCCGAATTGTCTATCATATAGCCACCTTCACCATCTGGAATAGGAGCGCCCTTGTCCAGACCGACACCGAGAATAAAAACCTTAATGCCTGCTTTCTTTGCCGCTTTCGCCGCCTCCACAGCCTGTCCTTCATGATCCTCGCCATCAGTGATTATTATTATGGCACGGCCTATGTTCTTCTGCTTCGTGAAACTATTCTGCGCGAGTTCAATGGCCTTAGCTATATCCGTTCCCTGCTCCTCGATAAGCGCAGGAGTGGTACTCTGCAGAAACATCTTGGCAGAGACATAATCGGCTGTTATCGGCAATTGGGTAAACGCATCGCCGGCAAAGACGACAAGGCCTATCTTGTCGTTTACGAAATGGTCAACCATGTTCTCTACAAGCATCTTGCACTTATCAAGCCTTGACGGCTGCACATCCTCGCAAAGCATGGAGTTGGAGATGTCCATGCATATTATCGCCTCAATGCCGTGACGCTTTTCGTTGCTGACTTTCGTTCCTATCTGCGGACGGGCAAGCATGACGATGAACAGAGCCTGAGCGCTCATCAGCAGGCAGAACTTTATCATAGGACGGTGTCGTGAGACATCCGGCATCTGGCGCAGTGTCAGTTCCTTGTCACCCCATTGCCTCAATGCTCTATGGCGTAGCCACAGCATCCAGAATCTCAATGCGAAAAGCACCGGGATTATAAGCAACAGTGTCAAATATGTAGAATCTTCAAATCGCATTATGGAATCCTTCTGAAATAGGTTAAGCGTAAAATCACCTCAAGCAGCAACGACAGTATGGCCGCAATGGCAAAAGGCTGGAAAGCCTCATAGCGCTTCGAGAATTTCTTCACGCTGAGTTTCGAGCGTTCCAGCTTGTCTATGTCCTTGTAAATCTGGTTCAGCTCACTGTTGTTTGTCGCACGATAGAAATTGCCGTCGGTCTTCTCAGCTATATCCTCAAGAGTCTTGGTGTCTATCTCCACAGGGAGATTGACATACTGCACACTTCCTGCGACAATCGTCGGGTAAGGAGCGACCTTGTTTGTCCCGACACCTATGGTATAGACGCGTATGCCAAGGCTCTTGGCTATCTCCGCCGCAGTCATCGGGGAAATTTCTCCGCGGTTGTTGGAACCATCGGTAAGGAGTATGACGACACGAGACTTCGCCTTAGAATCCTTCAGTCTCGTGACAGCATTTGCCAACCCCATGCCGACAGCCGTGCCGTCCTCTATAAGGCCACGTGCGGCGATGTCTGTCCTGACGTTCTTCAGCAGATTGAGCAACGACGCGTGGTCTGTCGTCATAGGGCATTGTGTAAATGCCTCGCCAGCAAAGATTGTCAGTCCTATATTGTCATTCTGCCTGTCGGAGATGAATGCCGACGCGACATTCTTCGCCGCTTCTATACGGTTAGGTTTCAGATCCTCCGCAAGCATAGATGTCGACACATCCATCGCGAGCATGATGTCTATACCTTCCACTGTCTTTTCGTCCCATGCATTATGCGTCTGAGGACGGCAGAGTGCAAGCACGACAAATACCAGCGTGAGACACCGCAATGCCATCGGAAGCCATGAGAGCCGCTGACGGAATGTCTTTGGCATCCCTTTCAGCATCCACGTGTCGCTGAGCGTCATCGTCGCTTCTGTACGCTTGCGGAAGCGCACATACCATATAAGGTACGGCAGGAGCAGGAGCAACAGCAGCAGATATTCTTTATTTGCAAATTCCATATGACTATTCTATAAGTAACACAACCTGCCAAAGTATGTATGCGAGCAATGCACATGCAATGGCTGCTGATACATAGACAGTGTATTTAAGTACTGCCAGGGAGACGTTCTTGCGTTTCTCGTCGTCCGTCAGTCTTGTTTCCTCACGTTGTTCTGTGACAATCTCCTCGGTCTTTGTGGAGTTTACAAAATCCATCGCCGCAACAAGATTTCTGTCATTCTCGTTGATGAGCGCCGAATGCTTGGCAAACTTCACAAGATCGGCCGTCTCAAACACTTCGCGGAGTTCTGCAACCTTCATCGGGTCCTCTACAGACAGACGCGCTATTATCTCCGAGGTAGTCATCTCCATTGCCGAGAATCCGAACCGCTCCTCTATATACTTGCGCAGAGTGTCCGTGAGACGGGTATAGTATTCCTTCTGGTTGTCCGACGCCACCATACGCTCCTGCTTCAGTTCATCTATCGCGGTGATGGCTCTAATATGAGGAGGCACACGCTTGACTATGCGGAACGAGATATGTATCGGCTTGTTGCCCTTCTTCAGCAAGTATGCCAGCATACCCATTACCGCCAGCAACGAGGCTATGCCGTACAGCATGACGAGGGGAATCCACTCGTCCCACAGGAAGGGATTGGTCTGCACATCCTTGGCAGGATAAAACTGGTCCATCTTAGTTGTGTCGACAGGTACATCCAGCACCTTCAAAGCGAGTTTCTTACCCATATACTTCTTGCCGTCGACAATCACGCTGAGCGGAGCAATGTAGTGCAGTTTAGGTTCAAAGGATATCAGGGTGTACTCATAAGTGGTACGGAGCCATCCGTCATCAAGCATCACAGAGTCTACCATAGCCTGCTCCAGCACCTCTATTCCCGGCGTTATGAGCCGTGAATCAGTGAAATCAGGGAGAAGTAGTGTCGACTTTTCCTTGGCTGTTACGGTAAGA
Source organism: Prevotella sp. (assembly GCA_029054825.1). Lineage (GTDB taxonomy): Bacteria > Bacteroidota > Bacteroidia > Bacteroidales > Bacteroidaceae > Prevotella. The sequence goes on along the minus strand of JAIDEM010000121.1, from coordinate 2,441 downwards.
TACAGATGACACTGGTCTCCAAGAAGTATCTCCATGCTGTCAATTCTCTCGTCGACCTGCACCTTCTGGGCATATACGCAACCTGCCGTTCCTATCCAGAGAAGCATAGGAACCAGCATCAATATTTTTCTGTACAGTCGTTCTGTCATATCTTTATAGAATCTCTCCATCCCGGCCTAACTGCGCTGTTTGAACAGCAGCATAAGACTTTTTACATAATCGCCTGCCGTAGAGACGGATATGGAGTCAACGCCCGAGTGGGAGAATGTTTCTTTCAGGTTCGCCTGACGCTCCAGCCACTTAGCCCTGTATGCAGTGCGCACGGCCTTTGAAGAGGTATCAAGGTAATCCTCATATCCCGTCTCAGAGTCGCGCACCCTCATCAGTCCTACATCAGGAAGCTCGCTGTCACGATGGTCATACACCTGTATCGCCACGACATCATGCTTTCTGTTGCATACCTGCAACTCCTTGCTGAACGGTCTCTGCTGACAGAAGTCAGACAAGAGGAAAGCCGTGCAACGGCGTTTCTGCATCCGTGTAAGCGTCTCTATCGCCCCTGAGATATCCGTACGGTTGCTGTCGGGCTTGAAATCAAGCAGTTCGCGTATGATGTAAAGGATATGTTTCCTGCCTTTCTTGGGCGGAATGTATTTCTCCACATGGTCGGAGAAGAACAGCACACCTATCTTGTCATTGTTCTGTATGGCGGAGAAAGCCAGCGTAGCAGCAATCTCCGTCACCATTTCGCGCTTCTCCTGACGCTGGGAACCGAAAGAGAGTGACCCAGAAACGTCCACAAGAAGCATGACGGTAAGTTCGCGTTCCTCCTCGAAAACCTTCACATAAGGGCGATGGAAACGCGCTGTGACGTTCCAGTCGATATCGCGGACATCGTCGCCAAACTGATACTCCCTCACCTCCGAGAATGCCATGCCACGTCCCTTGAAGGCACTGTGGTACTGTCCCGCAAAGATATTGCTGCTCAGTCCACGGGTCTTGATTTCTATTTTGCGAACTCGCGAGAGTATCTCGTTGGTATTCATTATGGAACCTGTATCTTGTTTATTATCTGTGACACAATCTCCTCTGTCGTCACATTGGTAGCCTCCGCCTCATAAGAAAGGCCTATACGGTGGCGCAGAACATCATGAGCCACGGCACGCACATCTTCCGGCACAACATAGCCGCGGCGTCTGATGAAGGCATACGCACGTGCAGCCTTAGCAAGAGAGATGGAGGCACGTGGTGAACCGCCGAACGAAATGAGAGATTTCAGTTCGTCAAGGCCATACTGGTCTGGGAAACGTGTGGCGAAAACGATGTCTGCAATATACTGTTCGATTTTCTCGTCGATATACACCTCGCGAACAATCTCGCGTGCACGCTCTATCTCCTGTGTCGTTGTGACAGGAGTAACCTCCGGGAGGTTGCCTGCAAGATTCTCGCGGATGATAAGCTTCTCCTCCTGCAGGGAAGGATAACCTATGACAACCTTCAGCATGAAACGGTCCATCTGCGCCTCTGGCAACGGATATGTGCCTTCCTGCTCAATAGGGTTCTGTGTCGCCATCACGAGGAACGGCGAAGGAAGTCTGAAGGAAGTGTCGCCGATAGTCACCTGATGCTCCTGCATGGCCTCGAGGAGAGCCGACTGTACCTTTGCCGGAGCACGGTTGATTTCATCGGCAAGCACGAAATTGGCGAATACAGGTCCTCTCTTCACCTGGAATTTCTCATCCTTCTGCGAGTATATCATCGTGCCGATGACATCGGCAGGAAGAAGGTCAGGAGTGAACTGTACACGGCTGAAATCCGCCTGCACAAGTTTTGACAATGTGTTGATGGCAAGCGTCTTCGCCAGACCCGGAACACCCTCAAGGAGTATATGGCCGTCTGAAAGGAGAGAGACGAGAAGGCAGTCGACAAGATGCTTCTGGCCGACAATGACCTTATCCATGCCCGAAACAAGATTCTGCACGAAGCCTGACTCCTGCTCGATACGTATATTAAGTTCTCTTATATCCATTGTTTTTATGTTCTTTTTTAGTGAAAGCGTGCACTCCCCTTATTCGGGGAATGCACATCTATTCTGATTCTGACACATTAATCTTCAAGCGGAACGGCAAAATATCCCTTCTTGCCTGTAGGGTATATACCTTGTATATAGAGCACAGGAGACTTTGACTTTCCGGCTTCCTTGACTATTCTGTTGAGGTCGTCAATGGTCTTGACGCTCTCATCGTTGACTTTCTGTATGATGAAGCCCATCGGCACACCGGCCTCCTTGAACTTTCCAGAGTTCACCTTGCCCACTTTCAGACCGTATGTAATGTCAAGTTCCTTCTTCTCGTTGTCGTTGATGGCACGGAAACTTGCTCCGAGAACGTCAAGATCCTTATCCTTCACGACCTTGGTATTGCCCTGCTCGTTTTTCAGAG
>JAIDEM010000120.1:4250-4790 GCA_029054825.1 Prevotella sp. | reverse complement strand
CACACCATGGTCCTTCGCTATATCATCATTAAGCCACAAGCCGTAACACACGACATCTGCCTCTGGAATTTCCTGTAATGGCTTCACGGCACGGATAAAAACATCACCGCTGACAATCATTGTCTTCAGTGACGCTGGAGCCTTGGCCATTATATCCTCATACAACGGCAGCTGCAATGACAGCAAGTCTTGCGAGAGCTTCTGCCCTCTTTCCCAGCGGAAGACAGGTATCGGCGTTAGGATTTTTCCCGATGGTGCATATGATGGTAGGCGACGGCTCTGTCCGCCGGCATGGAGTATGATTTTCTTCTCATCGCGGAATGTGTCTGGGCAAGAGTCCAAGACCCATGTCGTTCCACCTCCAGAACCGAGTTTTTGGTCTACAGGATCATTTGTACAGTACCATTCATCTTTTGGCAATCCAGTTATATCATGGAAACATTCCACCAAATTAGGCGGCAGAGAAAGCACTTTCTTCATGGACAGTCATATTAGTTGATATTTTCTCGCAAAATTAATAATAATTCTGGTAAAAACAAA
>JAIDEM010000120.1:0-4240 GCA_029054825.1 Prevotella sp. | reverse complement strand
AAACAAAGGAAAAGCACAAAACTTTATACCTCTATGTATCATTTTCCGTTTTTCATTTTCCGTTTTTCATTATTATTTATTACCTTTGCAGTCAGACTAGAAAAATCAAAACAACAAAGAAACTAACTTAGCAAGTCTGTCTTATATATACAGGACAGGCCGATCCGAAACCTATGGAAAAGAAAAAGACAGGACTCCTCACTTCCAATGGAGTCAGCATGCTTGTACCGTTCATACTCGTCACAAGCTGTTTCGCATTATGGGGTTTTGCCAATGACATCACAAACCCGATGGTCAAGGCGTTCTCCAAAATCTTCAGAATGAGCGTCACGGAAGGCTCTATGGTGCAAGTAGCGTTCTATGGCGGATACTTCTGCATGGCATTCCCCGCAGCAATGTTCATACGCAAGTACTCATACAAAGCCGGCATCATGCTCGGCCTCGGGCTTTATGCACTCGGAGCACTCTTATTCTTCCCTGCCAAGATGATAGGCATGTTCCCTCCTTTCCTCATTGCATATTTCATCCTCACCTGCGGTCTGTCTTTCCTTGAGACTTCCTGCAACCCTTATATCCTTACCATGGGACCGGAGGAGAACGCCACACGCCGCCTTAACATGGCACAGGCCTTCAATCCTGTTGGCTCATTGTGTGGAATGTTCGTGGCAATGACATTCATACAGAACCGTCTCAATCCACTGTCTACAGAAGAGCGCGCCAATCTCTCCGATGAAGAGTTTGCCATACTCCGCGACAGCGACCTCTCCGTGCTCATTGGTCCATATCTCGCCATAGGACTCGTAATCGTGTGCATGCTGATAATCTTTGCATGTGTAAAGATGCCGAAAAACGGAGACCAGTGCCATGACATAAACTTCGGTCCAACTATGCGCCGCCTATGGCATACCCACCACTATCGTGAAGGCGTATTGGCACAATTCTGCTATGTCGGAGCACAGATAATGTGCTGGACATTCATCATCCAGTACGGCACACGCCTGCTCCTTGCCGAAGGCGACTATACGGCGCTCGAGCATTTCATCGGTGGCATTCTCGGCATTGACACTTCCGGTCCGATGACAGAGAAGAATGCCGAGGTACTCAGCCAGGGGTACAACATAATAGCTATGGGAAGCCACTGCATAGGACGTTTCGTCGGCACATATCTCCTCAAATACATCAAGCCGGGCAATCTTCTCCGCATCCTCGGCACACTGTCCGCCCTGCTTATCATCGGAGCGATAACGAATACAGGTCGCGGAGGTCTCTATTGCCTCGTGGCAACATCATTCACCATGTGTGTGATGTTCCCGACCATTTACGGCATCGCCCTTGACAAGATGGGAGAAGACGCAAAATTCGGAGCAGCAGGACTCATTATGGCAATCCTCGGAGGTTCCGTCCTCCCTCCGTTACAGGCATCAATCATCGATAAGGGAGAACTCTTCGGCATGCCTGCCGTCAACATATCCTTCATACTGCCTTTCATCTGCTTCTGCGTTGTGGCAACATACGGCTACCGCGTAACGAAGCGTGCTATATAAACCATAAAATATTATACTCCGGCAAGTGGGCTTCTCCGCCCACTTGCCTTTACACCAACATATCTTGTCCAAACATCTTACTCCCATATTGACAATCACTGGCTCCGACAGCACGAGCGGAGCAGGCATACAGGCTGACATAAGGACCATATCAGCCATGGGAGGCATGGCTTTCTCCACCATCACATCCATCACATCACAGGACTCACAAGGCATCAGCAACATCTACGATCTTCCTGAAGAGATTGTCACAGGACAGCTGGAGGCTGTGTTGCAGGATGTACGTCCGAAAGCCGTAAAGGCAGGAATGATACGGCAAAGGAATGTCATACGGGCCATAAGAGACGAAATTGTCGGTTGCCGACATATCGTCTGTGCACCAGGATTTCTCTCTTCACGCGGAGAAGAACTCATGGATGCCGATACCATTAAGGAATATACACGTTTGCTATTCCCGATAACAAGCGTCCTCGTCCTCAAATGCAATGAGGCTGAACGTCTTTTCGGGAAAAGCATAAACAGTAATGCCGATATGCAGGAGACTGCATCACGCATCCTCGACATGGGGGCGAAGGCTGTATTCCTGCGTGGAGGACACTGTACTGAAGGACTTGTCACTGGTCTCCTCGACATCGCCGGGAGCAAAGAGCCTCCGAAGTTCTTCACATCACCCAACAGAGAGGGCTGGCAACTGCACGGCGTAGGAGGAACATTGTCATCGGCCATCGCTACAAGACTGGCCATGGGAGACGATATCCCTACAGCCATTTCCGCTGCACATAAATATATAAGGTGTCAGGTGGTATACTCTATCAGTTCTACAAGTCACAGCCTTAGAAAAATGGAACTGTACAACCGCTTCATGGAGCAGGTGACGGCACATTGCAAGGGCTCCAGAGACACAGCATTCTATGCCTCACTGCTGAATATCACCCCACGTTATCTTGCAGAAATCACACGCTATATCACAGGCAACAGCCCGAAACACATCATCGCCGACTATCTGCTGAAAGAAATAGAGGCTTCTCTCCGCTCCACAGACAAGACTGTACAGGAGATATCCATCGAGTACGGTTTCCCCTCACAAGCGGCACTTGCCAAATTCTTCAAGACACACCGCGGAATTTCTCCTTCTGAATTCCGCACAGGAGAGTGAACGGGAATATACCGTAATGCACTGCTGCCAAATGAATCATAAGCAAAAAACCTGCCACCAAACTTTGTCGAGAGCATGACAGGATATTAATAAAGTAACTGTTTTTGTATTAAGTAAGCAAACAAAATCAAACGATACTATATAGAATCAAGTAAATGGCATAATATTGCATGCATAAAACTTGCTCTTTTTGGCTGTCCCCGTCTTCTCCCTCAGTCGCATAGCCCACTATGCTTCTTCGCTCCAAAACGAAAAACATCTCAAAAACAACTGCGCTTTATATCATACATTAATTTTGTTCACTTAATTACAAGAAAAAAAAAACAGCAACTAAAAACCGGTACAAGAGCCTCACTGCATCAAAAGTCACTGTTTTTTATATCGCAATCCAGTGGATTATGCATCGTAAAGAGGTAGTTTTCGCTACATAATCCAGTGAATTACAGATTTCTCTTTTGTCACACGGACCTGCTTCTCATTTTGTATGGTTACGTCAGATAATATAACAACGGAATACGGTTTGATATGAACCACGAAAGTTTTTCGTCTAACCTCCGCAGTTCATATCATTGCAGGTTGCCGGTCTTTTATTCTTATTCTTCGTTTCTGTACGTCAAGGGTATCATTACCATTATTCAGCAAGCCTTCCTATAAGATACGGCAGAGCCTTCTCAAACTTCACTCCATACCAATGGTCCTTGTCATCTATGGTCTGGCGTATCGTCTCCACGACAAAGTCCGCAGCGATCGAAGCCGCCTCGACAACACTCTTGCCACACATCATGGCACCGGCGAACGATGATGAATAGACATCACCCGTACCGTGCATAGATACATTCATACGCTCCGTGAAATAATACTCTACCTTCTCACCGTCATAGCAGGCAACACCGAGCTTGCCCTCCTCAAGACTGACACCCGTCAGCACAACATTCTTCACACCAAAAGCCGAAAGTCCCTTCAGCACATCTTCTACAAAGTTCTGAGAATATCCACTCTCCACATACGGTCTGCCCAAGAGCAGAAGTGCCTCCGTCATGTTCGGAAGGATGACATCCGCACCCTCTATCAGTTTGCGCATCTCCATAGGGAAATCATCGTCAAAACCGGCATACAGCTTTCCGTTGTCTCCCATCACAGGGTCTATGATACGCAATGCACCGGGACGAGCCACCTCATCCATTATCTGCATGATATGGGGTATCTGCGCCTTCGACACATATCCTGTATAGAATGCGTCGAAATCAATATTCTCCTTCTTCCACTGCGCAAGGATTGACGGCATTTCATCCGTCAGATCACAGAATGTCCAGGCAGAGAACCCAGCAGTATGATTGGAGAGCACCGAACTCGGCAATATTGCAGTTTCCACACCACAGGCGGAAATGACAGGCAGCGCTACAGTCAGAGAGCACTGACCCACACAGGAAATATCCTGAATAGTAAGTATCCTTTTATCCATTTTGAATTATATATGTACGGTTATGTGGTTATACGGTTATGCGGTTATACGGCTATGCGGTTATACGGCTATGCGGTT
>JAIDEM010000012.1 GCA_029054825.1 Prevotella sp. | reverse complement strand
ATGTAGTCGTTGCCCGCTCCGTGCATTTTCGTAAAATGTATTTTATGTGTCATTGTGAGCCTGATTTTAGTTTTGTGTTTGCTGTTCTTTATAAAGACGGTGCAAAGGTAACACATTTTGATGTAAAAATAAAATATTTGTTGACATTTTTATGTAAAAAAATAGCAAAAACTTGACTAATGTTCATAAATTCAAAATTTATTATACAAAATGTTGTGTATATCGTTTAAAAAGTGTACCTTTGCCACCAAATTCGTCGTAAGAGTATAATCGGCAAAAGTAAAACAACACAAACTAAGTAATACTGATGTATGAAAAAGATTGAAGCAATTATCCGCAAGACAAAGTTCGAGGATGTCAAGGAAGCCCTGCTTGATTCGGATATCGACTGGTTTGAATATCACAATGTGCACGGCATCGGGCAGAGCCGTGAGGAGAGAATCTACCGTGGTGTACAGTATTCCACGGATGTTATAGAGCGTGTGGCTCTGACCATCGTCTGCCGCGACCAGTTTGCAGAACCCACGGTGAATGTCATCTTGCGTGTAGCCCATACGGGTGAGATAGGTGACGGGCGGATATTCGTCAGCGACGTCATTGACACATGGAGCATACGCACGGGAGAGAGCGGCGATACGGTATTGAGAGACAAGAAATAGTATTTTCATCCCCGCTCTTCCATACATCTATATAAGTATTGTAAGACTTTCAGGAACGAACAACAACACAAACACAAAAACAATTGATTATTATGAACGAATTAGGATTATCACTGGATACCGTGTGGATGCTGCTGGCTGCAATATTGGTCTTCTTCATGCAGCCTGGATTTGCCCTCTGTGAGGCGGGATTCACCCGTGGAAAGAATGCCGCTAATATCCTTATGAAGAACTTTGTGGACTTCATGGTAGGCTCATTGCTGTTTTTCTTCATAGGTTTCGGCTTCATGTTCGGCAGTGACGGCGCCGGTTTCGTCGGCATGCCGAATTGGGGAGACCTCTCTTTCTACAAGAGCGACTTGCCTGTGGAAGGCTTCCTGATATTCGAGACTGTATTCTGTGCCACTTCTGCCACTATCGTCTCTGGAGCAATGGCAGAGCGCACGAAGTTCTCGATGTATATGGTATACAGTGCTATCATATCCTTGTTCGTCTATCCTGTCGAGGGTCACTGGACATGGGGTGGCGGCTGGCTCTGCAATGATGCGGCTGACAGTTTCATGATGACCACCTTCGGCGCTGTATTTCATGATTTTGCAGGTTCGGCGATAGTACACAGTGTAGGTGGCGTACTGGCACTTGTCGGAGCTTCGGCTCTCGGTCCACGTATTGGAAAATACGGAAAGAACGGCGAGAGCCGCGCCATTCCGGGACACAATCTTGTGCTGGCAGCCCTTGGTGTGTTTATTCTCTGGATGGGATGGTTCGGCTTCAATCCCGGCAGTCAGCTGGCCGCTTCAGGCGCAGTGAACCGTATCGCCATCTCGCATGTCTTCCTTACCACCAACCTCGCAGCGGCAGCAGGCGGCATGGCCACGATGTTCGTCACATGGCTCAAGTACGGCAAGCCTTCACTCTCCCTTACACTCAACGGTATCCTGGCAGGCCTTGTCGGTATTACGGCAGGCTGTGATGTGCTGTCTCCTGTCGGAGCGGTCGTCGTCGGTCTTGCCTGTGGCTCGGTACTCGTCTTCGCAATAGAATTCATCGACCGCAAACTGCATATCGACGACCCTATAGGCGCAGCATCGGTGCATGGCGTATGCGGCATACTCGGTACGGTAATGACAGGTCTGCTCTCCACTACACAGGGGCTTTTCTACGGCCATGGCTTCGGATTCCTTGGTGCAGAATGTTTCGGTATTCTCGTCATCGGTTCATGGGCGGCAATATGTGGCGTGATACTCTTCTACGGCATCAAGAAGACACACGGTCTTCGTGTTGATGCCCGTATAGAGGAGGAAGGCCTCGATATCTACGAGCATGGTGAAAGTTGCTACAACTGACACACTTTCGGGTTCAGACGGCTGTGCGGTCTTACGGTCATACGGGAAATGCCCAGCCGTCCGCAAGCACTGCGCAGCCGTCTGACCTTCAAAACTCTATATAATGGAAACAAAGTATATTTTTATCACAGGAGGCGTGACCTCGTCGCTTGGCAAAGGTATCATCTCGGCATCGCTTGGCAAACTGTTGCAGGCGCGAGGTTACAAGATTGCAATCCAGAAGTTCGATCCCTACATCAATATCGATCCGGGGACGCTTAATCCTTATGAGCACGGCGAGTGTTACGTCACGGCCGACGGCATGGAGACCGACCTCGATTTAGGACATTACGAGCGGTTTACAGGCATAGAGACCACCCGTGACAACAGTGTGACGACAGGGCGCATATACCTGAGCGTCATAGAGCGCGAGCGCCGTGGCGATTATCTCGGCAAGACCATCCAGGTCGTTCCGCACATTACGGACGAGATAAAGCGCAGGATACTCCTGAATGCTACCAAACAGCCGCTGGATTTTGTGATTACCGAGATAGGAGGCACTATCGGTGACATCGAGAGCCAGCCTTTCCTGGAGGCCATCCGTCAGCTGCGCTGGGAGTTAGGACCGCAGAGGGCGCTCAATATCCACCTCACCTATGTCCCTTATCTGGCGGCGGCTGGAGAGCTGAAGACCAAACCTACACAGACGAGCGTGAAGCAGTTGCAGGGCCTTGGCATACAGCCTGAGGTGCTGGTCTTGCGCACGGAACATCCGTTGGGTGAGGAGCTGAGGGCAAAGGTCGCGCATTTCTGCAATGTCGACATGGCGGCAGTGATTCAGAGCCAGGACCTGCCGAGCATCTACGAGGTGCCTGTCAATATGCAGCGGCAGGGACTTGACGCCATCTGCCTCAGGAAAATGGGCGTGGAACCGGGAGAGACTCCAGAACTGGGTCCGTGGCGTGACTTCCTGGAGCGCAGGAAAAAGGCTGTCAAGGAGATACGTATAGCCCTCGTCGGCAAGTATGATCTGCAGGATGCCTATAAGAGTATACTTGAGAGCTTGGCACATGCCGGCACATATAACGACCGTAAGGTCAAGGCGGTCTTCGTCAACAGCGAGACCGTTACCCGTGAGAATGTCGCCGAGAAGCTAAGCGGCATGGCAGGCATAGTCATCTGCCCAGGCTTCGGCAACCGTGGCGTCGAAGGCAAGATTATCGCCGCCGAGTATGGCCGCACCCACGATATACCGACCTTCGGAATATGTCTCGGAATGCAGATGATGGTGATAGAGTTCGCACGCAATGTATTGGGCTGGAAGGATGCCGACAGCAGCGAGATGGACGCCGCGACACCTCACAATGTCATTGACATGATGGAGGAACAGAAAGACATCACGCAGATGGGCGGCACCATGCGTCTCGGCGGTTATGACTGCGCACTTGTGGAGGGCAGCCGTACGTGGGAGGCATACGGCGAGCGTTCCGTCATCACCGAACGCCACCGCCACCGCTATGAGTTCAATAACAGATACAGGGCGGAATATGAAGCCCACGGGATGAAATGTGTGGGCATGAATCCTGTCGCAGACCTTGTGGAGATAGTGGAAATACCGAGCTTGCGCTGGTATATAGGCACACAGTTCCATCCTGAGTATTCATCTACGGTGCTCCAACCGCATCCGTTGTTCATGTCGTTCGTTAAAGCATGCATCCATGGAACAGCTGAAGCATGAGTGTGGAGTGGCGATGATTCGCCTGCTGAAGCCAATGTCATACTACGAGAAGAAGTACGGCACATGGCGTTACGGACTGGAGAAACTTTACCTGCTGATGGAGAAACAGCACAACCGCGGACAGGAAGGTGCTGGTCTCGCCTGTGTCAATCTCGATGCACCTGCCGGCAGTGAATACATGTTCCGTGAGCGTGCAGAGGGCAAGGACGCCATAACCGAGATATTCAAGCGCGTCACGGACTCATTCGCGGGACAGCTCTATATGGGACATCTGCGCTATTCCACGACAGGAAGGAGCGGCCTGCAGTATGTCCACCCTTTTCTGCGGCGCAACAACTGGAGGGCAAAGAACCTCTGCCTTTGCGGAAACTTCAATATGACCAATGTCGACGAGGTGTTCAATGCTATCACTGCCACAGGTCAGCACCCACGCATATACAGCGACACCTATATCATGCTCGAACTCATGGGTCACCGTCTTGACCGCGAGAGCGAGCGTCTCTATGACATCGCTGTAGGGAAAGGACTGACGGGAACGGACATCACGGATTTCATAGAGGACAATATCGACATCGTGAATGTCCTACGCACGTCCACACCGATGTTTGACGGCGGCTATGTCCTCTGCGGCATAACGGGCAGCGGAGAGATGTTTGCCATGCGCGACCCTTGGGCGATACGCCCGGCTTTCTGGTATCATGACGATGAAGTGCTGGTGGTTGCCTCCGAAAGGCCTGTGATACAGACCACATTCGATGTCCCTGCCGACAGTGTCCGTGAGCTTCATGCCGGCGAGGCGCTTGCCGTAAAAAAGGACGGCACGCTTAGCCTCACGACCGTAATCCCTCAGAAAGGAAACCATGCCTGCTCGTTCGAGCGCATATACTTCAGCCGCGGCTCTGACTGTGACATCTATCGGGAGCGCAAGAAACTGGGCGAACAGCTGACCCCTGCCATCATGAAGGCTGTAGACGGTGACGTGGCGCACACGGTATTCTCATACATCCCCAACACAGCAGAGGTGGCTTTTCACGGCATGACCGAGGGCATGCGCCGCCTGAACCATGAAATCAGGACCGAAAAGGTGGTGTGGAAGGACATCAAGCTGCGCACTTTCATTGCCGAGGGTACGGAGCGTAACGACCTTGCCGCCCATGTCTACGATGTCACCTACGGCTCTCTGCAACCGTATGAAGACAATCTTGTCATCATAGACGACTCCATCGTGAGGGGCACGACGCTGAAAGAGAGCATCTTCAAGATACTCGACCGCCTGCATCCGAAGAAAATCGTCATGGTGAGCAGCTCGCCGCAGATACGCTATCCCGACTATTACGGCATAGACATGTCGCACCTGGAGGAACTCTGCGCCTTCCGTGCCGCCATTGCTCTTATCGAGGAGCGTGGCATGGAGCGGCTGCTGGGCGAGGTGTACCTCAAGTGTAAGGATGCGCCTGACAGCGGTAATCATGTCAGGGATGTCTATGCCCCGTTCTCCGTAGAGGAAATCAACCGCAAGATTGTGGAGATGCTGCGCCCAGAGGGTGTACAGACGCCTATCGAACTGGTATACCAAAGTATCGAGGGACTGCACGAGGCATGCCCGAACCATCCCGGCGACTGGTACTTTACAGGGCGTTACCCCACATCGGGCGGCATACGTATGGCAAACAAGGCGTTTGTCAACTATATGGACAAACGAAACAATAAATTCTAAAATAGGAGATTTGAGCCATGTGTGGATTTACGGCTGTCATCAGACCGAGGGGAAGATTCCTGCCTCCACGGCTGTGATACTGGAACGAGATGAGGCTTTCAAGAATATTGACAGCCACAGTGGACGCACTGTAGATGACGTTCACTGTCGGGCATAATGATGATATATGAGAGAGACTGATACGGTTTTGTAATCCGCTGTTATACAGTGTTTTATGTAAGGTTTGCAAAACGCGTGGTAAAGTGTCACCCTTTGCATGGTGAAAGGTCACCTTTTACAGTGCAAAGGGTGACACTTTGTTTTGTAAAAGGTGACCTTTGGATTTATGGTTATTGGTTGTTGGTTTCCGGTTTCTGGTTGATGGACATGGCAGGCGTTATGGTTAAGGCTCTGCTCCCTCGGTTCTCGCTTGCGCAAGTGAACTGATTTGGGTCACTTATTTATAAAAATAGAGGGTGTATGTTTTGGAATTAGCGAAAAAAACAGTAACTTTGCAAAGGAAAATGCACTTGCCGGACCTTTTTGACGGTGACGGCACGGTGTGGCAACGGCCTTGACAGTGCACTTTACGGATAAACTCAATAGATAATGTCTCTTAAACTGGCAGACCAGAAACTGGCGGAACTGGCGGACAAGCTGTCGACGAACAGCGCCCTTTGGAAACTCTATCACGAGCATAGAGCGGGACGTCCGCTACCTTCAAGCAAGGTGCTTGGAGAGATTGTTGACCTTACCCGAGCAATAGTCTTTCCCGGATATTTCGGAAAGTCGAACGTGCTTGTACATTCACTCAAATACCCTATAGGAGCAGGCATACAGGAACTGTACGAACTGCTCGTGGACCAAATACTTGCCGGACTGTGCTTCTCCGACGAGGAACTTGACATGTGTGCCATGCGCTGCATGGCGGAGGAGAAGGCCATCGCCGTCGTGGAGAAGTTGCCGGAGCTGCAGACGGTTCTCGCTACCGATGTCGAGGCTGCATACAACGGTGACCCTGCCGCGGAGAATTACGGGGAGATAATATCCTGCTACCCCTGCATCCGAGCCATGACCAACTACCGTCTTGCCCACGAGCTGTTTGTCCTCGGCGTGCCGCTGATACCGCGCATACTGACGGAGATGGCACACTCGGAGACGGGCATAGACATACATCCCGGCGCGACGATAGGCCATCACTTCGCCATCGACCACGGTACGGGCGTCGTAATAGGGGCGACATGTGTCATAGGCAACAACGTGAAGCTCTATCAGGGTGTCACGCTCGGCGCGAAGAGCTTCCCGCTGGACGAGAACGGTAACCCTATAAAGGGCATACCGCGCCATCCGATACTGGAAGATGACGTCATCGTCTACAGCAATGCCACCGTGCTTGGACGAATAACGATAGGCAAGGGCACTGTGGTCGGCGGCAATATATGGGTGACGGAGAGCACCAAGCCAGGAGAGATGATAGTGCAGAAGAAATAGAATATAGTAGTTTGGTGGCTTGGTCGTTTTGTTGATGGCTTCACCTGATGACATGACATTCATACAACAAGCAACCAAACCACTAAACCACCAAACCACCAGACAACCAAAAGAACGATATGGAATTTGAAATGATAGCAAAGACCTTCATGGGTCTTGAGAATGTGCTGGCAAAGGAACTTACAGAACTCGGTGCCGGCAATGTCCAGATAGGATGCCGCATGGTGTCGTTTACAGGTGACAAGGAGATTATGTACCGTGCCAACTTCCAGTTGCATACGGCAATACGTATCCTTAAACCTATCAAACGCTTCAAGGCCAGCTCAGCTGACGAGGTCTATGAGGGCGTGAAGTCTGTAGACTGGAGTGAATATATCACGGAACGCTCTACGTTCTCCGTGGACTCTGTTGTCTATTCCGATGACTTCCGCAACTCGCGTTTCGTGACCTATAAGGTCAAGGATGCCATCGTAGACCAGTTTATGGAGAAGGGCGGACGCCGTCCTAATATCTCTGTGGCAAACCCAGACCTGAAACTTAATATCCACATTGCCGAGAACAGCTGTACGCTGTCTCTTGACTCCTCTGGTGAATCCCTGCACCGCCGTGGCTATAGGCAGGAGCAGGTGGAGGCCCCTCTTAACGAAGTGCTCGCCGCTGGCATGATACTCATGACGGGATGGAAGGGCGAGACAGACTTCATCGATCCGATGTGCGGCTCTGGAACATTGCTTATAGAGGCGGCTCTCATAGCGCAGAATATGGCGCCGGGCGTGTTCCGCAAGGAGTATGCCTTCGAGAAATGGCCAGACTTTGATAAGGATTTGTTTGACGAGATATACAATGACGACTCGCAGGAGAGGGAGTTCACGCATAGAATCATCGGCTATGACTGCGACATCAAGGCCGTCAACACAGCCCGACTGAATGTCAAGGCGGCAGGACTGACCAGATGTATTGATGTGGAATGTGCAGACTTCAAGGATTTCCAGCAGCCTGAAGAGCCTGCCATAATGGTGACAAATCCTCCTTATGGCGAGAGAATCTCTACACAGAACCTGCTCGGGACGTATAAGATGATAGGCGAACGCCTCAAACATCAGTTCCAGGGAAATGACGCATGGGTGCTTTCCTATAAGGAAGAGTGCTTCGAGGCCATCGGTTTGAAGCCTTCACAGAAGGTTCCTGTGTATAACGGCTCACTGGAATGTGAGTTCCGTAAGTATTCCATCTTCGGCGGGAAATTCTCAGAATTCCGTAAGGAGGGTGGGGATGTGAAGACCGAAGAAGACAGGAAACAGAATGCGGAGAAGCATTATACGAAAGGTAGCCGCGACTTTAAGGAACGCATGGACGGAAGCGAGGAGCGTGACAGGGAGAAGGCTCTCGAACGTCAGTACAAGGCACGCCGCTTCGGTAATGTGGGTGAGGATGACGATGAGGATATCCGCTCGTTCCATTTCCACTCCCTTGACCATAGAATAGGCAAGGAGGAGAGACGTGAACGCCGTGACCGCGGAGAGTCTCACGACCGTAAACCTTACGGTAGAGACAATGACCGCCGTAGGGATGACAGGGATGACCGCCGCAGAGACGGAAAGCGTTTTGACAGGGACAACAGACGTTTCGACCGCAACAGCTCCGTTGCCCATTTTGACGGTTCAAGCGTCAGAATTTCAGGCGAGAGGTCGGCTTTGGT
>JAIDEM010000119.1 GCA_029054825.1 Prevotella sp. | reverse complement strand
GGGCGGCAAGACCGTCAAGGACTTCAGGACTGGTGTCACCCCGCCCGAGACCTACACCTACGACAAGGATTTCCGCACGGACAAGCCGAAGACGGTGCGTACCGTGAACAGTGACGGGAAGGAGCATGTCACGGAATATGTCTATACCTTTGACAGCGACGACCCGAAGCACCAGGAGATGGCTGTATGGTACAACATGTCCGATATGATAGTCGGGAAGAAGGAATACTGCGACGGTACTCTGCTCCGCGATGAGAAGACGGATTACGTCCTTCATGACGACTGGTTCTATCCCGGGAGTGTAAGTATATCGGTGCTCTCCGAACCGTATCGCGAGAAATATCGCTTCCTTGACTACAACGGGAAAGGCAACTTCGGCAAGCTCGTCACCAACCGCTGTGACACAACCTCTGTGGAATGGGGATACGGCGGCGTGTATCCCGTGAGCATACGTCTTAACGGAGGATACGGCACACACTACACATGGAAGCCCCTCTTCGGCGTCACATCCATAAGCAGGGAAAACGGCTACACGGAACATTACGGTTACACCTCCGGCGGTCGCCTGTCGTCCGTGAGCGACTCCCAAGGGACAAGACAGCAGATACAGTATAACTACATCAGAGGCACTGACAGCAATCCGTACGGCAATTACGTGAAGACCGTAAGCAATCTCACTGCCGACGGCAATGCCACTGTCACGGCCTTCCAGTATTATGACGGCATAGGGCGTCCGTCCCTTGCCTCCACGACAGGCATGGGCGCAGGCGGCAAATATGTCTATACGCTCCAGGAGTATGACACCAAAGGGCGTGAGTCCTGCACATGGCTTCCTGTCGTCGGCGATATGTCTGGCGGAAAGCGCAGCAGGGACGATATATTCTATTTGTCACAGGACACATACGGCGACAGCTGTGCCTACAGCAGGAGCATGTATGACGCCCTTGACAGGCTTGTCTCCAGCAGTACTCCCGGCGAGGCATGGTACAGTCAGGGAAAAGCTACGATATGCAACCATGTCACGAACGATACCCTCAGTGTCATTCTCTACCAGGCACCGCTGGGTGTCAACACCCTTGTCAAGGCCGGATACTACCGTCCGAAGACGCTGGAGGGCGAGGAGACCGTGGATGAGGATGGGCATACTCTGACGGTATTCAAGGACAAGCTCGGCAGGAAAGTGCTTGAGCGCCGTGCCGGTGACAACGATACCTACTTCGTCTACAACGACCTCGGCCAGTTGCGCTATGTCCTCTCCCCACAGTATCAGTACGACGGCCATAAGGCCCGGTTCGGCTATGAATACCGTTATGACAGCAGGGGAAACATAGTGAAGAAAATACTCCCGGGCTGTGAGTACATACAATACTGGTATGATGGCAACGACCGCCAGACATTCATGCAGGATGCCGTCCTCAGGGCGCAGGGCAAATACCGCTTCATGCTCTACGACCGCCAGAACCGCCTTGCCGTGCAGGGCGTGTGCACGGCCTGCGACCGCGGTTTCAAAGGCGACCGCGAGTTTCCTTCCGTCACGTTCAAGGCAGGTGCCGAGGGCTTCCTCTCTTCCGGATACGATTTCCCTCAAGAGGGAATGATAACAGGCGGAGAGGTGGAGGTTGTCAATTATTATGACGGCTACGCCTTCCTCTCGGGAACAAACGGCAGCAAGTTCCCTGCATCCTTCACAGCCTCCGGAGCCGATGTCACAGGTCTCCTTACCGGCACGAGCGTGCTCACCTCCGACGGTCAGATGGTCCACAGCATCATTTCCTATGACAGCAAAGGAAGGCCTACAGGCACTGTAAGCACCACCCTCGACGGCATGGAGGAGACCTCCGCCATGGACTATACCTATACAGACAATGTCGCAAGCCTCTCCTACAGACTGACAAAGTCCGGCGTCCCCGTCTTCTCGTCCGCGACGCATACGGACTATAACCGGTACAATGACAAGCCGCAGGCCATAAGCCTGTCAGTGACGACTGGTGCAGGCATGCATGGAAGCCGCGACATCGCCACGTATTCCTACGACGACCTCGGCAGGCAGACATCCGTCACGCGTCCGGGCGGTGCAGGCATCATGCTCTACGGGTACGACCTCCACGGCCGGACGACCTCCGTGAAAGGCAACAGCTTCGAGGAACACCTTTTCTATGCATCCCCCGGAGGCATGCATACTCCTTGCTATAACGGCAACATCAGTCTCGTGAAGTGGAAGAACCGCGACTATCCGCGCATCCAAGGCTACAAGTACACCTATGACAGCCTGAACCGCCTGACCTTTGCCGAATACGGCGAGAACAATGAAGTCTACACAAATCCCAACCGCTACGACGAGAAAGTCCTCGAGTATGACCGCAACGGCAATATCCTCCGTTTCCAGCGCCGAGGGCTGAAGCAGGACGGCGTCTACGGGAAGATCGACAATCTCCATCTGACCTACGACGGCAACCGC
>JAIDEM010000118.1 GCA_029054825.1 Prevotella sp. | reverse complement strand
GGATATAAGGAAAACCGTCTTCCGACGCCTCACACGCGACGGAAAGAATGCCGGGAGCATAGCGGGAAACGCCGTGATGGATATCCTGCAGGACAGCAGAGGGCGCATATTCATCGCCACGGAAAACAACGGCGTGGACATGACAGACGAGAAGAGCCTCTTCTCCGGAAAACCGCAGTTCACTCATTTCAATACAAACAACTCCTCGCTCACCTCCGATGCCTGCCGGGCCATGGCCATGAAGGATGACGGACATCTGCTCATAGTCTGCACGGACAGGGTAATGGACTTCTCGCCCGAGGAGGACAGGACAGTGACATACTCGCGCAATTTCTGGAGCGCGGAGAGCCATTTCTCCGAGGTGCGCCCGATGATGCTGTACGACGGCTCATGGCTCTTCGGACAGGAGCAGGGAGCGTATGTCGCTACACGCCGCGCCATGGAGACCTCGGGCTATGTGCCGCCGCTGCTGTTCACGGAACTGTCCGTCCACGGCCGCCTGCCACGCCTTGATGTCTGCAACGCCGATACCATAACGATAAATCCTGACGAAAGGAACTTCTCACTCTCTTTCGCCTCGCTCGACTATACCGACAATACGGGGATTCTCTACCGCAGCAGGCTCGACAGCACGCCATGGAGCCATGCCGCGGCAGACCGCTCGCTGACATTCCATGACATACAGCCGGGAGAACATGTCCTCATGGTGCAGTCTACAGACCGCTACGGACGCTGGACAGACAACACGCGCCGACTGCTTATAATAGTGAAGCCTCGCTGGCACGAGACTCTCCTGGCGCATATCCTCGGATGGCTGCTCTTCGCAGGCATGATTACGGGAGGGATATACACGGTATTTCATGTCAGGGAACTGCATCGCCAGCGCCGCGAACTGCTGGAGAAATACATGGCGCTCCTCGACAAGTCGGAGGACAGCGCTACGGACACTGACGCAACGGAGGGCGGCTATTCTCTGCCTGCCGGCCTTTCGGAGGCTGACAGGAGATTCCTTGACAATGTAAGAAAGTATATAGAGGAGAATATCGGCAACAGCGATGCCGACATAGACGAGATGGCTGCCTGCGCCGCCACAAGCCGCAGCAATCTCAACCGCAAGCTGCGCTCTCTCGTGGGCATCACCGCGGCGCAGCTTCTCATAGACGCGAGGATGCAGAGGGCGGCACAGCTCCTCGGCAGAAAAGACGGCGAAAGACCTACGGTAGCAGAGACGGCATACCGCTGCGGATATTCCGACCCGCGCTATTTCTCGCGCTGCTTCAAGCAGAAATACGGCGTCACGCCTTCGGAGTTTGAGGGATAGATTCTTTTCGGTCTTCAGGTTATGCGGTTGAGCGGTTATAGATACCGTTCACCGCGACCTACTCGAAAGGCAGTCGACCAGTGTCCAGTGTCTCACTGACAAAAACATCTACATTGTCCAGCTTTTTAATCGTCTTGAAATCAACAATATGATTTCTAAGATTATCACATACAGCAAGACTGTCAAGCTCTTCACGCCGTGCTTGACTCATACGGCAAAAATCAACGGATTTCTCTATGCCTGCAAACCTGCGACCGCAAAGATTGGCGGCAATGCCTGTTGTAGAACTGCCACAGAATGGATCAAACACCCAATCGCCTTCGCATGTTGAAGCAAGGATTATGCGTGTAAGTAATGACAAAGGCTTCTGCGTAGGATGTTTACCACAAGATTTCTCCCATACCCCTATGGCAGGCATCCTCCACACATCTGTCATCTGCTTACCGTCATTAAGCATCTTCATAAGTTCATAGTTGAACTTATGAGGCTTCTTCATACATTTACGGGCCCAAATGATAAACTCTGTACTGTAGGTGAAAAAGCGGCATGAAATGTTTGCAGGAGGATTTGTCTTCTGCCATGTTATGACATTAAGAATCTTGTAACCCAATTCCGTAAGGCAGTTTGCCACGGAGAAAATGTTATGGTAGGTGCCCGAAATCCATATTGTGCCTGTATCTTTCAGTTTGTCACGGCACAGACGTAGCCATTCCATGTTGAACTCATTGATTTCTTTTATTGTCTTCGCCTTGTCCCAATCACCTTTATCCACGCATACCACTTTGCCGTTTTGCATGCTTATGCCGCCATTTGAAAGGAAATAAGGAGGATCAGCAAAGATCATATCAAACTTGAAAGAAAAATCATCAAGCAACTTGAATGTATCTCCGTTTGCTATGAGGAAATCATTATTTGAAGATTTATAGAAAGATTCTACCATGTCACATATGCCTATCGTTTCCGGCTCTCAAAGAGCACTGTTTCTTTCTCTTACGAGATTTATAAAGTCATGAATGTTTGTGAGATTGTATATGCTTGGGATTATGCTGTATGCTTCCTGGAGCTTGTTCCTTGCGCTCTTCCATCCTATTCCGTCTGTAATCCATACAAATTCAAAACCGGGGACGGAATTTATCTTGGGAGCTATGTCCGAATAGGAACGGGCAACCTCATTAAGCTTCGAACCGCCTCCACTGTAAAAATTCACCTCCATGAGAAAAGTCTTACCCGGAGTCTCTATGACAAAGTCAAACCGCTTTTCGTCATCACCTAATACTTCGGTAATCTCATGCCATTCACTTGAATATATCTCCTTACGGTAAGGAATACCGCCATTATCGAGAATCCTGGCAACCATATTCTCCATCACATGACCGCTCCTGTTCTTACGCGCATTTGTATCAAGACCCGTCTCTATACCGAATACATAGTCTGTAAGGTTTCTTATCTTCTGTTTCTGAAACACTTCCCTCAATCCTGTAGTGTCAAGATATTCCATTACACCATCAACAGAGGTAAAAAGGGTATCAAGGACGACACATTCGCCAAGAGAATCGATAATCTTTTTCTTGCCTCCACTGCGTACAGCTATAAGTATGTCCATCACATTGAATGCCGACTTGTCGCGTCTCCATATTGCCTCTACAGCATTTCTCATGTCCGTTGCTCCTATAAGACTGTTTAATATGCAAAGACTTAATTTGATGTCTTCCACATTCTGTGCTATCTTGTCGAAATCACAAAAGAAATCAAGAGTTTGGTTCGTCTCCTGCAATTGAGACACAAATGTATCAAAATCCCTAGTAATCATCATTCTTTTCATATATCAAGTGAATAATCCTGTTCTGCAACAAATCCTGAAAGCGCTTTTTCTTCCATGTATTTCTTGCCATTCTTTGTACCTACATAATTTCGCACAAGTATTTCAGTCAGTTTGCCACGCTTCCTCGGATTTGAGTTTATGCTTCTTGAGGCAAGGACGCGACTTATATGATAATCTTCATACAGGACATCAAGGAAACTGTCCTTCTCGTCTTTACCCTTACAGTCTGAATTGCTCAGCATGAAACTGAAACCGGCATCGTTTATGCGGTCACAATATCTTTTCAGCCTTCTCTGGGTATCATCATTAAATGCTTCCTTTGTATAGTCCGTGAAACTCGATGTATTACTGAGAGGCCTGTATGGAGGATCGAAATAAAAGAAGGTATTACCGCGTGCATGTTCAAATGTCTGCTCGAAATCGCCAGTCATTATCTCCACATTCTGCATGAGTTCACTGTCTTTTCGTATGGTATCGGGATCACAGATTAAAGGGTTCGAATATCTGCCGAAAGGAACATTGAACAGACCTTTCTTGTTTACTCTATACAAACCGTTGAAACATGTACGGTTAAGGAAAAAGAACAGACACGTATTCTCCAGATCTCCATTGCTTTTCGTGTTGTACAGCGCCCTCATCTCCATAAAGAACATCTTACGTTCTTCTTCTGTCTTTATTGCAAGATATTCCTTTTCCAAAGCATATAGTGCATCTATGAGTTCTTCCGGATTATCCCTGACAATATGATAACATGTCGTAAGATCATGGTTTATGTCATTGATAACAGCACGTCTTATATTCGGATAGTGTTGAAGCATGTGGAACAACATTGCCCCACCGCCCACGAAAGGCTCTATGTAAGTTACATCATGCCAATTACCAAAGTCGGCAGGCAGTTGCTCTTCCAGTTGCTCTATAAGTTTACCTTTGCCACCAACCCATTTGATAAAAGGTTTTGCTTTCATGTTTCTTTTATAGTTTATGGCCATATAAGCCATAGTTTTTTGTATTACTAAGTATCAATGTACAGCATAAAGCGTGGTTTTGGCTGTCCAGTTGTCTGTTTTTAGGTTACGCAATATTCTAATCCATAACCTAAAAACGATAACCAATGACCAGTAAGCCGCACACAGCGTCTCATCACATGGTGTAGGGGGGACCTATGTGTCCGCCCTGAAACGTAGTTCAGCCTCTTTTTATCAAAGAGGCTCTGCAGTCGTTAACCGGCAGACAGCTGACACGGCGTTTCACACCGTCTGCGGACGCACTACGGTACGTCCCTACAGTTTACGCAATACTCTCGCAGAGCTCAACTCATAATTCACCGCCAGACAACCCCTCACCCTCTCAATATCCCTTTTATCTCATTGAGCTTGTTGAGGGCCTGGATAGGAGTGAGATTGTCCACATCGAGAGAGAGGAGAGCGTCTCTTATCTGCTCGAGGACAGGATCATCGAGCGTGAAGAACGACAGCTCGGGCTGCACGGCGGAGACATTTTTATGCTTACCATCCGAGACGGCGGCAGATATATCCTCCGAAACAACGGAAGCCATATCCTCCGGGACGACAGGCAAGGCACCGCCCTCTGAAGGACAGTCTGCCCTACCCTCTCCTGCCTGCCTTGACGGCACGCCCGAGGAGGACGAGAGGAAGCCTCTCGCACCGCTGCTCTGACGCTCAAGGTCCTTGAGGATGACACCGGCACGGCGCACTATCTCCTGCGGCATGCCGGCAATCTCGGCGACATGGATGCCGAAGGAGTGCTCGGAGCCTCCAGGCACGAGTTTCCTCAAGAACACTACCCTGCCCTCTTCCTCCGCCACGGAGATGTTGTAGTTGCATATCCCCGGGAAGCGTGAAGCCATCTCGTTGAGCTCATGGTAGTGGGTGGCGAAGAGCGTGCGCGGACGTGCCGCGGAGGGACGCTCCTTGCTGCCGTGGAGATACTCCACTATCGCCCAGGCGATGGATATGCCGTCGTAGGTGCTTGTGCCGCGCCCCAGTTCGTCGAAGATGACGAGCGAACGGGAGGTGATGTTGTTGAGGATATTGGCAGCCTCGGTCATCTCCACCATGAAGGTCGATTCGCCGGCAGCGATATTGTCCGACGCGCCGACACGGGTGAAAACCTTGTCCACCACGCCTATTTCCGCGCTCTCTGCCGGCACGAAGCATCCTGTCTGGGCGAGCAGCACGATGAGTGCCGTCTGACGCAGCAGAGCCGACTTTCCTGCCATATTAGGGCCTGTTATCATCATTATCTGCTGATGGTCGGTGTCGAGATGTATGTCGTTGGGTATGTAATGCTCTCCGTAGTCCATCCGCGCCTCTATGACAGGGTGGCGTCCAGCCTTGATGTCGAGTGTCGTGCCGGAGGTCATCACGGGACGGTTGTACTTGTTGCTTATGGAGACGAGGGCGAACGACAGGAGGCAGTCGAGGCGTGCCACGAGGGCGGCATCGCGCTGCACTGTGGAGACCTCCCTCTGGCAGTCGCGCAGGAGGCGGTCGTAGATACGCTGCTCGAGTTCGGCGATGCGCGTCTCGGCATTGAGTATCTTCTCCTCGTAGCTCTTCAGTTCAGGGGTGATGTAGCGCTCCGCCTGTGCGAGGGTCTGCTTCCTCACCCATGTCGCGGGGACATGGTCGCGGTATGTGTTGCGCACCTCGAGGTAGTAGCCGAAGACGTTGTTGAATCCTACTTTCAGCGAGACGATGCCCGTCTTTTCCGCCTCCTCCTGCTGCATCTTGAGGAGGAAATCCTTGCTGTCGCGGTGCAGGAGACGCAGCTCGTCGAGCTCGGTGTCCACACCCTCCCCTATCACGCCGCCTTTTGAAAGGAGCAGCGGCGGCTCAGGACTTATCTCGCGGCAGATGCGCTCCCGCATGCCTTGACAGGGGTCGAGCCCGGCGGCGATGGCGGCGAGGTCGGCGTTGTCGCTCCGGGAGCATGCCTCACGCAGGACATCCACGGCCTCGAGGGCCTCGGCGAGGGAGCGCAGCTCACGGGGATTGACGCGGAGTGTGGATATCTTCGCCGTGATGCGCTCAAGGTCGGCGATGCGCTGCAACTGTTCCTGCACGATGTCGCGCAGGGCGGAGTCGCGGAAGAATTCCTCCACTACATTATGGCGTGCCGTGATGCGCTCGACGTCTTTCAGCGGGAATGTCAGCCAGCGTCTCAGAAGCCTTCCGCCCATCGCCGTGGCGGTATTGTCCACGATGCTGAGGAGCGAGGCGCCGCCTTCGGTCATCGGCTGTATTATCTCCAGCGAGCGCACAGTGAAAGTGTCGAGACGCACGAAGCGGTCGGTGTCGAGACGCGAGATGCCGGTGATGTGTCCGAGCATCTTGTGCTCCGTAAACTCAAGGTAGCCCATTATCGCGCCTGCGGCGGCGATGCCGTTCTTCAGATGGTCTATGCCGAAACCTTTCAGGCTCTTCACGGAGAAATGCGTGCAGAGCTTCTTCTCTGCCGTCTCCGCGGAGAACGCCCAGTCGTCGAGCTCGTATGTACAGAGCCTCGCCGGGAAGCGTGAGAGGAATTCCTGGCGGCGTCTCCTCTCGTAGAGCACCTCCTTGGGCCGGAAATTCTCTATGGCCTTGACGGCATAGTCGTAGGACCCTTCGCCGCAGAGGAACTCTCCCGTGGAGATGTCGAGGAAGGCCAGTCCGACGGCTCCGCGTCCGGTATGCACGGCGCAGAGGAAGTTGTTCTCCTTGTTCTCCAGCACATTGTCCTGCATGGCGACACCCGGCGTGACAAGTTCCGTTATGCCGCGCTTCACGAGAGTCTTCGTCTTCTTAGGGTCTTCGAGCTGGTCGCAGATGGCGACGCGCTGCCCTGCCCTGATGAGCTTGGGCAGATGAGTATCGAGGGCGTGGTAAGGGAATCCAGCCATGGCTTCTCCCTGTGCCGCGCCCTTGTTTCGGTGTGTGAGGGTTATATGTAGTATCTTAGCCGCAACCTCCGCATCGTCGCAGTAGGTCTCGTAGAAGTCGCCGCAACGGAACAGCAGCAAGGCATCGGGATGCTTGCTTTTCAATTCGCGGAACTGTCTCATCATCGGCGTCAGCTCGTCCGCTTTCTTTGACATTTTTATTTCGTTTTTTTATGGATTTTACGGTTATGGGGTTGTAGGTTGTTGGTTGTTGGTTATGGGTGTTTTATTCTGTGAGAATATTGCCGACAGTGTAGGGACGTACCGTGGTGCGTCCTTAGACG
>JAIDEM010000117.1 GCA_029054825.1 Prevotella sp. | reverse complement strand
TTTAAGTTGTGATATAAATGAATGAAATATAGTTGTTTTTGTACTGTAATACTTTTGTTGTTTAATTTCCGAACTCATCTATTGAGGTGCGTTCGCCGACGATCCAAAGGACATCTCCACGTTCGAAAATATAATCGGGATTAATCTTTGTGAGTTCCTGGGTTTCTCCCTCCATTCCTACGACAAGCAGTGAATGTTCCTGGCGAAGACGGCTGTTCCTTAATGATTTGCCGATAATTGGAGATTTTGATGTCACGACAATCTGACGAAGAAGCATCTCCTGTTCTTCATATATATGGTCATCAACAGGATGAACGGCAGTCTGCATAATCTCGTTCATCCGTGATATCTGTGCATCTGAACCGATGACCTGTAGTCTGTCACCAGAGAAAATCCTTTCTACTCCATAAGGTATATTCAGGCGACGTCCGTCACGTAATATGCTTGCAACGTGAACACCGAAGTTTTGTGCCAATTTCAATTCAGCGAGAGTCTGTCCTGCCCATTGTGAATGTACAGGTACGACTATCTCTGCAAGGTTTAGGTCACGTTCTATAAGACGCTCTCCGTAAGCAGGAAGTTTTGCACCTTTTACCTGTGCAACTATATCACGTGAACGGAGATTATTCATGAAGAGTCGTTCCATCTTGATGCTGCGTTGCTTGATGGATCTCGAAAGTACAGTCAGGATGATGATGACTATGCCGAGGCATATTACGACAGCATCAGTAAAGCGTGCCAAATAGTTGCATATATAAAACAGGAACGCAATACAGACTGTAGCGCGTGCAACCACAGTAGAAATCAGTGGCAGTCTGTTGAGTACAGAGATATTCCATAACTGTCTCCATTCTGTGCTGTGGTTTTTCTTTATTATTATTGCACGCATGAACGGCGCAATGAGTAATACGGTAAGTAGTCCAGTTATAGCATTAGCCCACCAATGAGGGAGTATTGTTCTTGAGAATATCAAGAAGAAGGAGAGCATGAGATATGTGACAGTTGCAATAAGGATACTGTATACTACTGTATTGATTATCATAGACCGTAGCAGACGTTCCCAAAGTTCCTTTGCAGAAAGACTGTTTTTTTCCATCTGTCTGCTTGCTTCGCCACGTCGACTTAATGACAGAGAGTTGATGGCGATAATCCATGATTTTGGGAGATGCTTCTCTATAAACCGATATGCAGGCTCTGCACCACGAATCATGTATGGAGTAGTGAATGTCGTTATGACAGATACTGCTACGATGACTGGATACAGATAGTCTGCTATGACATGCATGGACATGCCAAGCGAAGCAATGATAAACGAGAACTCACCTATCTGTGTCATCGAGAAACCACAGCGGATGGAATTATGTAGAGACTGACCTGAAAGGAAATATCCAAGTGTACCGAATATCGTCTGTCCTATGATGATGGAAAGGACGAGGATGATAATTGGAGTGGAGTATCCGTAAAGTATATCGGGGTCTACAAGCATACCGACAGATACGAAGAATATTACGCCGAAAAGGTTCTTTACCGATTCAATGACTTTTGCAATCTTCTCCGCTTCGACTGTCTCTGCAAGGATACTGCCCATAACGAACGCCCCAAAAGCCTCACTGAAACCTGCCTTTTTCGAGATGACAGCCATAAGACAGCATAGACCTATGGAAACAATGAGCAATGTCTCGCCTGTCATTATAGCACGGGTCTTTTTCAAGAACAGTGGGATGGCAAAGATGCCGACCACAAACCACAGGATAAGGAAAAATCCTATTTTCAATACAGATGCAAGCATATCTCCTCCCTCGATATTCTCTCCGCTGGCAATGGCAGACAGCATTACCATGAGCACTATGGCAAGGATGTCTTCCAGTATAAGCACACTCATCACCATAGAAGCAAAGCTCTGATGACTTACTCCGAGATCGGCAAAAGCCTTATATATAATAGTGGTGGATGACATGGCGAGCATACCGCCAAGGAATATGCAGTCAATATATGTCCAGCCGAACAGTTGTCCTACTGTATATCCCAACATCATCATGCTGAAGACGATTGTCATAGACGCTATAACCGGTGCTGCCCCCATCTTGAGTATTTTCTTGAAAGAGAAATCAAGACCAAGAGAGAACAATGTGAACATCACACCGATGTCCGCCCATTCACGGACATTCTGTAACTCTACGTCTGGTACCAGTATTGGCATGTGGGATGACACAAGGAATCCGGCTACAATATAGCCGAGGACAAGCGGCTGTTTTAGTTTCCTAAACAGCAGTGTCACAATACCTGCGACAATCAGTATAAGTGCCAGATCTTGTATCATCAGTTTTAGTTATAGAGTCAGGTCAGTACCATCTTATCGAATTGGAATAGCTGCTTCGTTTGTCATATTTCAATGCATCTGTCAGTGTTGCAGCATTGCATCGGAACGAGAAATTATAGGACGTATATGGTGAAAGGACCACAGAGCATGACATGCTGAAACAGTGCAGGTCTCTTGAAAGAGAGGCTGTTGTCATAGACAGCTTGTGGAAATCAAAGTCATATCCGCTTGAGAAAGATATGTTCCATCCGTCGGCGATACGCACATTTCCACTGAAGTTCATAGTCTGTGTGTATTTATATGGATAACGCATCTTCTTCGTGTTGAATTCTCCGCCGGTATTCTCACGCATTGTTATGCCATAACCGATGGTAAGAGACCATGGCATGGAGAATTTCATATATCCGTCCTCGTCAGTCTCTGCCATGCCGGCATTTTTCTTGCGTGCGCCGTTCTGACCTTTCTGCATATCGTCGTCAAGATTACTTTCTATACCAGTGTCGGCGTCATCATCGCCATTGTCGGTCGTTTCAGAATCATCCTTGGAACCTTTGCCAAAGAGCTTCATGATTTTCTCGGGAGTGATTGTATATGAGATGTTCTGCGACATTCCCTGGAACCTGCCGAAACGTCCGTGGCTATACTCTGTACGTGTACCGACATAAGGTCTGCCAGCCTCGTCCAACTCATAGGCATAGGTGGCAAAGACTGCATTCATGTTGAATGTATAATTCTTCCACCATTTCAGTCGCAAGCGTGTAGAGAGGTCTGACAATGGCCTTTCCTTAGCGGCCATGTTATAGGACATGCTGAAGCCAAGTTCATCAATGATGCTTAGTTTCTTGAATCCTGTCGAGTCCCTGTCCGACTTGACTTTCATTTCGATGTTGTTGCTTACATCTACAGATATGTTGCCCGTTTTTCCCTGTGAGACAGTTCCGAAGAGCATTCCTGAATATGGGGAGTACGGCACAAGCTCGACTGTTCCGTCTGGGTTTGTCTTCTGATATGAATCCCAGAAACCATACCTCTGTGCGGAGAAGTCCGGCGCATAGCTGAAGCTGACAGACGGAGTGAAGACATGGCGTATAGCCTGTATCTTATCTCCGAAAATCTTTCTGTTGGGAATATAGAAACCATATAGCTTTGTACTTGCAGAAATTGCAAGACTCCAGTTATAGACATTATGGAATCCGTATGTCGTATCGGCGACTTCTTTCTGTGCTGTTTCGTCCCAGGACCTGTTTATCTTCTGGAAATAAGTGCGGTCTGTAAGATTGAACGACGGTGTTATGTTTATTACATCAAACAACGAGAATGATGCTCCTATAGGTATCTGATGCTGCCAGCCGTTACGCCAGTCTTTGACAAGGTTGGAGTGCATGAGCTTGTCCTCTTTCGTATTGATAGAGTTAGATATGTGTCCGGTATAGCTCATGTAAATTTTCTCATACCACCTTTGTTTTCCCGCAATATATTTGCGTTTGAAAGGATAGAAGCGTGATATGGATATGTTCAGGTCTGGCAATGTCATAGCTATGGATGAGTCACGCATGTTCTGCGAGAGATTCATTGAGGTTGACAGTGACATCCCTATACTGGAGAATGTTGTGCTGTAACTTACCGAAGAAGTCCTTGTACTCTGCGTCATTGCCTGTGGATTGTACATGGAGTTCAAGTTGCTTGACTCGTATGATGTCGATGCAAAATTTACACTTGCAGACAGTGAGCTGTATGGGTTCGCCTTTGAGTCCTGACGATGACTCCACTGTATCTTGAAACTCTTGGTATGTGATTCCTGGAGATTGTCATCCTCGTTCTTTGTGTCAAGATATGACATGTAAAACGAACCGCTGTATTTATAGCGCTTGCGGTAATTGCTTGCGGCAGAGATGCCCCAAGAGCCCTTTGTGTAAATCTCTCCGAGCAGTTTCAGGTCTATCCTGTCGTTTATGGCGAAATAATATCCGCCGTCTCTTAGGTAAAAACCACGTGTAGACTCATCACCGTAAGTAGGCATGATGAAACCAGATGAATAGCTTTTGGAAAACGGAAAGAATCCATATGGTATAGCGAGCGGCAGAGGTACATCTGCCACAACAAGATGTGCTGGGCCGAATACCACGTCCTTGCCAGGACGGACACGGGCACGAGAGAGGGCTATATAGAAATCCGGCTCCTCTGCATCGCAAGTGGTATATCTTCCATGCTTCATGTATACGACACCTGAGCTGTCACGCTTGGATGTCTCCGCACGCATGAAACCATCATCTTGTTCTGTATAGACGTTTTTGATAAGGCCTTTCTTCGACTTGAAGTTGAATGCCATATTGTCGCTCTCATACTTGTCGCTGCCTATATTGAAGACAGGAGTACCGAAAGAAGCGCCAAGAGTGTCTTTGCCTCCTTCTGCACGTACAAGGCTGGAGTCCAGACTCATGTATATTTTCTCCGCATTCAGCTTCATGTCCTGGTAATCGACATTGGCATCACCAAAGATATGGGCTGTCTTGGAGTCTGCATAATACACCATGGAGTCTGCGCCTGAATATACTACCGGCGCATCAATGCCGTTCTTCCTCGAACTGTTTATAGAGTCTAGTCTTATGGAGTCGTCAATGGCCTTGTTATATTTGTATATAGCAAGCTGGAGAGAATCCAGCTTGAGTGTGTCTATCTTCCTCGTATCTGTTGTGTCGGAATCCTTTATGCCTGTACTGTCGACATCTTCCTCAACGCCTTTTACAATAGCGACAGGAACAACATCTGAGGCGGCCACAAAGATGGCAACAAAACAAAATATGGATATAACGAATTTCGTCCTCATAATATAATGCAAAATTACACAATTTTAATGAGAACAAAGGCTGCAGTCTATAATAATTAGGATTTCTTAATAAGTCCACTGCAAAACATCTGATGTTATTAGGTTAAATAAGAGATAGTCTTTTAATAAAATCAATCATTATTATGTACTCAAATATATTAGTTTAGATTATATTATATTGAATAAACGACCTAAAAGTATCAATATGACAATGAACAATAGGGTCGTAATACGATTCTTCATCTCATTTTTGATATTATAGTTGTCCTGCTCTTTCGTCTTGGCTTTAGGAATTCCATGCAACACTTTGCTGTATGTCATATTTTTATTGCGTCGAATGTATCGCAACCAGACAAATCGCAAAGTCCCTCCGATGTATACTGCCAATAGGTTTTTGAAGATATATTCATTCATTATTATTTTAATTGTAGATATATGAGTTTCATTGGCTTACGGAGTCTGGTATGTATGTGCTTAATTCTGCCAACAACTATTTATAGCCTATGAAGCTATTCCTCCCAAGTTATCAATCCTCGGTCAAGGGGAATAGAGTATTGCAGGCCGCGCTCGCCTGTTACTATATAGTTGTTTGCAAGATGCTCATCAAATTTTTCCACAAAAGCCTTTTTTATGCGTGCTATATTCTCGTTCAGCGCATTCCCCAACGGATTAACAACTTTTGTTATTGTAAGATTAAGACGTGCCTCGTCTGTATTTGGACGTAATTGTCTGTAGATATTAAGCAACTCGCTGTAATAGTCAAGCATGTGTTTGCAGATAATGCCTTCAGGATAACGCAGATAGAGGAAATAGATAGCTTTAGGCAATGCTCCCATCTCTATCTCCATATTGTTGTAATCAGGCAGGAATATGCGGTAACCGGGAGTGATTGTCATGCGGGACAAAGGTTCCTGCTTGTCGATAAATTCATGTATTGCCATCAGCGACACACCTTCAAGCCTGAGTTTCTGCACAGTCATGCGGAGCTCACTCAAAACCTTTGCTGTCTCAACAAGGCAATGTTCCTCTGTTAATTCATCTTCTGTTTCAAGTGCTATTTCTTTATTGGTAGTTTTCTCAGAGCAAGCACTTGGCTTCATGCAGCAGCTGATGGGCGGTCGACGGGACAATATGTCTCCTTTGCCTTTTGTCCATATTTCTCCAAAGTGGTGACTCTTATTGGGGTCTGATTTCGGCAAAGAGTCTATAGATGCTGGCGGACATGGCATAGACATGTCACAGCATTCATACTCTTGAGCATCTTCCCATACATGTTCTTCCACTACACATTTCTTCTGAAGATGCTCCTTGTGTCTCGGAATGCAAGACAACTCCATTGCTTGCACCGAACTCTCTATGTTACCAAGGGTGTCATCTGCACTGATATCTATGTCTGATAACCTGATATACATGAAACAGACATCTCCCTCGCCTCCTTCTTGTCTTCCGTCAAAAATGAAAGATGGCTTCAGGCCCTTTCTCGCATCATCAGAAAGGTATGGGACAAACACGTTGCTTTCAACTTTCTGAGTGAGCTGTGCTGAAGAAAGATATGGTGCGTAATATCTCACCTTTGCCTCAATGTCATGTTCTTTAAGCAGGTATGGCAGATAAAAGAACTCCATTCCCATACGGTTGAACATGGATTTCAAATCAATATAGTTTTTACAGATAAAGTCATTCGCTTCTGCGTCATAATTGTTTTCGATGTAAAACACTTGATTACATTTCGGTCGGAATGGTAATCCTTTGAAAAACATTTTGTTGATCGTCATCTGCTTACCTTTTGTTATGTGTGCCGACAGAAATGTTCCTGCCGGCACAGTTATGGAAATATTATCTTTGTCTATACGACCTGCTCATCGGCCGTATGTCATTATTCGGAGATTTTGATGCCGATGGCTATTCTTCATCAAAATAGTCATCGGTCTCGACTTGCGATATACATGGCGATACCATTTCACAGTATATCTTGTTGTAGTATTTTGCACGACTTCTGCGTTCTTTTATGAACATGTTT
Source organism: Prevotella sp. (assembly GCA_029054825.1). Classification (GTDB taxonomy): domain Bacteria; phylum Bacteroidota; class Bacteroidia; order Bacteroidales; family Bacteroidaceae; genus Prevotella. The sequence continues at coordinate 1,903 of JAIDEM010000117.1, read as the reverse complement.
TCCGTCTCTCTCTCATTGGCAGAGAACCTGAGTGAGTTCTTCACGCCAATCTCTCTTGCAACCTTTTCCACATCCTGATCAGCACCAATATAGGTGAAAGTCCATCCCATTTCGCAGAGTTCCTCTGTAAGAGACCTTATCTGTCTGCCGTTCCATGTACGTGATGCATTCTCATATCCGTCTGTAATGATAGTGACAAGTACACGGTCGTCATGGGCTACTTTCTGCTGTAGCTCGCTGACGCATGTACCCACGGCGTCATAAAGAGCTGTACATCCGAGCAAAGGATAATCTTTTCTTGTGATGTTGCTAACTTTCGCTATAGGCAAGGCCGAATATATTCTATTGAGGAAGTGCTCTCCCGAACTGAACGAGACGAGTGTGACAAACTGTTGCAGTTCTGAGTGTTCCCCCTGTGCCATGCGGATGGTTGCGAGAGTTTCATTCACGCCTGAGAGGGCCTGGGTGTAGATTCTCTCCATTGAGCCTGAAGCATCAAGGATAATGAGGTTGTAAATCTTCTGAGTTTTCATAAGTCTGTCGTTTAAAATGTTTAACTTCGTGTTATTTATATGATGCAAATTTACACATCATCCATAACAACACAAAGAAAAAACATTTTACAAGACTTGCAAAACGGAGAACTTTTACTTCGATATCTTTTTTTACTATATATATGATATCTTTTCAGTATTTACAATCCTGACCTGATGTTGATATGTTGTTCTACCTTATCTTCTGTTGGAGATATCATGAGGCAGGATTATAGCCATTACCCAAACTGTCTGTGCCACGTCTGAAACTTTCGGACACCATCTTCACCGAATTTCATAAGTGAGCGCTCCACACGGTCGTATGGCTTTATACTGTCCGGGCGGGTTTTGGAAAAGAACTTGTCTGCATAACATATAATCTGTTCTTCCAATGTCTCCGGTATAAGGTCAATATGCGGAAGTGGGAGGTTTTGGCGTATAATCTGTTCTTTTGTCAATCCTGTGCCCGTATGCCTCTCGCACACTCGTGCATAGCGCTCGACTTTGTCTAAAGGCAAGCCCGTCTCCTCTCTCAGCATACGTGCACCGATGGTGCCGTGACATATATACGGCTCTGAACCAAAGCACTCGATACCCTCTGCATCACAGCGTATTATGCCTATATCGTGAAGCATTGCTGCGGCATATACAAACTCTCGGTCTACGGTTATCTCGAGATGTCTGTCAAGGATATTCATGGCATAGTCCGCGACGTTACGACTATGTACATAAAGTATATCCCGAAGCTTACTGGCCCCGGGATAGTACATATTTATGATTTTATCAAAGTCCAACATAAATCAGTTGTTTTTTTCAGACACGTCACAATAATATTATGACTGTCATGATGATGTTTTTGCAAAGGTCACCTTTTACCATGCGACAGGTCACCTTTCATATGGTCAACCGTCACTTTTCGCGCAATGAACTGTCACCCTTAGGAACTGCTTGTTTTAGCTTTAGTCGGCGAGCGTGTTACTATATGACGGATAGTGTCGTACGGTGCCAAAGCAATAAAAACACTTCAGGAATGCTACACTATCATAACATAGAAGTCAAACCGTTATTTTGCAACCTTTTTCTCCGTCACTTCTGCTGCCTTCTGTGCGTGGGCGTTTGCAGCCATGGCACTGGCTTTGCGATGGAAAGCTATACGCTGTCCTTTAATGTTCAGGAGTACGAGTGAGTCGTTGGTCATGAAGACAAAGTCAAGAGTGTCGTGTATCTCCGCTGGCTTCTGTGGTTGCTTCTCACCATCTGTGACCTTTGCGTCTTTCATTCTGTCAATCGAACTGGTCAATATGAGACGTCAATTACGACATTTCAAGCCCGTGTAGTGATTAACTGTCGGGTATTCTACACGACTTTAA
>JAIDEM010000116.1 GCA_029054825.1 Prevotella sp. | reverse complement strand
ATAGGTAACTCTGTGACTTCTATAGGCCCCTGGGCGTTCTTTGGTTGCTCAGGTCTTACGAGTGTTGTTATTCCGAGCTCTGTGACTTCTATAGACGACGGTGCGTTCTATGGTTGCTCAGGTCTTACGAGTGTTGTTATTCCGAACTCTGTGACTTCTATAGGTGGCGAAGCGTTCTGTTATTGCTCTAGTCTTACGAGTGTTGTTATTCCGAACTCTGTGACTTCTATAGGCGTCGGAACGTTCTCTGGTTGCTCTAGTCTTACGAGAGTCATAATAGGTAACTCTGTGACTTATATAGACTTCGAAGCGTTCCATGGTTGCTTTGGTCTTACGAGTGTTGTTATTCCGAACTCTGTGACTTCTATAGCATACAGAGCGTTCTATGGTTGCTCTGGTCTTACGAGTGTCATAATAGGTAACTCTGTGACTTCTATAGACTCCTATGCGTTCAGTGGTTGCTCTGGTCTTACAGATTTGTATATCCTTAATCCTACTCCTGTATCCATAAATTATGGTAATTTTACTACTAATCAATATATGACAATGAATGTTTATGTACCTCAGGGATCATTGTCCGCATATCAGAGTGCGGATACATGGAAAGATTTCTGGCATCTGCAAGAGTTCTCTCCAACGGGAATAGATGATGTGAATCATGACGATACGAATGTCGCTGACAGTTATTATGATCTCCGCGGTAACAGGCTTAACGCTCCAAAGCGAGGTGTCAATATCATAAACGGCAAGAAGGTAATTGTGAGATAAAGAATGAATACGTGGTTAGCCTCGGACTGCGTATCAAGAATGTCGAGGAAATGTAGATCAGATTAGTCTTGCAGATACATTAATTATTCACTAAAAATGGAGGTGAAATTGCAATGAATATTTTTGCTTTCTGCCTCATCATTGTAATAGTTGCTCTCTGTCTCGGACGTAAGAAAGAGATACACAACAATTATTACTTTGGTGATGATTGGAATGTATTCAAGAACAACGGGTAAGACCGTTAAGACTATTAGATCAACATTAAGCCAAAGCAATTATGGTAGTAGCGGGCCAATTCTAACCATTCTGGACAGAGAACTTGAAACTGCCTGTGCCGATGGTACTGCCTGTCATACGGTGGGAGAGTAGGGTATTGCCGATGGCTTTACAGATAGGATGTCACATCGCTTACTGTGCATCCTATTACAAGATCAGTAAGCGTGAGGGTGTGACAGTCTGAAGCCAGTCTTCAGATTGAAACACCCTCTTTTCTATTCCGTCTTGCGGTTGCTTCGCTTTTAGGTTATCCGGTTGTACGGTGACAACCGGATGCCTGTAAAACCGCATAGACAATATAACCAACAACCCAAAACCATCAACTGGATAGTCATTTGGTCTGATGGTGCAAAGGTACTGTATTCTACAGCCGAATTAAAGATATATACTGATACATTTATAGATACATGGTTGGTATTTACCCAAAATAAAGACGACTTCCTATCTGGTAGCCGACTCGTATTCACCCCATAACCGTATATTTATTATTTTCGGTAGAAAGTCAACAGCCTCGATATCTTGCGCAATATGCAAGGTATCAAGGCTGTTGACTTTTTATATGAATATGTAAATAAAATGGCACATTACCGCACAATCGCCTAACCGCAAAACCGTATAACCGCCCACAACCGTCAGTCACCACTTTATCGGTTCAAGTCCCTGCCGGGAGAGCCACTCGTTGCAACGCGAGAAGTGGTGATTCCCGAACCATCCGCCGCGGTTGGCGGAGAGGGGAGAGGGGTGCACGGATTCCAGGATAAAATGCTTGCTCTGGTCTATGAGTTTCTTCTTGTTGCGCGCATATCCGCCCCACAGCAGGAAGACGACATGGTCGCATTCACGGGATACGGTCTCTATCACGGCATCCGTGAACTGTTCCCATCCCTGACGCTGGTGTGAAGCGGCTGCATGCTCGCGGACAGTCAGCGTGGCATTGAGGAGCAGGACTCCCTGTTCCGCCCATCGGCGCAGAGAGCCGTCATAGCTCTTCCTGCCATTTCCGTCCTGTATTATCTCTGGGGTAGAGCCGATATCGTCCTTTATCTCCTTGAAGATGTTCACGAGCGACGGCGGCAGCGGCACTCCTGTCTTCACCGAGAAGCACAGTCCCTCTGCCTGTCCGTAGCCGTGATAGGGGTCCTGTCCTATTATCACGACCTTCACCTTGTCCGCAGGGCAGAGGTTGAAGGCATTGAATATCTCGTTTCCCGGCGGATAGCACCTGTATCGGCTGTATTCCTCCCTAACGAAACGGGTGAGTCTGACAAAGTATTCCTTGTCAAACTCACCCTGTAGTCTTTCTTGCCATGAAGGCTCGATGTTCACATTCGATTTCATACCGACTGAAGTATTGTGTACTTATCAGTCAACGATGAGGTTCTCGCCCGTCATGTCTGCCGGCTTCTCCAGTCCCATTATATGCAGGATAGACGGAGCGACGTCGGCGAGGCGTCCGTCCTTCACTGTCGCAGAGTTGTTGTCTGTGACATAGATGAAAGGAACAGGATTGAGCGAGTGGGCAGTGTTAGGAGAGCCGTCGGCGTTTATGGCGTTGTCTGCATTGCCGTGGTCGGCGATGATTATTGCCTCGTATCCGCAAGCCTTTGCTGTCTCTATGACATCCTCCACGCAGCTGTCCACGGCGTGTACGGCCTTTGCTATGGCGTTGTAGACACCGGTATGGCCTACCATGTCGCCGTTAGCGAAGTTCACGACGATGAAGTCATACATCTCTGTCATGATGGCAGCGCAGAGTTTGTCCTTCACCTCGTATGCCGACATCTCAGGCTTGAGGTCGTATGTGGCTACCTTTGGCGATGCCACGAGTATGCGGTCCTCGCCCTCGTAAGGAGTCTCCCTGCCGCCGTTGAAGAAGAATGTCACGTGTGCATACTTCTCTGTCTCTGCCGTATGGAGCTGTTTCTTTCCCTGCTGTGAGAGATATTCTCCGAGAGTGTTCTCCACATTCTCCTTCGGGAAGAGGATTTTCACGCCTGTGAAGCTGGCGTCGTAAGGTGTCATGCAGTAGTACTGGAGTCCCGGGATGGTCTTCATGCCCTGCTCAGGGATGTCCTGCTGTGTGAGCACCTGTGTGAGTTCCTTGGCGCGGTCGTTGCGGAAGTTGATGAAGATGACAGCGTCTCCCTCCTCGATTTTTCCGTTTACGGCAGCGTTTGCAATAGGTTTGATGAACTCGTCTGTCACGCCCTCATCATAAGACTCCTGCATGGCTTTCACCATATCATCGGCCTTCTTTCCCTCGGCGTTGACGAGAAGGTCGTAAGCCTCTTTCACACGCTCCCATCTCTTGTCGCGGTCCATGGCGTAGAAACGTCCCACGATGGATGCGATGTTAGCATCGTTCTCCTGGCATTTTACCGTAATCTGCTCGATGAATCCCTTGCCGGACTTAGGGTCGGTGTCGCGTCCGTCCATGAAGCAGTGTACGAAGGTCTGCTGTGACAGTCCGAACTCCTTGCCTACCTCGATGAGCTTGAAGAGATGGTCCAGTGAGGAGTGTACGCCGCCGTTTGAGGCGAGACCCATGAGATGGAGCTTCTTGCCGTTCTGCTTCACGTAGTTGTAAGCCTCCACGACCTGCGGGTTCTGTGAGATGGAGCCGTCGGCACAGGCGCGGTTTATCTTCACAAGGTCCTGATATACTATGCGTCCGGCACCGATATTGAGGTGACCCACCTCCGAGTTGCCCATCTGTCCGTCAGGGAGGCCTACATCCTCGCCCGAAGCCTGTAGCTGTGAGTGTGCCGATACTGCTGTGAGATAGTCAAGGTATGGTGTCGGTGTGTTGAAGATGACGTCACCGTTGCCGTGCTTGCCGATTCCCCATCCGTCGAGAATCATCAGAAGTGCTTTCTTTGCCATGTATTTGTTGTTTGGTTATTTTGTTGTTTACGTTGTTTTGTTGCTTGTTGTTCAGTTGTCTGGTGGTTAGGTCGTTTGGATGTGTTGTCGTTTAGTTGATAGCAGGAATAGCTGCTATGGCCCTAATAGAAGCTGTCAACCAAACGACAGCACAGCCAAACGACTAAACCACTTGTCATTACGCGTCGATGTTGGCGTATGTGGCGTTCTCTTCTATGAACTGCCTGCGCGGCTCCACATCGTCACCCATGAGCATTGAGAATATCTCGTCTGCCTTGGCGGCATTATGTATTGTGACCTGCTTGAGGAGACGTGTCTCTGGATTCATTGTAGTGTCCCAGAGCTGCTCGGGGTTCATCTCGCCCAGACCTTTGTATCGCTGTGTATGGAGCTTGGTGTCTTCGGCGTTGCCGTCACAGTATTTGTCGATGAATCTCTGGCGGTCCTCCTCCGTGTAGCAGTATTCTTTCTTGTCCTTGTAAGAGCAGCGGTAGAGCGGCGGAGTGGCTATGTAGAGATGTCCCTCCTGTATGACTTTCGGCATGAAGCGGAAGAAGAGGGTCATGATGAGCGTGTCGATGTGCGAGCCGTCGACATCGGCATCGGTCATGATGATGATCTTGTCGTAGCGCAGCTTGTCGATATTAGCCTCCTTGGAGTCCTCGCCGTCCAGTCCGAACCTCACGCCTATGGCCTGGAGGATGATGTTTACGGACTCTGCCTCGAAGACCTTGTGCCACTGTACCTTCTCCACATTGAGTATCTTGCCTCGCAGCGGCAGGATGGCCTGGTAGTGTCTGTCGCGTCCCTGTTTAGCCGAACCGCCGGCGGAGTCACCCTCGACGAGGAATATCTCGGTCTTCTTAGGGTCGCGGCTTGAGCAGTCGGCAAGCTTTCCCGGGAGTCCGCCTCCCGACATCGGGTTCTTTCGCTGTACGCTCTCGCGTGCCTTGCGTGCTGCCACGCGTGCTGTAGCGGCCAGGACGACCTTGTTGCATATCATGCGTGCCTCGTTAGGATGCTCCTCGAGGTAGTCGTTCATGGCTTCTCCCACGGCCTGCTGGACGGCGCCGTTGACCTCCGAGTTTCCGAGCTTTGTCTTTGTCTGTCCCTCAAACTGTGGCTCTGCCACCTTTACGGAGATGACAGCTGTGAGACCTTCCTTGAAGTCGTCCTGCGCTATCTCTATCTTCGCCTTCTCTATCTGCTTGCGTATCTGGTCGTCGTTGTCTGCATACTTCTTCAGCGAGCGCGAGAGGGCGATGCGGAATCCCGTGAGGTGTGTGCCGCCCTCTATGGTGTTGATGTTGTTTACATAGGAGTGTATGTGCTCGGAGTAGTCGGTATTGTACATGATGGCCGCCTCGATAGGCACTCCTGCCTTCTCTGTCTTCAGGTAGATGACATCGTTGAAGAGGTGTGTGCGGTGCTGGTCTATGTAGCGGACGAACTCCTTGAGGCCGTCCTGGGCGTGGAACACCTCCTCCTTCGGTGTCCATCCCTCTGCTACAGTGCCGTTCTCGTCGAGCACAGGGCGCATGTCTCGGAGGGTAATCTTTATGCCGGCATTGAGGAAAGCCAGCTCGCGCATACGTGTGGCGACGATGTCGTACTTGTATGTCGTGGTGGTGAATATCGTGGGGTCAGGCCAGAACTGCTGGCGTGTGCCGCGCTTGTCGGTCTCGCCGACGACCTTCACGGGGTAGAGCGGCTTGCCCTGCTCGTACTCCTGCTGATAAATCTTGCCGTCGCGGTATACCTGTGAGAGCATGTGTGTGGAAAGGGCGTTGACGCAGGAGACGCCGACGCCGTGTAGTCCGCCGGAGACTTTATATGAGCCTTTGTCAAACTTGCCGCCGGCGTGGAGCACTGTCATTACGACCTCGAGTGCCGATTTGTGGAGCTTCGGGTGCTCGTCGACAGGTATTCCTCGTCCGTTGTCCTCCACTGTTATGGAGTTGTCTTCGTTGATGGTCACCTCTATGTCGGTGCAGTATCCTGCCATTGCCTCGTCGATGGAGTTGTCCACTGTCTCGTTGACAAGATGGTGGAGACCTTTCTCGGAGATGTCTCCGATGTACATCGCCGGTCTTTTGCGCACGGCCTCGAGACCTTCAAGCACCTGGATGCTGCTGCCTGTGTAGTTGCCTTCTGTTTTCTGTATTTCTTCCATGTAGTAAAAAATGTATTTTATATCCTTTGTTCCGCCATTCGTCCGCCACGGTTCTGCCGCCAGAGGGCCATGCCTTCCGCATGGACGGGCGCGGATGTCGTATTTTCGTGCAAAGATACTAAAAAAAAATGGAATGAGGAAATTATTTAATTATAAAATAATTAAGAATGCGGTTTTATGGTTTATGGGCGATGGTTGTGGGTTGTAGGTTTTGGGTTGATGGTTATAGCCGAAATAGCTGTTACAGCCGAAATAGAACGACTATATGACCTACAACCCAAAACCCACAACCATCAACCCCAAAACCCCAAAACCCGCCAACGGCAATACTGGCTATTCGCTCGGTGGAGGGTGACCTTTCGCAGCATAAAGGGTGACCCTTGGCACGGCAAAAGGTCACCTTTCTGTGGATGAAAGGTGACCTTCTGTTTTGTTGTCCGTATCCTGCTGTCTTGCAGTGTGATACGGTTTTAGTTGTTGAATCTCTTGCTGCTTCGCAGGATACGCCTTGTCGAGGCGATGAACTCCTGTGTCTCCTGCAGGATATTGAGGTAGAGTATCGTGGTGTTGATGTTAGAGTCGTGCTCCTGGAGATAGTCCATCTGGCGTTTCCTCAAGGCGGAGATATGCCTTTTGAACCCCTCCTTCTCGGCGAGGAGACGGTCTATCTCCTCCACATCGTTGCGCTCTATCGCCTCCGTGCCGCGCCTGATGAAGTCGAGCACACGCTCCTTCACCGGCTGAAGTTCGGCTATCTGGGAGTTGTTGAGTGGCGTGAAATTGTTGTCGACATGCTCCTTGCACGGCGTTGCCATGCGCTTCAGACAGTAGATGATCTGCTCGTCGGCGTTCATGGCGAGATGAAACCATGTGTTCTTCTCGAGCGAGAGCGTCCTGTCTATGCTCCTCATGCCTACCAGCAGCCTGTGGCGCGTCTTCTTCCTGCTGTCGTTGTCACGGTCGAGCAGCCTTATAGCCTTGCGAAGCTGTTTCAGATTCTCGTTTATCATGCCGCTGACGATATTGTCAAAACATGCCCCTGCATGCACCATTGCCTCCGTCTGGACAGCCTGCAGATGGTCTTTGAGCAGTGTCCAGCGCTCCTTCTTGTCCTGAGTCTGCATGAGCTTGCGCAGGAACAGTCCGCTGTCGGTGCCGCTGTCCTTGCCGTCCTGTGGCATGTTGTTCCTTATGAGCAGCACGATGGCGAGCACTCCGAAGCCTATCATTGCGGCGATGCCTCCGAAATGCATCACGAGCACCACTGTTCCTGCCGCGAGAAATGCCGCTCCGGCAGTGATGAGCCAGCCGCCGATGACGCTGAGCATTCCCGTGATGCGGAATACCGCGTTCTCACGGCTCCATGCACGGTCGGCGAGGGAGGTGCCCATGGCGACGATGAATGTCACGTAGGTAGTGGACAAAGGGAGCTTCAGAGATGTGCCCATGATGATGAGCAGGGCGGCGAGGACTATGTTTACCGAGGCGCGCACGAGGTCGAATGCCGCACCGTCCTCCAGCACCGCACCCTCCTTGCTGAACCGTCCGTCTATCCATCTCCGCATATTTGCCGGCACGACCCTTGCGCAGGCGTCGCTGACGGTATTGAACGACCTCACCATGCTCCGCGCCGCGCTCGACGAACCGAACATCTCCTCGCCCTCATCCTGCCTCGAGAGGTCCACGGAAGTCTTTACCACATTGCGCGCTTTCTTTGATGTCGCGAGAGAGTATATCATGAGCATACCCGAGGCGAGCAGGAAGATGAACGGCGTATGTGCACTGCCGTTGAGCGAGCCCATCATGAAGGTGTCCGGGTCTCCGTGGCCGTTGGCGGCGAAATCGCTGTATGCGCTGTATCCTGCCAGCGGCACACCGATGAAGTTCACGAGGTCGTTGCTTGCGAAGGCCATGGCGAGGGCGAATGTGCCGATAAGGACTATCAGCTTCAGGACATTGCCTCCTGCGGCGTGGAGCGACTGCATGAGCACAGTGAAGAATACGAATCCGCCGATGACGATGGCATGGGTGTTGTCGGCAATCCACTGCTTCATGTCGCCGTCCATGAACGCCGCCTGCCCCAGTCCCTTGACGAGGATGAAGTAGCCGATGGCTGTGCAGGCCACTCCGCCGAACACTCCTATGAAGTATTTCAGACGCCTGCGGTAGTCGAAGGTGAAGACAAGTCGCGTGAGCCATTGCACCACGGTGCCGAAGAAGAAGGCTATCGCCACGGAACAGAAGATGCCGAGGATGACCGACAAGGCCTTCTCCGTATTGAGAAGATGTGCGAAGGTCAGTGTGCCCGTGTCGTCTGCCACGATTTTCAGCAATGCCAGCACGAACGTGCCGCCAAGCAGTTCGAAGACCATCGATACCGTCGTGGATGTCGGCATACCGAGGCTGTTGAAGATGTCGAGCAGTATGACATCGGTGACCATCACTGCAAGGAAGATGCACATAAGGTTCTCGAACGAATACATCTCAGGGCGGAAGATGCCGTGCCTGGCGATGTCCATCATGCCGTTGCTGAGAAGGGCTCCTGCAAGAACACCGAGAGATGCCACGATTATCACCGTACGGAACCGCGCCACCTTTGCTCCGATGGCAGAGTTGAGGAAGTTCACGGCGTCGTTGCTCACGCCTACCATGAGGTCGAATGTCGCGAGGACAAAGAGAGAGACTACAAGTCCTAAGAAAATCATTTCCATATTGTTGTGTTTTGTTCCCGTTGCAAAGTTACTCTGCTGTTGTTACGAAACTGTTACAATAGTGCTACAATACGGTGAATACGGCTTCAGGAAGTCGTGACTTATGCAAATGTAACGTAAATGTAATGTCCGGAACGCTTGTTTTCGTGAAAAACGATGTAAATTTGCACCGTGTAAAAAACAGGAATATATGATGAAACGTAGAATACTTGTTGTCGATGATGAGGAGGATCTGAGAGAGATTCTCAAGTTCAACCTCGAGAAGGAAGGGTATGAAGTGGACACCGCAGCCTCCTCAGAGGAGGCTCTCGACCTTGACCTCGCCTCGTACGACATCATGCTGCTTGACATCATGATGGGCGAAATCAGCGGCATGGCTCTTGCCGCCATGCTGAAACGCCGCAGGGAGACGGCTTCTATACCTATAATATTCATAACGGCAAGGGACAAGGAGGACGACACCGTGAAGGGGCTCTCGATGGGAGCCGACGACTATATCACCAAGCCTTTCAGGATAAGGGAGGTGGCGGCGCGTGTTGAGGCGGTGCTGCGCCGTTCCGGAAACGCTGCCGTCGCGCGCCGTGAAGGTATGGCGGGGACGGTATCCTTTGAAGGTCTCTTCATAGATACTGCCGCCAAGCGCGTCACCGTTGACGGCGCTGACGTGGCGCTGACGAAGAAGGAGTTTGAGATACTCCTGCTCCTTGCCGGCAACGCCGGAAGGGTATTCTCGCGTCAGGACATACTCTCACGTGTATGGGATGACGACGTTTATGTGCTCGACCGTACGGTAGACGTAAACATAACGCGTCTGAGAAAGAAGATAGGACATTATGGCGACCGTATCCGAACACGTCAGGGATACGGATATTCGTTTGACAAATGACGGGAAGGAGGAATACAATGAGACATACAACATCACTCAGCCGCCAGCTTTTCATCACCGTGCTCATGCTGTTCTCGGTGTTTGTGGCGGGATTCATATCTTATCAGTACCAGAGGGAGAAGCAGTTCAAGATCGGACTGCTGCACACTCGCCTGAAGGACTACAACCATCAGCTGGCGGAAAGCATCGCCGGCACGGGAGGCTTGAAGGACTCTGTGCTCACGGCATACGTCGGAAACCATCCTCTGCGCGGACTGCGCATCACGCTGCTCGACACCCGTGGCAAGGTCTTGTACGACAACGGGCCGCATCCTTACTCTTCCATGGCCAACCATCTGGAGCGTCCTGAGGTCAAGAGAGCTCTCGTCTCTGGCGAGGGTTTTGAGATAAACCGCCACTCGGACACCATGAACGGGAACTATTTCTATGCCGCGACATATTTCCCGCAACAAGGCTTCATCGTGAGGACGGCGTTGCCTTACGACTTCGAGCTGGAGGAATATCTGCGCGCTGACATGACACCGATTGGCATGACGCTTGTCGCAAGCATCTTCATCATGGTGGTCTTCTGGCTGTATACGCGCCGTCTGGGCAAGTCGGTAGCACAGCTGAGGCGGTTCGCGACGCTTGCCGGCAGCGGTGAGAACTACGATGCGGAGCGTGAGGCGGCGGCTTTCCCTGACACGGAACTGGGGGAGATATCGCAGAATATCGTCCTTCTGTACAAGCGTCTGCAGGAAAGCCAGGAGGACAAGCTGCGCCTGAAACGCCAGTTGACGCAGAATATCTCGCACGAACTGAATACTCCTGTGGCGAGCATCCACGGCTATCTGGAGACTATCCTCGCCAATCCGGACATCACGGAGGAGCAGCGCGACAATTTCCTCAGGCGTTGCTACGCGCAGAGCGAGAGGCTGGCGCAGCTCGTGCAGGACATATCGTCGCTGAACCGTATGGACGAGGTGCTCCATACGCTGAACATGCAGGTGACGGACATTGCCGCGATAGTCCACGATATACAGCAGGAGGTGGCGCTGCAGCTGGCGGAACGCCACATGACCATCACCAATACGCTCGGCAGCACGCTGCCTATCATGGGTGACGCGTCGATGATTTATTCCATCTTCCGCAATCTTATAGACAACGCCATAGCTTATTCGGGCGAGGGAACTGCCATCGTCATCCGCTGCGTGGAGGACAAGGACTGGTATCATTTCCGGCTTTCCGATAACGGTACGGGCATCCCTGAGGAGCACATACCGCATATCTTCGAGCGTTTCTACAGGGTAGACAAGGGACGCAGGAGGACGTTCGGCGGCACGGGTCTCGGACTTGCGATAGTCAAGAATGCTGTGATGCTTCACGGAGGCAATATCACCGCAAGCGCAATGCCTGGCGGAGGCGTGGAGTTCGCGTTCAGTCTGAAGCGGAGAACGTAAGCGTCTGCTTGCCCCAAAAGTGACAGACCAATATGAAGGAAACGAGGGAAAAACGGACGGTGAGCCTGTTTTTCCCTCGTGGTCTTTATGGTTTTGTATTGTGTTTTCGGTATCGATGTCTTTTTTTTCCTGTGAATCCCGTGTGCAAGGTTATTTTATCAGATGTCCTTCATCTGCAAACTCCAGCAGTTCCTTGTCACCGCGCGAGTCGCCGAATGCTGTGATGTAGTGCTCGTCCCTGTGCTCATGGAGGTCAGGATACTCCTGTTTCAGGCGGCAGACCTTCTCAGGTCCGTAGCAGTTCGGTGACAGGAAACGGCCTGTGAATCCTTTTTCATGGAATTCCATCTTCGTGCCGAGCACCTTGAATCCCGGCACAAGACGGCTCACCCAGTTCTCCGGGCTTGCCGTGACGATGACCACCTCATGGCCTTTCCTCTTTTCTTCCTTCAGCCGCTGGTAAAGGTCGGTGCGGAGGATATGCCTGTGTGCATCGGCAAATTGTTGGCAGAAGCTGTCGAACTCCTCCTTGCTCATCCTGCCGAAGCAGTGGTGCAGCAGCCGCTCCTTTGTCCTTTGGTTGGAATAAAGGTGAGCCATCATCAGTGCGAGCCACGGCATTATGCGCAGCAAGGCAAGGGCAAGACCGAGCCTTCCGCGCTGGAAGATGATGATGGACATCATCGAATCGACGGTTGTCAGTGTGCCGTCAAAGTCTGAAACGAATAGCTTTTTCAAGTCTGTAGGATGTTTTCTTGTGGTCTGCGATGTTGTTTCTTGCGGTCTGCGAAGTTCTTTCGCGTAGCTTGCGCCGTCTTTGTATGCTGTCAGCGATGTTGTTTTACAGTTGTATCGCTCCTCCGTAGAGTATCATTACGTAGGAGAGCACCCATAGTATGATGACCGTCTGCAGGAAACGGTCCTTATACAGGAGCCGTGTAGGGTCGCCCGTGGCGTCGTCGACCTCGGCGAGCTGTATGTAGCGCAGCAGTCCGAGGATGACGAAAATGGTAGTGAGATAGATGTATTCGGAGTGCGGGCGCGCTGCCAGTTCGGGCGAAATCGTGTACATTATGTAACACACTACGGTCACGGACGCGGTGATTGTCACCGCCTGGTTGATGAACGAGAGGTTGTATCTGTGCGTATTATGGCGCGGAGCCTCACCGGTCTTCATCATTCTCATGACGTCGTCGCGCCTTTTCGCAAAGCCGAGGAGCAGTGTCAGGAGGAAAGTCATGAGCACAAGCCAGTGGGATGCCGTGATACCTGTCGCTGCGCTTCCGGCAAGGATACGCAGTACGAAGCCGAAAGACAGCACGCAGACATCTACGATGGCGTATCTTTTCAGCAGGCGGCAATAGGCTATGTCGAGCACATAGTATGCGGCTATGACGCAACCCAAGTCAGTTGCCCTGTCGCCGAGCGTGTATACCATTGCCATGGAGAGGGAGAACATCATCAGCATGATGGCATATCCTTGTCCTACGGTTATCGCCCCAGAGGCTATAGGGCGTTTGCGTTTCTCTGAATGCCTGCGGTCGTCCTCTACATCTATGATGTCATTGTAGCAGTATATTGACGATGCCGCGAAGCTGTAGGCAAGGAAAGCGATAAGGGTGTTGACGATGCTTGCCGTATTTGTCAATGCTCCGCCGAAGAACATCGGCATGAAGATAAAGGCGTTCTTTATCCATTGGTGCGGACGGGTCAGTCGTATGATGCTTTTCATGTGATGTCTGTTTTTTCAGTATGTATCAATATGCTTCTCGGTATGTATCGGTTTTCTTCTTGATATTTGTCGGTCTGCTGTCTGCATGTCAGGGCTTTCATGTCAGGGAGAGCATCTTTGTCACCCTGGACACTGCCTTATGGAGCAGCCATGAGAGAGGGACGGCGACGGCAATGATGATGAGGAATGTGGGCCAGTATCCGAGATGGTGCCGTTCTACGGGACGCAGGACAAACTCCACGTGTATGAGATACATCTCGAGGGATATCGTCCCGACGAATGCCGCGCAACGTCTTGTCCACTGAGGTGTATGGCAGAATGCCTTGCAGAGCAGCAGTATCGTCGTCACGGCGAGAGGGATGTAGAGCATTCTCTCAAGGAACAGCGGGAATTTGCCATGCCTGAACTGCTCCAGCCATACACAGGAGGCAAGGGAGAGGGTGAAGAGAAACAGCGTCAGCCATATCGCCGTGCCGTCTACAGTGTCTTTCCTCCTGATGCTCTCCGCCATGTTTATGCCGAGGAAGAATATCGGCACGCGGCTCCAGAATATCTCGATGTGTCCCACGGCGTTGTGTATCGGTGTGACATACTGCACCACAACGCACCACATGAGCATACCCGCCACAAGCCAGCGGAATACGGGATGCTTGTGCACCAGCTGCATATAAGGTGGCGCGAAGATATAGAGCATCATCGTGGCAGGTATGTACCAGAATGTCAGTTCGTCACGTGTCCAGAAGTTCCAGTTTATGGCTATGTCGAGAAAGAGGTCTATCCATGCCGCCGTGGTGTGCTGTTCGTGTCCCATGAAGCGGGGGATATAGTAGAGGGATGCCACCACAAGCCATGCCGGGTATATCCTCACGAGTCGCCGCCAGTAGAAATCCTTCCACTTCTTCCATAGAGGAGCATCGGAAATGGTGGTCTTCATCCATGAGAACCATAGTCCCATGCCGCTCAGGAAGAGGAAGATGTCCACTCCGAGATTGCCCATCCGCCTCAGTCCGAAGAACGCATCGGAGCGCGGCAGTGAGACGTGGAAGAGCACAACGATTATCATCGCCACTCCCATGAGCTCTGCACGGAAGCGCGATATGTCGGCAAGGCTGATGTCTTTTGTCTTCATGTTTTTGTGCGGTTATGCGGATATTACACGGTTGTACGGTTATTCGGTCAGGCGGTTATACGATTATGCGGTTTGGGGTCGTAAGGTTATGTGGTTGTGAGGTTATCCGGTTTTCTGTCTTCACTTCATGTATTCCGAGACGATGTCTGTCACTTTCCTGAAGATAATGGCGAGAATTATCGTCGCCACGATATACAGCAGAAGTCCGGCGTATATCTCCCCGTGGCGCGATATGGGGATTATCACTTTCCTTGTGACAGGGTGGCACACGAACATTGCCGCCGATATGCCGCCTGTCCATGCCAGGGGGCTCAGCAGAGTCTCGGGCAATGCGCGGACAATCGTCGCCGAACCGATGCAGACGAAGAACGGTGCGAAGGTCCATAAGGTGAAGTCAAGGCTGCATACCGCCACGCCCAGTGTCGCCGCAAGTGCCGTTGCGGCATACATGGCGCGTGAGGTCTCCCTGTGGCGCGCCATCCTTGCGTAGAGCACTCCCATGGCGAAGACCGGCAGATTGCCGAAGCAGTTATAACGAAACCAGTTGAGGCTCTTGCCCATAGGGTCGAGAGAGAGCTGTACAGCGATACACCCGGCGGTGATGATGACAGGGATATACACGCGCCATCGTGCAGAAAGGTATCCGCAAAGCGATGTCTTGCCGGGATATATCAGGAAGCGGTAGACGAGATACAGCTGCATCGTGAGTCCGAAATACCAGTATGGTCCGGGCCAGATGGCATGGTCTGGGTCGGCATAGAGGTTGCTGAAGAGGCCGAGCTGTCCTACAATGTTCCAGAATGTGTAACGGTACGGTCCCGGCGTCATGTAGTCCATGAGGACAAAGGCTGTGTATCCCACGGCCATCATTATCCACAGTTTCCTGAAATGCTTACGAGTGAAGGCCCATGCGCTCTCCTCCTTACAGGCTGACCGTGGCGTGGCGGTGTGTGAGGCTCCGCCTTCGTATTTCATAACGAGGCCGTATGCACTGAGGAAGACGAACACCGGCACGCCGTAATGTCCGAAAAACGACAGCAGATGTGCCACGATGTCCCATGACGGATGTGCCGCTTCCGACAGCATCCGTCCGACATTGTGTCGAGAGAAGGTGTATTCGTTCTCCTTCACCATAGGACCGAGCCAGTGTGTGTAGTTGTGCAGTACGATGGCGAGGATGGCTATCCCGCGCATCGCCGCCGACTGGCGGCGTGTTATGAGGTCATTGGTCATTGTTGCGGTTTGTATGCGGTTTTTGCGGTTATTGCACGGTTATACGGATGTATCACGGTTATGCGGTGATTGGTTTAGGGTTATAGGTTGATGGTTTTTGGTTGATAGCCGGAATAAGGGTTATATGGTTATGGGTCTTGGGTTTCGGTTTTTGCACCGTTAAGGTCATGGACAGGGTTAAGGTTATTGTCCTTTCCTCTTCATCACGACATCATAGTCGGTCTGATGCTTTAGGATTCGCGGCCTTCGGGCGTTATATCCGGGCGAGAGGATATTGAGGTCGTCACGGTAGTATCTGCACTCTATGCCTGCAAGATACATGAGAAGATGGGGCAGGGCGTCGGTCATGTACGGCTTGCTTGCGGACGACTTGATGGTCTGCCATATCTCGGGATGGGACGTGCGGTAAGACTTCGATGCCCATATCCAGAACGGTATCTCGAACTCTTCCCGTGCAAGACGCTCTGTTATGGTCGTGGAGTGCATCCTTCCGCTGAAGTGCGGCAGTTCTCGCGAGTGCACCTCCTCGCCGTGGTCAGGCATGTATATCACCACGGTGTTGGTGTTCTCGAACAGCTTTGTTATCTCACAGACGATGGAGTCGTTATACAGTGTGGCGTTGTCATAGTCGCAGACGTTCTTCTTCCATTTTGGGCGGAGGTCCTCACGGTCGTCATAGTCGGCGAGGGTGAAGTGCTTCTTCGATTTCGGGCATCTCACACGGTAGTTCTGATGCTGTCCTATGAGGTGGAAGATGGTGAGGTTGCCTTGCTGGAGGGTGTCCCCGTCGTGAGCGCGCCGTTCCTGTACTGCCTTGTAGTCGTCAAGGAGCCCCTCGTCGAAGATGTGGAGGCGGTCGTTGCGTGCATCAAACTGTGCTGCGGACATCTCCGGGTCGTTGAGGAAGAATCCGCCGCTGAAGTCGTAGACAGCCTGCTTAGCCTTAGGCAGGAACTCGTTTGTGAGGAATGTCACATGGTATCCTGCCTTGCGGAATATCTCGCCGAACAGCGGATAGTCGCACCAGTCGCCCTTGTCTCCTACGGTATATGTCGACATGATATGCTTGAATACATAGCTTGTGAGATTCCATGGAGTGACGACATCGGTGTAAGGCACGAGTTCGCCCCTCTTCATCATCGCCTCCTGGCGTGGCGTTGTCGGCAGATGGTAGCCGTAGAGGCTGGCGTGGCGCTTGCAGTAAGCCTCGCCTATGATGAGCACTATATTAGGCGAGGTGTATCGGCAGCTGTCCACGGTGACGGTCTTCGCCACCTCGTGCATTATGTCTATCTGCTTCGCCGCGAGGTGGTTGGCGTAGACACTGAAGGCGAAACGGTACATGGGGAGATACTGTTTGCCGCAGTCTTTCTCGGTAAGTCTGTGCTCTATGTCGCCAACTGTCTTCTGCGACATGAGGCTGTGGAGGCTTTTCAGGTTGGGGAAGCATGCCGTGCCGGAGATGATTAGGCACACTGCCGTGAGTATGTTCCACAGCGGACGCGCCTTCTTTATCGTGGCGACGGCGTCAGTCTCCAGCATGACGAGCCTTTCGGGGCGCCGTAGTTTCCTGTGTATAGACCATAGTATATGGAGGAGGAGCACGAGGAGTAGCCATCCCACGTTTGTCAGCATGATGTCCGGCGACAGGTATGCGGCGAAGAACTCGCCAGTCTCTCGTGTGTCCGTCTCGTTGACGAGCATGAGGATGGAGGGGTTGAGTGTCGTCTCGAACTTCACGAAGCAGTACATGTCGACAATGGTCACGGGATATGCCACGGCGTAGATGATGCCCCTTGCCACGGCGCGGAGACGTCCCGGAAAAATGGCGAGCACGGCGCAGACGGCGTAGAGGCAGAAGAACAGTTCTTCCCAGGCATACTCGTAGAGCTTCGCCTTGTGGGCATAGTCTACGGAGAGTGTCGCGGAGACGATGCCGAGGGCGAACATGAAGACAAGAAACTCGGAGTTTCTCACTATCGGTATGGTGATTATGTCAAGCCAGCGTTTCCAGTTTTTCATTGATGTCTGTTTAGAGTTTGAGGTTATGGACTTCAGGTTGTAGGCCTTTGGCTGACAGCCGGAATAGCCCCAAGACCTACAGTCGGGAACCTGTAACCGCCCACCTGAGACCTGCAACCATTGCTTCTACACAGAGTAAAGCCCGTTTCTGTGGATATAATCCGCCACGGCAGGGGCGACGAGCCCCTTTATATCCATGCCTTCCCTGACACGGCGGCGTATATCCGTGCTGCTGATGTCCAGTAGCGGCTGCCGTACAATGGTCAGCCGGAAGTCAATGTCGTCCAGTGCCTTGGAGGTGGTGAGGCTGCTGCCGTTGCGCGGATAGACAGCCACGGGGTGATGGAGGAGAATCTCGCGGTACTCCGCCCACTTGTCGAAAGCCGCCCAGTTGTCGCCGCCGATGAGCAGTGTGAACTCCGTATCGGGGAAATCCTCGCGGAGATGTCTCAGCGTGCGGTAGGAAAAGGACGGCTTCTCGAGATGAAACTCATAGTCGGAGGCCGCCAGTCCCTCCTCGCCTTCAAGCGCGAGGCGCGCCATTTGGAGGCGGTCGCCGTCAGGAGACAGCGTGCTGTCCGTCTTCCATGGATTCTGCGGCGTGACGAGAAACCATACCTCATCGAGTGCAAGCTGTCGGAAGAAGGCCTTGGCGAGCGCTGTATGGGCGAGGTGTATGGGGTCGAATGTGCCTCCGAATAGCCCGATTTTCCTGTATGTCGGTCGGTTATAGGTCGTGGGTTGTGTGGTTATTGTAGTGCGTAAAATGTTGGGACGTGCCATGTTGCGTCCCTCAAGAGGCGTAAAACGCCAAGTACACGCATTGTTGTTTCTTAATGTCTCGAACTGCTATGCGTTCCACGCATGCCGGACGCACCACGGTACGTCCCTACATTAGCGGTGAGGGTGTGCCGGACGGATTTGTTGAAAGCGACCTTCCGTGTGGCAGAACCTTACAAGCGTTATAGTCGCTGTAGCCTGAATCATCGCTGTAACAAATTACCAAACGACGGAGCAACCATACGACTAAGTCACAAAAGGTGACCTTTCATGGAGCAAAGGGTGACCTTTCGCAATGTAAAGTGTCACCCTTTAAGGGGTGAAAGGTCACCCTTTTGCAGGGTTCTTTACAACGTACTGTATACCAGTGTGTTATACATTACTCGGCAAGGAACTTGCGTATCTTCTCCAAAGTCTCCTGCTTGGCAGTCTCGAGGTCATCGTTGACGACCACAGTGTCGAACCTTGGGGCGAACGAAAGTTCGTATTCGGCCTTTGCAAGGCGTTGCTCTATCACCTCGGGAGCGTCTGTCCCGCGTCCTGTGAGACGGCGGCGGAGCTCCTCTGTTGACGGCGGCTGGATGAAGATGCTGAGAGCCTGAGAGCCGTATTGGCGCTTGATGTTGCATCCGCCCTTGACATCGATGTCGAAGACGACGTTGTCGCCGTTGTCTGTCTGGCTTGTCACCTGCGACTTGAGCGTGCCGTAGAACTTGTCGGTGTACACCTCCTCGTACTCCACGAACTCGTCACGGGCAATCTTCTCGCGGAACTCCTCGGGTGTGAGGAAGAAGTATTCCACGCCGTTCTGCTCCGTTCCGCGCGGCTTCCGCGTGGTACACGAGATGGAGAAGTGCATGTTCAGTTCGGGATGTTCCTGCATGAGCCACTGCACTATGGTAGACTTGCCCGAGCCGCTCGGTGCGCTGAATATAAGAAGTTTTCCTTTTTCCATGGGTGTTGGGTTTTGGTTGAGCTTCGCTCGAAGTCCCTTTCACTTGGCATAGCTCAAGCAAGTTTGGCTCTGCTCTCGCTTAATCGGGACTTTGTGGGTTGTGGTCTTGAGTGTTTACAGTGCGTTGAGCACCTGCTCCTTTATCTGTTCCAGTTCGTCTTTCATCTTTACCACGATGTTCTGCATTTCCGCCTGGTTGCTCTTGGAGCCGGTGGTGTTTATCTCGCGTCCCATCTCCTGCGCGATGAATCCGAGCTTCTTGCCTATAGGCTCGTCGAGGAGCATCGTGTCGCGGAAGTACTGCAGGTGGTTTGTCAGACGCTGCTTCTCCTCGGAGATGTCGAGCTTCTCGATGTAGTAGATAAGTTCCTGCTCGAGACGGTTCTTGTCATACTCCACGTCGGGTATGAGCTTCAGGTTGTCGGTGATGCGCTGCCGTATCTTCTCCACACGGCTCTGCTCGTATGGCTCGAGCTCCTTCTGCAGGCGTGCTATGTTGTCTATCTTCTCGAGGAACTTCTTCTGGAGTGCGGCACCCTCCTGCACACGGAAGTCAACAAGCTGTGCCAGTGCGCTCTCTATGGCCTTGCGCACACATGCCCACTCCTCCTCGCCGAGAGTCTCCACCTCGTTGCGGCTGAGGACATCGGGGAGCCGCAGGATAGTAGACCAGTCCATGCTGAGCGAGATGTCCTTCTCGTAGGCTATCTTGTTGAGCTGCTGGTAGTAGAAGTCCACCATCTCGGCATTCACGGGAGTGGCCGCCACGGTCTCGTCTTTGTCTATCCAGATGCAGAAATCCACCTTTCCGCGTGACAGCCTCTCGGATATCATCTGGCGGATTTCCATCTCTTTCTCACGATAGAGTGGGGCGATGCGTGTCGAAAGGTCAAGGTTCTTGGAATTGAGCGACTTGACCTCGACGTTGATTTTCTTGTTCTCAAAGGTTACGGTTGCCTTTCCGAAACCTGTCATGGATTGTATCATTTTCTTCTGTTGTACGTTAAATTTATGCAAAAGTACAAATTATTTGCGAAAAAAGTAGTAAATTTGCAGAATATTTAAGTATTTTGCGAAAAAATGTCCTGTATACTAAGTATAGAAACAAGCACCGATGTGTGCTCCGTGGCGATAAGCGAGAACGGCCAGTGCATATACTCCGAGGAGGACCGCACGGGTCCCAGCCACAACGAGAGACTCGGAACATTCGTTGACAGCGCGCTCGGCTTTGCCGACAGCCATGCCATTCCCGTCGATGCCGTAGCCGTGTCGATGGGCCCCGGCTCGTATACCGGTCTGCGTATCGGCGTATCCATGGCCAAAGGCGTATGCTACGGGCTTGACATACCGCTCATAGCCGTGCCGACACTCGAGCTCCTCTGCGTGCCGGTGCTGCTGAAACATGACGACCTCCCTGAGGATGCGCTCCTCTGCCCTATGCTCGACGCGCGCCGCATGGAGGTGTATGCCGGGATTTACGACCGCGCCCTGCGCCCTGTACGCCCTGTGCAGGCCGATGTGGTCGACGCGGAGACCTACCGCGAGCATCTTGACAGCCATCCCGTATATTTCTTCGGCAACGGCGCGGCGAAGTGCATGGAGACCATAAACCATCCTAACGCGCATCTCCTGGAAGGCATAGAGCCGCTGGCGAAGAACATGTTCCCTCTCGCCGAGCGGCGTATGATACAGGGCGAGACGGAGGATGTGGCATATTTCGTGCCTTTCTATCTGAAGGACTTTGTTGCATTAAAACCAAAACGACTCCTATGAACCTTGAAGGATTGGATTACAATACACAGCGTGAACGCATGAGGATGCCGGAATACGGACGCTGCGTGCATACGATGATACGTCAGTGCATGGCCATGGAACAGCGCAGCGACCGCCAGCGGTGTGCGGAGAATATCGTGAAGACGATGGAACTCATGCACCCCGAGATACGCCAGACACCCGACTACAAGCAGAAACTCTGGGACCATCTCGCCATAATGTGCGACTTCAGCCTTGACATAGACTATCCTTACGACATATCTGCCGCAAGGAAAATCTCCTGTCACCCGGAGCCTATGCCTTACCCTAAAAGACGCATACCGGTAAGACACTACGGCAGTCTCGTGTTCCAGGCCCTGGAGCATATCAAGGGTATGCCGCCGGGAGCGAAGCGCGACGAAGCGTGCCGCGTCATCGCCAACCAGATGAAGCGTGACGTCATACAGCACGGAAGCGCCATCCCTGACAACGAACGCATACTCTCCGACATAGCACACTTTACCGACGGCGCGATACAGCTTGACCCGGAGAAAGTGAAGCTGGACTATTTCGCCATAGAGAGCAATGCCTCAAAGAAGGGCAAACCGAAAAAGAAGAGGGGCAAGCAGTAGCAGGCTGCAACATCTCCACATACTTAACAGACAGAACCTACCACAAATATGGATACTTTCGTAATAGAGGGCGGACATCCGCTGAAAGGAACCATCGTGCCTCAGGGCGCGAAGAACGAGACCCTGCAGGTCGTCTGCGCCTCGCTTCTCACGGCAGAGCCGGTGCGCATAGACAATATCCCTGACATCCTTGACGTGAACAATCTCATAAGACTGCTCACGGATATCGGCGTGAGGGTCACCAAGCACTCGCGCAACGGATACACATTCCAGGCCGACAGCCTTAACCTCGACTATCTCGGGAGCGACGATTTCGTAAGGAAATGCTCCTCCCTGCGTGGCTCGGTGCTCATGATCGGGCCTCTGCTCGGACGTTGCGGCAAGGCTACCGTGGCAAAGCCGGGCGGCGACAAGATAGGACGCCGTCGCCTCGATACACACTTCCTTGGCTTCAACAAGCTCGGCGCGGAGTTCAGTCATGTGGAGGGCAGGGATGTCTACGAGCTCCGCGGAGAGCGTCTCAAGGGCTGTCACATGCTCCTTGACGAGGCTTCCGTGACGGGAACGGCAAATATCATCATGGCTTCTGTCATGGCTGAGGGTGAGACTACCATATACAACGCCGCCTGCGAACCGTACATACAGCAGCTCTGCCGTATGCTCAACAATATGGGGGCTGACATTTCTGGCATAGGAAGCAATCTCCTGCACATCAAGGGCGTGGAGAGTCTCCATGGCTGTGAGCACCGTGTATTGCCCGACATGATAGAGGTAGGCTCGTTCATAGGCATGGCGGCGATGATTGGCGACGGCATAAGGATAAAGGATGTGTCAATAGAGAATCTCGGGATAATACCCGAGGCATTCCGCCGTCTCGGCGTAGATGTCAGGGAGGAGGGCGATGACCTCTTCATTCCGAGGCATGAGACATTCACGGTGGACTCGTTCATGGACGGCACCATCATGACCTTGTCTGACGCCCCGTGGCCCGGACTGACGCCCGACCTGCTCAGTGTGCTGCTCGTCGTGGCGACACAGGCAAACGGTTCGGTACTGGTGCATCAGAAGATGTTCGAATCGCGACTGTTCTTTGTCGACAAACTCATAGATATGGGAGCGAACATCATCCTCTGTGACCCTCACCGTGCGGTGGTCGTGGGACTTAACCACACGAAGAAACTGAGACCGGGAAGGATGACAAGTCCGGACATCCGTGCCGGAATAGCACTGCTTATCGCCGCCTTGACGGCAGACGGCACTTCGAGAATTGCCAATATCGCACAGATAGACCGTGGATATGAGAACATCGAGCAGCGTCTCAATGCTCTCGGTGCAAGGATTACGCGCCAGTGACATTGCCGCGCCAGGGCGATGAGGACATTGCCAGAGGAAAGGTACAAATACAGGAAGACAGATGATAAAGGACTCTGACGTTTACAGAATAGGCCGTGTGGGCAAGCCTCACGGAGTGAAGGGCGAGGTGCAGGTGCAGGTGGACGACGATGTGTTTGACCGCGTGGGGGCAGACTATCTCGTGCTGCGTGTTGACGGGATACTCGTGCCTTTCTTCATGGAGGAATACCGTTTCAAGAGCGATGAGATAGCTCTTGTGACATTCTGTGACATGGACTCTTCGGAGAAAGTCCGCAAACTGACGGGCTGTGAGGTGTTTTTCCCACGCTCGCTCGCCGATGAGGTGGAGCACGACCTTACCTACGCGGAGCTCGTGGGATACTCACTTGTGGACGCGAATACCGGCAGAAGGGTAGGGACAATAGAGTTTGTGGACGATGCTACGGAGAATATCCTGTTTGAAATGGATAACGGCAGCCTCATTCCTGCTCCCGAAGAGCTGATAGTGGATGTAGACACGGAGAACCGCACGGTGACCGTGGCTGTCCCGGAAGGGCTTCTTGATATGGACGAATAATATTCTATTCCAGCTATCACGGCTATTCCGGCTATCACCGCAAAACCTTATAATATCAGTAAAACCGCACAACCGTGCAATATCCGCATAACCGTAAAACCGCATAATCGTAAAACCGTATAATGAAAAAGCAAATATGCATACTCGGCTCTACTGGCTCTATCGGCACACAGGCGCTGGAAGTCATAGAAGAGCATAGCAACCTCTATGAGGTATACTGCCTCACGGCATACAGGCATGTGGAGATGCTTGCCGAGCAGGCACGCAAGTTCAAGCCTGCCGCGGTGGTCATTGCCGATGAGAACCTTCACGGAAAGCTTTGCTCTCTGCTCAGCGACTGTCCGGACATCAAGGTGTATGCCGGTGCGGAGGCTCTGGAGGAGATTGTCGAGGCGGAACCGATAGACATGGTGCTCACTGCCATGGTGGGCTTCGCCGGCCTTAAACCGACAATCCGCGCGATAAAGGCGCATAAGAAGATATGTCTTGCCAACAAGGAGACTCTTGTCGTTGCAGGCGAACTTATCATGAGGCTGGCACAGGAATACCATAGCCCGATACTCCCTGTAGACTCTGAACACTCGGCGATATTCCAGAGTCTTGTGGGCGATGCCGACTCGGAGGTTGAGAAGATTCTCCTCACGGCATCGGGCGGACCGTTCAGAAACCATACTCTTGAAGAGATGAGAACCGTCACTGCCGCCGACGCACTGAAGCATCCGACATGGGACATGGGAGCGAAAATCACCATCGATTCGGCTTCCATGATGAACAAGGGCTTCGAGGTTATAGAGGCAAGATGGCTCTTCGGCGTGGACGCTGACAGAATCCAGGTGCTTGTGCATCCGCAGTCAATAGTACACTCTGCCGTGCAATATGCTGACGGTAGCGTCAAGGCTCAGCTCGGTGTGCCTGATATGCGCCTGCCGATACAGTACGCATTCTCTTTCCCTCAGCGCCTTCATCTTTCTGGAGAGAGACTTGATTTGTTCAAGCAACCGCTGGAATTCTTCGAACCGGACATGGAGAAGTTCCGTTGTCTCGCCATGGCTTACGAGTCTCTGCGCATGGGAGGCAACATGTCGTGCATCGTGAACGCTGCCAACGAAGTCGTAAACGAGGCTTTCCGAAAGGACAAGTGCGGATTCCTGCAGATGGGGGACATCATCGCCGAGACGATGCAGCGTGCGACATTCGTCAAGAGTCCGTCACTCGACGACTACCTGATGTCCGACGCTGAGGCACGCCGCATAGCAGCATCACTGCTGTGAAACAAGGACCTTGACCTTAACAGTAAGGTGAAAAAAAGAACAGTAACGGTACAAAAACGGAAAAAGAGGGTTGTGGGGCAGTGGCTGTCGGTTCCTATTTCGGCCATTTCGGCTATTCAGACTGTCAACCCAATACCAATCACCGTAAAACCGTGTAATATCCGTATAACCGCATAACCGCAAAAACATATAACCGCATCCAATGGAAACATTCCTGATAAAGACATTACAGTTTCTTCTCTCGATAACGATTCTCGTTGCGCTCCATGAGGGAGGACACTTCTTCTTCGCCAAACTCTTCAAGACACGTGTGTCACGCTTCTATATCTTCGCCAACTTCAAGTTCCATATATGGAGCTCCTACGACAACTGGTGGCGCAAGCTCATAGGCAAACCGCTTATCACCGAGCGTGGCGAGGACGGCAACAAGAAATATAATGAAGAGGCAGGCACTGAGTATGGCCTCGGCTGGCTCCCTATCGGAGGCTACTGTCAGATAGACGGTATGGTAGATGAGACACAGTCTGCCGAGGACCTTGCCAAAAAGCCTGTACAGCCTTGGGAGTTCCGAAGCAAGAAGGCGTATCAGCGTCTGCTTATCATGGCAGGCGGCGTGATGGTCAATTTCTTCCTCGCACTGATAATATATTCTGCCGTATTCTACACCTGGGGCGAGGACTATATAGCCCTGAAGGACATGAAAGGCGGCATGAAGTTCAATTCTTCGGCAAAGGCTCTTGGTTTCAAGGACGGCGATATCCTCCTCGGAACAGACAAGGGCGAGTTCCGCGAGTTCTCTACAGACATGTTCCGCGACCTCGCTACGGCACAGCAGGCGTATGTCATGCGTGACGGAAAGGAGACGTCTGTCGCTCTCCCCGGCGAGCTTGATCTCCTCAGTATGCTGAAGTCCGACCCTGTATTCGTGCGCCCTCTTGTGCCGTGCGACATAGACAGCGTCATGGCAGGCACTCCTGCGGCAAAGATAGGGTTAAGGAAAGGCGACAAGATACTGGCCGTAAACGGCAAGCAGATAGACTCCTGGAACGAATACCACTATCAGGTGGGTGTGCTTGATGACAGGATGATGGCGGCGAATACCGCAAAGGACAGCCTTGCCATACGTACTGTAAAACTTGTCGTGGCACGCAACGCCTCCTCTACGCTCAGTCCTGCCGCCTCCGTGCATCAGCCGTTGGCTTCCGCTGTAGCGGATACTGTGACGGTAGTGATGACTCCTGAGCTCAAGCTCGGTGTCATAGAGAGCAACATATACTCATATTACGAGCCGACACATAAGTCGTACAGCATCCTTGAGAGTGTCCCGGCAGGCATAGGCTACGGTCTTGATGTCCTCGGAGGATATGTCGGCGACCTGAAATACCTCTTCTCTGCCGATGGCGCGAAGAGTCTTGGAGGATTCGGGGCGATAGGTTCCATGTTCCCTCCTGTATGGGACTGGAACATGTTCTGGCGTATGACGGCGTTCCTGTCCATAATCCTTGCCTTCATGAACATCATCCCTATCCCTGGACTTGATGGCGGGCATATTCTCATACTCCTCATGGAGGTGGTGACGGGAAAGACCCCAAGTCTCCGTTTCCAGCAGATAGCGCAGAATATAGGCATGGGATTCCTGCTCCTCCTCATGCTTGTCGCCAATTTCAATGATATCCTCCGCTGGATAGGACTGATGTAAAATATCGCGACGACACATATCTACTTATATTAATTAACGTAGTGTTGTTGTATCATAAACTTAAATGACAATGGAATTATTATTTACAATCCTTATCGGAATGGTAATCGGAGCTATTGACGCCCTCCCCATGTTTTTGAAGAAAATGGATAAAGCAAACTGTTGGTCTGCTTTCCTGCAATATGTAGTGGTAACATTCATCATCTTTAACACCACACTTCCCCAACTGACTGTAAGCGACTTCGTAGCTGGTCCGCTCATATCATTTATGATGGCTCTGCCAATGGTAGTTATGATTGCTAAATCTGAAAAGAAAGCCGTTCCTGTCATACTTGTTAATGCTGTTGTCTTAGGATTGATTATAGCAGTAATAAAGCATTACTCTATCCATCTTTTTTTATAAGACAACATTGAAAAAGTTTTCTTCCCTATAGAATAAGTACCTGTGTAAAATATCCAAAGTACTTATAATGTAAACACACATCGGGCTGAGTTCCTTATAATGGAGCTCAGCCCGATATGCATTATTATATATTGTGGTCTAATAGACCAAAAGTTGTCAAGTTATCCGATTGCCTTACCGACTCACTTGACTATCTTCCTTCCTTGTGCGATATATATGCCGTGAGGGAGAGAATCTGTCGTATTGGAGAGATATGTCCCGTTGAGGCTGTATACACCCTTCGTGTCTTTTCCTGCCATGCTCATGATATCGGCAATGCCTGTAGGGCAGGATATATGGCGTGTGAGGAAGGTGTACATCATGCTGAGATGCTCAGCTGATTGTGGCACGGAATGTCCCTTGCCATAGTCTTTCAGGAGTTCATAGGTGACACCATTGCTGCTGAAGATGCTGATGAGATTGGTGGTCTGTATGCCGTAGTTGGCATCATCGTCACTGTTGTAGAAGAGAAATGTCGGTGCTGTCCTGTTGCTGCTTACGGCGAGCGCTCCGCCCTGCTGTGCCCATGTTGCCTTAGGGTCTGCTGTGGAGTTGCAATAGGCTGTCATGTTGGTGTATTCCCGTGAGTCTTTCTTCATCAGGCTGTAGTCGAAGACGCCAGGACCGAGGAATGCCGCCTGCACATGGCTGCTCTCTTCAGGAAACCGTCCCCTGTCTGTCACTGTCCATTCGTCAAACGGCTTGTCGCCGATGGCAAGCGAGCCAGCCGTAGAGCCTCTTGAGAAGCCGTATATGGCGACATTAGTGCCGAGCCCGATGGTCTTGCCTACACCACGGACGGTACGTACTGCAGAGCGCACTTTGCGTGCGGCGTCGGCAGCGACCTCTATCGTTCCGAGCGACTTGTTTGCCCCTCCTTGGTATTTACCGTTACCCCAGTCGCAGTATTTCGGGTGGTCGGCTATCGCCCATGCACACCCTACAGCCGGCGCTCCCTCTACAAACGAGTCGTTGAATGCCGCCCAATGATAAGGCATGAACATGCGTTTGCTGGTGTTGCCGTACCAGCTGTTGCTGTAGGAGAAGGAGAGGACGACAGGTACAGGTGTCTTCGGGTTGGCAGGATATACGATATCCATGTACATGGAGTCGTTTGCCGCAGCCATATTGTACACCTCCTTGTCGTCAAGGTAATAGCTTACATCGCGCAGTATGCGGTAGCCTTCAAAGAGGATGTATGCGCGGTCCTGGGAGATGTCCGTGCTTCCGCAGAACGAGCCGTTGCGCATGGCGGCGTTGATGGCTATGATGTCTTTGTTGATGTTTGGAGACACGGCATTCCTGTCGTGGGCATAATCGAGCTCGATGACCTGGTATCCCTGTCCGAGAAGCCAGTCTACATCCTCCTGAATGGAGTTCTGTCCTATCTTCGGGCATGAGAGGTTCTCGAGATACACTACAGTCATGAGCTTTCCACTCTTGTCCTTGGCAGGACTTTTCGCCTCTGTCGTCTTGTACTTGATATCCGTGTCGAGAGCTGCACTCTTCCATATGCCGTTGCCTGCTGTGACAGACAGTGTGAGGAAAGCTGTGCAGAAGATTGATGTTGCCAGTCGTTTCATTGGTCAGTTGGTTGGTGTTTTTGTTGTTCAGTAGTTTGGTAGTATAGCCGGAATACCCGTTATAGTCGGCATAGGGGCTGGCTATTTGGCGTCAGGTAGTAGGAAGTCGGTTTTGGATTATGGGCTCTGGGATGTTTTTTTCTGCCATCTTTTTCAGAAACTTATCTTGAGTTGCTCCTTGATGAGGCTTTTCTCAAGTTCGGAGGGTGTGCCGCAGAGCAACCGGCGGTCCTGTGTCATGAGCCAGATCTCGTCGGCGAGCCTCAGAGCCATCTCCATATCATGTGTAGAGAGCAACACTCCCTGTGCCAGTCCCTTGCCGTCAGAGTCTCCGGAGGCGATGGATTTCATGAGGCGCATGGTCTCCGCCTTTGACGGATAGTCAAGGAAAGCCGTCGGTTCGTCAAGGAGTATGACAGGTGTCTCCTGTGCAAGAGCCTTCGCTATCATCACCTTCTGACATTCACCGTCAGAGAGAGTCTCTATATCACGCTCTGCCAGATGAGTCACTCCCACACGTTCCATGCATTTCTCCACAACTGTCCTGTCGCTGTCGTGCAGAGACCCCCACATGTCGGTATAGGGAGAGCGTCCGAGGCTGACGATTTCGCGGACTGTCATCTGCGTGACATCGGGACGTCCGGTGAGCACCACGCTGACAGTCCTTGCCAGCAGGGCGGCATCATGACGTGCCTTGCGGTCGGGAGAGATGACGATATTGCTGTCGTTTCCTGCATATTCTACAGTCCCGTGCATAGGAGGCAGGAATCCGGCAAGGGTACACAGGAGAGTGGACTTGCCCACACCGTTCCTTCCTGCGAGGCATGTCAGCTTCCCTGCCTTCAGTTGTGCGCTGAGGGCAGACGCTACAATGTTCCTGTCATGGCCTATTGTGAGGTCAGAGATTGTCAATATATTCATATAGTTTCTTGTAGAAAGGGTGGCGTGTCATGGTAGGAGCATCACCGAGAATAATGAGTTTCATTCTTGCACGCGTTATCGCCACATTCATTCGCCGCAGGTCGCGGAGGAATCCGATCTGACCCTCATCGTTGGCGCGGACGAGGGAGATGAGCACGACATCGCGCTCCTGCCCCTGAAAACCGTCCACGGTGTTCACGCTGACGAGGTGGCGATAGGGCTTAAAATACGGTTCGTTGCGGAGCAGTTGACGGAGATACTGCACCTGTGCACGGTAAGGCGAGATGATGCCGGCATCGATTTTCTCGCTCAGTATGCGCTCCTTGCCTATCTTGTCGAAGTACAGTTGCAGGGCAGCGAGTGTCAGCCGGGCCTCCGTCTTGTTGACCCTGCCGTAGCTTTCCCCTACAAACTCCTCATGGCAAGCCATGTCTGCCGTGTCTATCCACAGCATCGGGATGTCGAAATCGAGTACGGAGCGGTTCCTGACTTCCGGCGCAGACTCCACCTGCCCATGATAGAACCAGTCGGAGGAGAACTTCATTATCTCCTCGTTCATGCGGTATTGCACTTTCAGGAGCGTTACAACCTCGGGCTTGTTTCTCACGATACGCTCCATGAGCGTCACGCCCAGTCCGCCCTTCATGGCCTCTGGGCTCTTAACTGTCGGCGGAAGCTGGCAATGGTCGCCTGCAAACACCACGCGCGTAGCCTTGCGGATAGGTATCCAGCATGCCGCCTCGAGAGCCTGTGCCGCCTCGTCTATGAAGAGCGTGCCGAACCTTTGCCCTTCGAGGAGCCTGCTGGCGCTGCCGACGAGCGTGCAGGCTATCACGCGAGCCTCTCCGAAAAGCTGCTGCCGGATACGCATCTCCAGTTCTGTGGCACGCGACTTCAGTCTGTCCATCTTCTGATGGAAGGAGCGGTCGCCGCGCTTTCTGCCAGCGCGGAGTTCCCTTATAGCCTTGCGTATCGCCCACAGCTGGTCGTAGTCGGGATGGTTCTCAAATTGTCTCTCGTATGTGAAAGACAGCATCTTGTCGTTCACACGCGTCGGGTTTCCTATCCTCATGACCGGTACACCCCTGTCTGCGAGCTTCTCGGCAATCCAGTCTACTGCCATATTACTCTGCGCACAGATGAGCACCTGACTTTCCTTGCGCAGGCATTCGAAGACAGCCTCCACGAGCGTTGTGGTCTTTCCTGTTCCTGGAGGTCCGTGGACGATAGCCACATCCTTTGCCGTGAGCACCTCGTTGACGGCCTTCTCCTGTGTAGGGTTGAGCCATGGGAGGCGTATCTTCTCGAACTTGAACTTCTGTGCCGGCATGTCCGTGTAGAATAGGTCGCGGAGATATGTCAGGCGGTTGCCTTTTCCATGGATGACACGGTCGAGGGCATCGGCCATGGTACGGTAGCTTGTCTCATCGAAACTCAGTTGCACGCCGAGACCATCCCTGCCCAGGAGTTCGGCGGCATGTCTCTCATCGTTGAGCGAAATGACCATGCGGTCTCCGTCTACGAAGGATACTGTCGCGGTGAAAGGCAGATATGAAGGCTTGTCGGCGTCGAGCGTGAAGAAGCAGACAGGGCGTCCGTACTCGAAATTATGCTCCGTATCGTCCTCCTTCTTGCGGAAGACCTCGATGCAATACTGGTTCAGCGAGTTGTAGTAAGCCTTTCCTGTCTGCAGCGGCCACCAGGCCTCTCCGCGTTTCATCTTCCGTCCTATGCCCTGCGCCTCCGTCTGCTGGCGGAACGCTTCCCGTTCCGCCTCATACTCCAGTTGGAGGAGCCGCTTCTGTTTTTCAAGTTCAAGTATAGGGTTTGTGTAACTCACGTGCTATTGTCTTGTTATGATGTGAGGCCTTGCCGGAGCGTCTCTGCAAGCTGATGTCTGCGGTTTTTGTCGCCGTCTCCAGTCTTAGGCCTGTCGTCCTGCTGTCGTCGGCAGGTGATGACGGTGCAAAGTTACAAAGAAAAAACGAATAAAAGCAACAAATACTTGTTTTTAAGTATTGTACATATCATGAAATGTCGCTACCTTTGCACTGCTTCTGCCGTAACGGGAGGGTCTTATGACAGGGACAGGGGCGCTGCCGCTGGGCCTGCGTCTTTTGCCGTTGTGGCTGTGTAAACATGATACATGGATATGAAAATGAAGAAAAGCAGTTGGAGAAAATGCCATAAATGGCTTGGCATAGCGTTTTGTTTCTTTATGCTGATGTTCGCCGTCTCGGGCATAGTGCTTAACCATCGCCACTGGTATGGCAATATGAATGTCAGCAGAAACTGTCTGCCTGAGTCGTTCCGCTTTGAGAGATGGAACAACGGACTGCTTCGCGGAACGCTGGCAGTAGGGGACAGTGTCCTCGTGTATGGTGCTGGAGGGATATTTGCCACGGACAGTACGGCAGAGTCTTTCCGCGATTTCTCGGCAGGAATGCCCGAAGGTGCCGATGCAAGGAATATACGTGCCGTAGTCAAGACCCCGTCAGGAACGCTGTTTGCCATGTCGCCGTTCAATGTCTACCGCCTCGATAACGGCCGCTGGAGCGGGATTCCCGCACCTTTCGGCAGTGGAGACAGGGGCACGGACATGACCGTTAAGGGCGACACGCTTGTCGTGCTCTCGCGCAGCAAGGTGTACACGGCAGTACCGCCGTACACATGTTTTGAGGGGCATGAGCTGAAAGCGCCTGATGGATATGACGGAAAGGTGTCGCTGTTCCGCACGGTACTGCTGTTGCACAGCGGCGAACTGTTCGGCGTGCCGGGCAAGGTCGTCGTGGACATCCTGGGGATATTGATGATATTCTTCTGCCTTTCGGGCATAGTCATCTGGCTTTCCAGCCACGGGAGGATGCCTGCGGTGTTCCGTGTGGCATACAGATACCATGAGCTGCTGGGACGGAAGACGATAGTCGTGACGCTGCTTTTGTGTCTTACCGGTTGGGCTTTGCGTCCGCCGTTGCTCATCGCGCTCGTGAAATGCGGCATCCCAGCCGTACCGTATTCCTGCCTTGACAGCGGCAACGCGTGGCACGACAAGTTGCGCATGATACGCTGGGACAGGGCGGAGGGTGACTGGCTGGTGTCTACATCAGAGGGATTCTTCTCGATGGAAGACCTCGATGATGTGCCTGTCCGTGAGGAGAAAGCCCCGCCGGTGAGCGTCATGGGGCTCAATGTCCTTGAGAGGGAGAACGGTGAATGGCTGGCAGGCTCGTTCTCGGGGATGTACCGCTGGAATCGTGAAAGAGGCACTTCCGTCGATGCCGTGACGGGAAAGCCTGCAGAGAATACCTCGGGAGCACCCTTCGGGAAACTCGCCGTGGCAGGATATTCGAGGAATTTCGCCTGCGGAGGGTTCTTCACCACATGGTATGAAGGTACGGAAGCCATCCCTCAGCCGTCACGCTTCTCAGGGCTCCCGATGTCTGTCTGGCAACTGGCGCTGGAGGTTCATACTGGCCGCATATACACTTTCCTCTGCGGTGCGGAGGTCTTGGCGTATATCTTTGTGGCAGGCATACTGTCGGTGGTTGTGCTGTGGTCTGGCTGGAAGATACGCAGGCGCAACGCCGGAAGGAAGCCCGGCAGGCGGTAGTGTCAGCTGATGATGATGCTGAGGACGGCAGACCAGTGGGCTACGGCGCCAAGGAGCACGAAGATATGCCATACGGCATGGTATCCGGGATGGCTGTCGTGTGAGAAGAAGTATGTCCCTGCCGTATAGAATATGCCTTCCGACAGCACCAGCAGAAGGGAGAGAGTGGAAAGGCTGGCATAGGCTGCAGGGGCAATGAAGAGCACACTCCACCCCATGGTGAGGTAGA
This sequence comes from Prevotella sp., assembly GCA_029054825.1. GTDB lineage: Bacteria > Bacteroidota > Bacteroidia > Bacteroidales > Bacteroidaceae > Prevotella. Next base: position 28,480 of record JAIDEM010000116.1, on the reverse strand, counting down.
TGGCGAGGGAGAGGCGCGGCCAGCGGTTGATGGCGACTATCTTGTATACTGTCCCGAGGAGGACCACAAGCCACTGGAAGGCGAAGAATCCCCATCCGATGTATCCTCCGACTACTCCTATGCAGATAGGGGTGTAGGAGCAGGCTATCATCACATAGATGCTGATATGGTCGCATTTGCGCATCGTGTCCTTAGCCTTGCCTTTCGGGAGGCAGTGGTATACGGTGCTGGAGAGGAACATGAGAAACATTCCGGCGATGAAGAATATGACGCCCATGGCCATCTGCCAGCCTTTTTCCGTTGCTGGCCATACGGTCCAGATGCAGGTAAGGGCGAAGACCGCGCCGAGAAGGTGGGTTATTGTGTTTGCTTTTTCTTCGATTTTCATGGGAGTCTTTTTAATGGTGTGAGTTTGTTTTACGAGAGGATTCCTTCTTCAGAAATCACAGTATATGCATGTCTTGTATGAGGCAATGGCGTGATGCGCTGGAGCGGTGTGTGACGAAGCTGTTTGCAGAGGGTCACCTTTTGCATGGTGAAAGGTGACGTTTTATATGATGAAAGGTAACCTTTTGTCCGATGAAAGGTAACCTTCGGAAAAACGGGGCGTGACGGTGTGATATATATCTTGTGGCTATGTGATATATATATGGTATTTATATGATATATATCTTGTGGCTATGCGAGGTCAATATGCTCCACTTCAATATTGTGGTGCAGAAAGATTTTTGCGCATTCCTGGAATCTTTCGGGATTCTCTGTAGTGAGGTACCGTGTGTTTCCGCCCTTTGAACAGCGGCTGTCCATATCGGGATGGCGACGGAAATAGTCGGCGAGGCTGTCGACGATGATGTCGCCCTGCGGTATGATATCGATACCCTCTGGCACAGCTTTCTGCAGGGAGCGCATGAGCAGCGGATAGTGTGTACAGCCGAGGAGTATGGTGTCTATCTCGGAATCTTTGGTGAGCAGTTGCGTGATGCGTTTCTTAACGAAGAAGTCTGCGCCGTCGCTGTCTGCCTCGTTGGCCTCGACGATGGCTGCCCAAAGGGGACATGCCTGGCCTGTGACCTTGACATCCGGGAAGAATTTTGCCATCTCCAGTTCGTAGCTGTCTGAGCGTACCGTGCCTTCTGTGGCGACATATCCTATATGGCGCGACACGGTGATATTGCCGACATGCTCTACCGTAGGGCGTATGACGCCGAGCACACGGCGATGACCCTGGGGCTCGCCGGGAGCGTGGTGTGTGAGGTTGTAGGCTATGAGGTCGTTCTGCTGTATGGTACGGAGGGCCTTGGCAGAGGCGGTGTTGCATCCGAGGATGACAAGCTGGCATCCGAGATCGAAGAGTTTCAGCACGGCCTGCCGTGTGAATTCGTAGACGACATCAAAAGAGCGCGAGCCGTATGGGGCACGCGCGTTGTCGCCTAAATAGAGGTAGTCGTACTGTGGCAGACGCTCCTGGAGTTTCTGCAAGATGGTAAGTCCTCCGTAACCTGAATCGAAAATTCCTATTGGGCTCATCTGCTGTTTGGCATATGAATGATGGTATATCCTTTGCTCTGCCGTGAGAGGCGGTCATACTTCATGTAGCCGCCGGATGTCTGCCTTACGGGAGAGGGAAGGCGGATATGCGTTGTGACGTATGTCGCACGCTGATGTTATGGCATGCTCTTCTCCGAGAGCAGTGCACTGATGTCTTCTCCGAGCATAGGGTCTATGTACGGGCAGGCGTTGTCGTCGGTGTTGAGTATGAGGTTGAAGCCGTGTTTCTGTGCCACGAGGCGCACTTTCTCGTTGAGTTTCATGCGCAGGGATGTCATGGCTTTTTCCTCTGCCTGCTGTATGAGGCGGCGTGTCTCCTCGCGGAACTTGACGTTTGACTCCAGCAGTTGCTGCATCTCTGACTGTCTCTTGCGCCGTATGCTGGTGGCAAGGCGGTCATAGCTGTCGAGAAATTCCTCATACTTGGTGTTGAACTCCTCTTCCGCCCGTCTTGCCTCGTTCTCGTATTGGCTGCGGATGGTCTGCAGTGTGTCGAGCGATGCCTGATATTCGGGCATTGCCTTCATGGCGGCGTCATAACTGAAATAGCCGACTTTCATCTGTGCCGAGGCTGGGATGGACAATGTGGCGAGGAGGATAAGGAGAAAGGTAAGTCTTTTCATGATATGGGATTCTTGTTTCGGCATGACTGCCGTATGGGGATGATGAGTAAGTGACCTGGATTGCTGCATGAAAAAAGACGCACCTGTTGCCGTATGGTCGCAGAATACATGGCAACAGGTGCGCGGATGTGTTTACTTCATCTTGTTGAGCTCTGCCTTCACGTCAGCGGAAACGTCCTTGCTGAGGGTCTCGCTGATGTAAGGGATGCCGGCAGAGATGTCCATGATATAGACGTAGTTGCCGGCCTTGCCGACAGCCTTGATGGCGTTCTGTATCTTTGTTGAGATAGGCTGGAGCTTCTCCTGGCTTGCCTGCTGTATCTTCTGCTGGTTGTCCTGGTAAGCCTGCTGTATCTTTGTGTACATCTCCTGGAGAGACTGCTCTGTGGACTGCTGCATGGTAGCGTTCATGGTAGCCTTTTCCTTCTCGTACTTCTCGGCCTTGGACTGAAGCTCTTTCTGCATCTCCTGAAGCTCGTTCTCGTACTGCTTCTGCTCTGCCTCGAGTTCGCCGCGTGCCTTGATGAACTCAGGCATGGACTGCATGATGGACTGTGTGTCGATGTGACCGAACTTGGCGTTCTGGGCCATTGCTGCCATTGGCAATATTGCCATCAGCATGATGATGATCTTTTTCATTGTCTTTTATAGTTTTATTGTTATCGATATGCTTGTCGTGAACGGCTCGCGGACTGATGACTGGCGGTCTCCTGTCTCGTGGAAAACCTTAAACCTCCCGCCTGAAACCTAAACTCCTCTAACCGTTTCATGTCGTTTCATTCGGCGTTTAGCTTAAAACCTTCAACCTAAAACCCGCAACCATAAACCAAACTACTGGTATCCGAGCTTCTGCAGCACCTCGTTGGAGATGTCGACTCGTGGCGAGCCGTAGATTATTCCGTTGTCGGCGGAACGGTCGATGACCATCGAATATCCGCGGAGCTCCGCGATTTCCTTTACGGTATTGTATATCTCGTCCTGGATAGGTGTCATGAGGGCCTCGCGCTTTTTGAAGAGTTCGCCTTCCGGTCCGAAGTATTTCTTCTTCAGGTCGGCGGCCTCACGCTCCTTGTTCATAATGGCTTCCTGACGGGATTTCTTCTGTTCCTGAGAGAGGAAGACGACTTCGTTCTGATAGTTCTTGTAGAGTGTCGCCGCTTCTGTATTGATGGCCTCCACCTCTGCCTGCCATTTCTTGCTCACTTGTGCCAGCTGCTCGTTGGCGCGCTCATAGGCAGGGACGTTCTTGAGGATATACTCCATGTCGAGCAGGGCGTATTTCTGTGCTGACATCGCCAGCGATGTGAGCAGCAATGCGAGTGTTAAAAGGGTCTTTTTCATAATCGTTGCTTTGTTTTTATGCTGTTTGTTTACGGGCGAAGGATTCTCTTTTCCCGATGGCAAAGGTAAGCATTCTGTGGCTGAACCGGCAGGGGAATTTTCCTCGATATGTATGGGGAAATCACTATTCTCTGTGGGAACGCTGAACATTATGTGTGGCAGCGTCTTCCGTTTCCATGCCCACGGAGCGGCGGCTTAGAACTCCTGACCGAGGATGAAGTGGAACTGTGAACCGCCCTTTGTGCCGTAGACCTTGTCGAAGCCGTATGCCCAGTCGATACCCATCAGACCCACCATAGGGAGGAAGATGCGGCCACCTGCTCCTGCTGAGCGCTTCATCTCAAACGGGTTGAGGTCTTTCGTGTCGCTCCAGGCGTTGCCGGCTTCCGCGAATGCCAGTCCGTAGATGGTCGTGTTGCCGAGGAGGAACGGATAGCGGAGCTCGACAGCGAAGCGGTCGTATGCGTATCCGGAGGCTCCGTTAGGAGTGAGCGAACCGTTCTCGTAGCCGCGGAGACCGATGGTCTCTTCTGCATAGGTAGTGGAGTAGCCAGACATGCCGTCGCCACCCATGTAGAATGTCTCGAAAGGAGATTTCTTGTACTTGTTGAAATGGCCGAGGATGCCGAACTCTACGCGGGTCATTAGGACGAGACATTTCTGTCCGCTGGTGAGTGCGGTGTATGTCTTCGACTTAAACTTCCACTTGTGGTACTCGATCCATCTGTATTTTTCCTGCTGCTCTTTCTGATAAGTGGCAGACTGGTAGTTGTTGGCGAGGTTCTTGTAGTCCTTTCCATCGAATGAAGACCATGGCGGAGTGATGGAGAGAGAAAGCTCGAACTCGGAACCTTTTCGCGGGAACAGCTGGTTGTCTACAGAGTGTCTTGTCAGCGCGACGCTGAGGTTGAGGTTGTTGCAGTTGCCGGTTGTGATGAGGAAGTAGTTCCAGTTTCTCAGCATATAGCGTGTATATGCCAGCGAGAGTGACAGCTGGAAGTAGTCGTCAGGCCAGCTGAGACGCTTTCCCCAGCCTATGCTTGCACCGAAGAGCTGTATGTACTTGTCAGGGTCGTAGTAGTTCTCGTAGTTGTTGTAGTAACCGCTGTTTCCGTATCCGTAGAGGTAATTGTAGTAGTTGTTATAGTAACCGCTGTTGTAATATGTGGAGGAAACGTCGGTCTGCTTGGAGAAGAACGCGCCGACATTGAGCGAGACGGGGCGTTTCCCGCCGAACCAGCCGGTGGAGTAGTTGATGTTATACGACTGGTAGTATGTTCCGTTTGTCTGCGCTCCTAAGGACATTACCTCGCCATCGCCTATAGGCATGATGCCGCGGTGCTCCTTGTTCTTGTTGAAGAGGTTGGCCATGGAGAAGTTGTTGAGCTTCAATCCTACACGTCCGATGACACCGGTCTGTCCCCATCCGAGGGAGAGCTCCACCTGGTCGTTTGACTTTGAGACGAGGTCCCAGTTGATATCCACAGTGCCGTCCTCGTAGTTAGGCTTGACATCCGGATTGATAGCTTCCGGGTCGAAGTGGCCCATCGTTGCCAGTTCGCGTGCAGTTCGCTGCAGAGCCTCCTTGGAGAAGAGGTCTCCTGGCTTTGTGCGGAGCTCACGACGGATGACCTTCTCGTAGACGCGGTCGTTGCCGTTGATGCGCACACGGTTGAGATGTGCCTGCTGTCCCTCGAAGATTCGCATCTCGAGGTCTATGGAGTCGCCTACGATATCCACCTCTGTCGGCTGCAGATTGTAGAAGAGGTAGCCGTTGTTCCAGTACATGTTGCCGACGGCATCCTCATCTTCGCTGAGTCGCTTGTGCATGAGCTTCTGGTTGTAGGTGTCTCCCTTGCTCATTCCGAGTACATTCTGCAGCTGGTCTGTGTTGTAGACGGTATTGCCTACCCACTTGATATCGCGGATATAGTATTTCTGTCCTTCGTCTACATTGAGGTAGATGTCGACATGCTTGTCATCGTATTGTGACACGCTGTCTGTCACGATATCGGCGTCACGGTAGCCGAGTTCGTTGTATTTGTCTATGAGTGACTGCTTTGCCTCTTTGTATCGCTCTGGAGTATATTTCTTTGACTTGAAGAAAGTGCTGAACTTGCCTGCCTCGTTGATTTTCCCGAGCGCGCCTTTCTTGAACAGTCCGCCCTTTATCTTGCTGTCGGAGAGTTTCTCGTTGCCGTTGATGATGATGCTGTGGACTTTCATTTTCGACTTCTTGTCGACATCCACATCGAGGATTACCATGTTCTTCTGTGTGACATCGTCACGCTGGCGGATGGATATCTCGGCATTGTTGAAGCCCTTCTCGTCAAAGTATTTCTTGGCGAGGGTCTCTGCGCGGGCTATCATATTAGGAGTGATCTGTGAGCCTTTGAGCAGTCCCAGCTTCTGCTCCATGTCTTCCTTTTCAGACTTTTTAAGACCGATATAGTTGATGGTGGATACGCGCGGGCGTGCTTTAAGATAGACATGGAGGTATACGCTGTCGCCTACGATGGAGTCTGCGGCGATGCTTACCTCGGAGAACAGTCCGTGTCTCCAATAGCGTTTTACGGCATCGGTGATTTCGCTGCCCGGGAGTGTTATCTGCTGTCCTACGGAAAGGGAGGATATGGCGAGGAGCATATATTCCTCATATCCCTCTATGCCGCTGACGGTGAGTCCGCCGATGGTCACGCTGCGCGGATTTCCTGCGTATGAGATGTCTGGGTTTACGATTTTGTCCTGTGCGTGAAGCGTTGCCGTATTGTATAGGGCGACGGCTACAGCCAGTAGAAATAATCTCTTTAAGAAGTTCATCTATATATCTTTTTTCTTTCTTTTTTGTATCTTGCCTGTTCCTTTTCTTCGTGCGACGGGTGTGTCTTCGTCAAAGGAGGATGGAGCGGAAATTTCGTGTCATGGTGTGGCTTGCCTGGTAAATCTTCATTTGGAGATGTTAAAGGCATTGTGTCCGTGACGGCTTATCCTGCTTTCTCGTTCTCTACCTGCTCTTCTGTCTTGCCGAATCTGCGCTGTCTTTTCTGGTAGCTCTCTATGGCTTTGTGCAGGTCTTCCTCCATGAAGTCGGGCCAGAGGGTGTCGCAGAAATACAGTTCGGTATATGCTATCTGCCACAGCAGGTAATTGCTTATGCGCAATTCTCCGCCGGTGCGTATCAGGAGGTCAGGGTCTGGCATGAATGATGTCTGCAGTCTTTCCGTCAGAGTGTCCTCCGTTATGCTGTCGATGTCCAGCTTTCCGTCCCGTGCGTCCTTAGCCAAGGTCTTGACGGTGTCGGTGATTTCCCATCGGGAGGAATAGCTCAGTGCCACCACCATGGTCATGGCGTCGTAGCTGGCGGTGCGCTCTTCGAGCCCCTTGAGTTTCTCCTGCACGTTTTCGGGCAGTCGATTCATGTCGCCGATGACGCGGAAACGCACGTTGTTCTGCTTGAAGAGAGGTTCCTCAAGAGCGGAGATGACAAGCGACATGAGTGCCGATACTTCGTCTTCCGGACGGTTCCAGTTCTCTGTGGAAAAGGTGTATAGCGTGAGATACTTCACGCCGAGGCGTGTGCATTCCGATGTTATGCGGCGCACGGTGTCCACACCGGCCTGATGGCCGAAGGTGCGTGGCTTGCCCTGTGCCATGGCCCAGCGGCCGTTGCCGTCCATGATGATTGCTATATGTTGCGGGATGTTGTTCCTGTCCATGGGTTTCGGATGTGTTCTATAGAGTATTTTATTGTGTCGGTATCTGGTGGCCGGCAGTCTTTTCAGTCATATTTGTTGCATGTCCTGCACTTTGCTGAGAAGCTGTATGTCAGCGTGGCGCGCAGGGAAGAGTAGCAGTCGGTGTTCTTGAAGATGCCGGAACTCTTTATGCTGTAAGGGTCTTTCCTGCCGTCAAGCTCGTCGCTTGTCGAGATGTGCACGCCCCATTCAAGCCCAAGGTTCACCCTCTGTCCTACCTTGTATTTCAGTCCGATGCCGAGAGGGACGTTTGCCCCTACGCTGCTGCCGGCGTCGTTGCCCGAGGCGACTGTCATGCCGATGCCTGCAAAGATATAGGGCGTGAGCCTTTTCGCGCCGCGGTAGTCTCTTCCTGTACCGTAAGGCCAGAAGTTATACTCGAAGACGATGTTGAAATCGGTCATGTTGCGCTTGAACGTGTATGGCTCTTCGGCGTAGTCAGGGTAGTAGGTCGTGACGTCGGCGCTGGAGCCTTTCAGCTGTGTGTATCCGAGATCGAACCGCAGTCCGCAGTAAGGGCTGAACGTGCGCCTGTAGACAAGGCTGAAGGCTGGTTGCATCCCCTTTGCCAGCGAACTGTTGAAGTCTCCGAGATAGTTTGTCATTCCCACACCGATACCTATCTCCCTGCGGTAGAGAGGCTCGTCCTGTGCCATGGCTGTCGTGACGGCTGTCATGGCGAGGAGCAGTGTGAGGATTTTATGTTTCATACCTTAATATATATAGGGAATATGATGCGGCGTGATGTTGTGCGTACTTTCTCTTGGCTTACTGCCAGCTGAAGGTAGTGATATGGCCTTTCCATATCTGTCCTGTGCCGCCACAGATTATCCAGAAGTGTCCTCCGTCATTGATTACGGCTGTGGAGTTTGCTGTCTTGTAGAAGCCCTCCGGCAGGTACATCTGTGTGTTGCCCCATTTCGTCCACCAGTTCTTGCCGTTGTCGGGAGAGAAGCGTATGTTCTCGTATGCTGTCTCCTCGTTCTCGTTTATGCCTTTGCCGCCGAAGAGCAGGGTACCTGTGCCGTACGCCGCCAGCCTTGCGTCCTCAAGTGCCGGAGCCTTATGTGTGCTGGAGTTGTCGGGAGTCTGGTAAGCCCATTTCTGACTTCGCTTCGGGTCGTTGTTGTCAACAATCTTCACCCAGGCAATCATGGACTTCTCACTGTCGTTGTTTCCGAAAAGCGAAACCCGCTCCATCTCGGGGTTGGTGGCTATCTGTGTCGTGTAGCCCTGTATGTCTTTTGTCGGGAATATGCCGTCAAGGGTCTCTGTCTTCACAGTCCTGTCCTTGAGGTTGAACGTGATTATCTGTGCTCCATCGCCTACAGCGTAGAGCTCAGACGTGGAGGCCGCCACGAGCTGTCGCATTCCGGCGTTGGAAGTCTCGTAGCTCCAGTTCACGCCGTCTGTGGAGGAGCATACTGTGCCGTCGTTCATAAGGGCAAAGCCTTTTGTGCTGTTTGCCGCCATGGACACAGGAGTTCCGAATCCTGTCTGCAGTTCCTGCCATGACATGCCGTCGCCGGTGCTGCTGGTATATGTCTTTGCAGAGCCGTTCTCTGTACCGTAGACGATGAGCCTGTCGGCAATGCGTATGCCGCGTATGCTGCTCAGACGTGCTATGGCTGCGTCAGAACCCTTCGGCTCCCAGTAGAGGGAGTCGGCGCCTTCGGTATGCATGAGGACGGTGACGGTGTAGTCCTTGTACCATGAACCGTCGTTTGCCATCACTCTGAGTGTGCGTGGCTGCGAGAGATCGACGGTGTCTGTTGCGGCGAATTCTGTATAGGTGTCGCCCTCAAGGTCTTTCCATGCCATGTATCCGGCGTTCTTTACCGAGATATTGGCAAGGCTCTTTGCGATCTCTGTGTTGGAGAGCAGTGAATCGGTGTTGTAGATGCAGCTGTTGGTGTTGTCTATATGGAACGGGTAATGGCTGTAGGAGATGGTCTCGACATAGGAGGAGTCCTGTGTCGGGTCTGTCTTTTTCTTCGTGTAGACGGTGTGCTTGATGCTGCCGAGGGAGAATGTCGTCACGGCAACGTCGTTGTAGTAGTTTACAATTACTTCATCGTCCCCTATGCAGGACGAGAGCAGCGTCATGGCTGCAAGTATGATTGTCGCTATAGAATGTTTGTTGCTCATATTCCGCATGTAGATGGTCAAAGGGTATCTGTATGACTTGTTTTGCCCGCTGTAGCCTGTGCTCGTCCTATAGGACTGTGCCGTTTAGGTGTTCACGGGCGTACCTAATTCTTTGCAAAATTAATTTAAATATTCGGAAAAATGCAATTTTCACATCTTTAATTATCGAAATTATATATTATTACCATCTTTTTTAAGGTCTTTTGACTAAACATTGTGGTATTTCACGGCTGTGCGGTGGCATGGGTCTTTGCAGGCTTCCGGCGGAGCATGGTGTAAAGGATGGGAACTCGGGTCGCGTTTCCCGCATTCCGCTGGGTCTCTTGCGGTTCTGCCGATGGTACAGGGATAAAGAAATAACGTCCAGCATAATCACTTATACTGGACGCTATCAAGACTTGACAATAATCACAGTCTTACTAATAACATAATCTTTTACCTTAAAAAATCTATCAAACTAACTAACCTAAATGAATGCATTTATCCCAAATGCGATGCAAAGGTATAAACTTTTTTGTTATTGTGTGCGTACACAGCAAATTTTTTATTGTTTTTCCGCGATAAACTGACGAATGTCAAGAATCATCGCTGTGTACGCACACAATAAGGGGTTTGGGTGTATTTTGTACAAGGAAAATCCGTGAAATCTGAAGGCTGATGATACAATAGTGTGAGATGTGGTCTGCCGAGGCTGCCGGAACTCTCTCGTGAGGGGCTTGTATGGCTTTCGTTTATACGTTTGCCGCAGTGACTTTGCGTAAGGAATATGTGGCTTTATATTGTGGGGTATGGAGTTTTGCAACATTGGGTGTATGGTTTTTCAGTAAGGTGTAAGAGGTTTTGTCGTGTTGAGTATGCGACTTTGTCATAAATATAAATAAGTTTTACCGTATGGCTTTGTTGTCCTTGCCATATGGCTTTGTTATCCGTGTTGAGAGGGTGTTGACAGCCGCTGTATGGGGGTGCTTTGCAAAGGGTTACCTTTTGTATTGCGGAGGGTCACCCTTTGCATGATGAAAGGTTATCTTTCACATGGTGAAGTGTCACCCTTTTCGGGCGCGGGTTTGGCACAGTCGTGCGGGGGATGTCATGGTTGTGGGGCTTTACGGTCGTGCGGTTATATTGCGAGGCTGTTTTTGGGGCTGAGTGTGGCGTGTCTTTCGATTGTGCGGGATATGTCTTTCGGAGTGTTGCAGGCTATCCTCCATTGCGTGAGCGGTGACGAAAAAAAACAGTCCCGCTTCCGAAAAGAAACGGGACTGTAGTGATTTTTTTGTACTGAAGGGCTTGTTTCCCTTCATGCTTTATCTCTTTACGGGCGTTTTGTGTCCTGCATGGCAGGGACATGTGCCCGGGAGTGGAGCTTTAGAGCTTCGGACCGGCAGCTACGAGAGCCTTGCCTGCTTCGTTTGTAGTATACTTCTCGAAGTTCTTGATGAAGCGTCCTGCGAGGTCCTTAGCCTTCTCTTCCCACTTGCAAGCGCAATCGTATGTGTCGCGTGGGTCGAGGATGGCTGGATTGACGTTAGGAAGCGCTGTAGGAACCTCGAAGTCGAACATAGGAATCTTCTTTGTCTCTGCCTTGAGGATAGAGCCGTCGAGGATAGCGTCGATAATACCACGTGTGTCAGGGATAGAGATACGCTTGCCTGTACCGTTCCAGCCTGTGTTGACGAGGTATGCCTTTGCGCCTGACTTCTGCATCTTCTTCACGAGTTCCTCGGCGTACTTTGTAGGATGGAGCTCAAGGAATGCCTGGCCGAAGCAAGCAGAGAATGTCGGTGTAGGCTCTGTGATGCCGCGCTCTGTACCTGCGAGCTTTGCTGTGAAGCCAGAGAGGAAGTAGTACTGTGTCTGCTCCGGAGTCAGTATGGATACTGGAGGAAGCACACCGAATGCGTCAGCAGAGAGGAAGATGACGTTCTTCGCAGCTGGTGCAGAAGAGCCTTCCTGGATGTTGTTGATGTGGTCGATAGGGTAAGAGACACGTGTGTTCTCTGTCACGGACTTGTCTGCGAAGTCGATTGTGCCGTCCTCTGCCACTGTGACGTTCTCAAGGAGAGCGTTGCGCTTGATGGCTCCGTAGATGTCTGGCTCGTTCTCCTTGGAGAGGTTGATGACCTTTGCATAGCATCCGCCCTCGAAGTTGAAGACACCGTTGTCGTCCCATCCGTGCTCGTCGTCACCTATGAGGCGGCGCTTAGGATCGGTAGAGAGAGTAGTCTTTCCTGTGCCGGAGAGGCCGAAGAAGATGGCTGTGTTCTCGCCGTTCATGTCGCAGTTTGCAGAGCAGTGCATGGAAGCGATGCCCTTGAGAGGGAGGAAGTAGTTCATCATGGAGAACATACCCTTCTTCATCTCGCCGCCGTACCATGTGTTGATGATGACCTGCTCCTTGCTTGTTGTGTTGAAAGCCACGCAGGTCTCGGAGTTGAGTCCGAGCTCCTTGTAGTTCTCTACCTTTGCCTTTGATGCGTTGTAGACAACGAAGTCAGGTGTGAACTCTGCAAGCTCCTCTGCTGTAGGCTTGATGAACATGTTTGTCACGAAGTGTGCCTGCCATGCTACCTCGACGATGAAGCGCACTGCCATGCGTGTGTCCTTGTTTGCACCGCAGAATGCATCTACAACATAGAGGTTCTTGTTGCAGAGCTCTGTCTTCGCGATTTCCTTAACCTGAGCCCATACTTCCTCAGACATAGGGTGGTTGTCATTCTTGTATTCGTCAGTTGTCCACCATACAGTGTCCTTGGAATTCTCGTCCATGACGATGTACTTGTCCTTAGGTGAACGGCCAGTGTAGATACCTGTCATGACGTTCACTGCGCCAAGCTCTGTCTCTTTACCTACCTCGTAACCTTCGAGACCTGCCTTTGTCTCCTCCTCGAACAACTGCTCGTAGGAAGGATTGTGAGCGATCACTGTAGAGCCAGTGATGCCGTACTGAGTCAAATCCAAATTTGCCATTTCGTGTAATAATTTATTGGTTTGTAAAACTTTAACTTGTTTTCCTGATACATGCACGTCACTCGTTCAATCCCCTGCTTACAGGGTGGTGAGGCACGCTTATTTGAATACAAAATTACGAAAAACTTGGAAATTATCAAACACTTAGACTTTATTTTAAAATTATTTCACTAACTTTGCAAGCAAGCATGTGGATTTGATAACATAAGTCAACAACAGATAGAATGAAAGTAGTGGATTTGAGCAAGCAGAGGACTGTCATAAACAAGTATGTCAGTGAACTGCGCGACGTGAATGTGCAGAAGGATCGTCTGCGCTTCCGTCAGAATGTGGTGCGCATAGGTCATGCTATGGCGTATGAGGTGAGCAAGATGCTGGAATACAAGGATATACGGATACAGACTCCGTTGGCGGAGGCTGTGGCAAGTGTCCCTGCCGAGGAGATTGTCATCGGCACAGTGTTCCGTGCCGGACTGCCGCTTCATCAGGGCTTCCTTGATGTCTTCGACGAGGCTGGCAATGCCTTTGTCTCTGCCTATCGTTATTACAAGGATAAGGAGGGTACGGATGTCGGGATAAAGATAGAGTATATCGCCACTCCTGACCTTGAGGGGAAGACTCTTATCCTTGTCGACCCGATGCTCGCCACGGGCGGTTCGATGGAGCTTGCCTATGAGGCTTTCTGTACAAAGGGCACGCCAAAGCGTCTCGTCATGGCCTGTGTCATTGCCGCGAAGGGTGGGGTGGACTATCTCAGGAAGTTCTTCCCGTCTAATGATGTCGTACTGTATTGCGGTGCTGTCGACCCGGAGCTGAACAGCCATAAGTATATCGTACCAGGTCTCGGCGATGCCGGCGACTTGATGTACGGCGATAAGCTGTAGCTCTTTCTGCAGTCGCAGACGCTGTAGTGCCTTTCGTCTCTATGCGGAAGATGTCCGAAGGTTGAATGCCTGAAGATTGATATGCATAAGGAAACATTCCGCCACACAATATGCATAAGGACTCATGTTCGGGAACATGAACGGTGTTGACCTGAAAGCTATATGCCAAAGCGTATCAGCATGGTGTATCACATAACTATATATGGAAATATACAGAGTAAATAAAAATGATAGGAGAGTAAAGTTATGATGTTAGTCTGCATTATCATTTGGATTATCGGCATGTTCCTGTCGCAGATAACAGGACATGACAAATAAGAGAGCAATCAATGAGGACTCACTCGATAAACATGCTTAATCCCTCATGTTTATCGAGTGAGTCCTCATAGTTTACTATAGAGTGTGATGTAAAGGAGTATATGACACCGAAGTACAAATGAAAAGAGGTTGTATAGTAATTTCCATATTACCGTACAACCTCTTTGTTATATTCATGCATCTTCTATGCCTAAGTGTCTGTACCTTATATTAAACAGATGTGTTATGTAGGTACAGCCTTTTTGTCATGCAGACGCATCTCTTCTTTGGGATTATTCTTCTTCCTCACCAGAGTCTCCGCCAATTTCAAAGAACTGGTCATTGTCCTTGGTGAGATACAGCCAGTTAGACTCCTGACGCCCAGTTGTAGAACAAGCCTTTATGCGGAGCTGGTACATGCCGCTTGCCAGGTGGTCAGGCAAAGTGTAGGATGTACCTGTGATCCTGTTGCTCTCATCACGGCCGAAAACCTTGTCATAAGGCATAATGACAGGTTTTGATACTGTAGGTTCAGAGGTGATTTCTTCTCCTTCTGGTTTAGGAAGGGTATTGTCTTGTCTCCATGCTTCCCATGCTTCCCATGCTTCCCATGCTTCCCATGCCTGTATCTTGTCATCAAGACAAGTACCTTCTGGCATGTCGTCTTTTAAGTATTGTGGAGAAAGATTTGTGACTTCAATGACATAATAATCACCTTTGTCATAAGTTGTCCATGTTATTGTTGATACACCTCCTGTTGTTGAGATGCTTACAGAGTTCGGAGTGAAGACGCGGTCATATGTCGGGTCTGCCTCCCAATCGTTGCCGTCGGTGCTGCATGATACCGTGATGCTGGACATTACTGTCGCCATTACGGCAAATAGCATATATTTTATATTCTTCATTGCTGTATTGCTTTTTTATGATATTAATAGCCGTAGGAGTTCGCAAGGTTGCCGTTTGATGCGGAAACGGTGATGGCTCCAATAGGCATAATGTAGCGGTTCCTTACAGTAGTGTTTGTCTGTGTGTTGAAGAGAGTAAAGTTATGTGGTTTCTCTGAAGCCTCAGGTATATTGCTCCAAGGGTTCAGACCGTCACATATTGATGGCAGGTTTGTTATCTTGTTTGCTTCTGATGAAGCATTATCGCCATGTGCGAACCATTTCTGTGTCATGCAGTCATTGTTTGTGGCAGCCTTGGAGTCGTCTGGGTATGTAGGCCAGTTCTCTCCCCAGCAGAATGTAGCAGGGTCTGCAGCGAGAAGTTCTATACCGTTGCCAAGGTCTACAGTCTTGAAGCGGTAGTAGAACGAACGTGGGTATCCGCCTCTTGATGGCTGCTGGTATACACCTTCTATATAGTTCTTCTTGGCTTCGACAATCTTGTGTGACAACTGTCCCCAGCGGATGAGTTCCCATTTGCGGACACCCTCGCCAGCAAACTCCCATGCATTCTCGGCATAGATGGCTTCCATGAAGTCAGCGTTTGCCTTTTCCTCTATGAAGTCCTTACCTGCAGCTTTGTTTTCTGTCTCGTATGCACGACAGTGAACTTCAGTGAGGGCTTCCAATGCTGTAGGAGCACCGTCTATTTTGTAGCCTGCACCGCCGAGGAGGTAGCAAGCCTCTGCATAGTTGAGCAGTATCTGTGAATAGCGCATGCGTACTACATTGATGCCTGTGTTCCATTTTGCATCGCCAGCATTCTTTGCAACACTCTTTAGGGCATCTGTCCACCATTCTGGATTCCACTTGCCACAGTAGAAGCCGAATGGACCCTTACTTGTGTTGTCCTCGTAGAAGAGAAGTTCAGGATGTGTCACGTTATAATACTTGAAGCCTGTACCTTCTCTATACTGGAAGAGTGTCAGTGTGACATCGCGACGTGTGTCAAGAGCCTTGTAGCTGGCTGCGATGTTGTTGGTAGGTCTGCTTGATTCTGTCATCACACGTCCTGTGCTGTGATATGTCTGCCAGAGTTCACCGGTGAGCTTGAGCTTGCCGGATGAGTTGCCCTTTGTACCGAAATATCTTGTAGCACCGTTGATACGCTTTCCTACTGTGTATCCGAGTTCACCTGTCACGCCCATGCCGTTAGGTATCTCGAATATATTCTCCTGATATGTCTGGTCAAGTCTCAGCTGGTTGATCATCTTCCACTCGTCCTCAAACGAAGGATTGAGCTGGTGGCGTCCGGACTTTATTACTTCAGCGGCAGCTTCAGCGGCGATCTTGTAGTATTCTTTACGTGTTGCCTCGTCAGGGCGCTGTGTAGGATATGTAGCGTCGCAGTATGACTTCAGCGGCTCTCCTTCTGTGTCACCGAGGTTCTCGTAACCGGCCTTTGCGCTCTCTCTGATGGAGTATCCTGCGCGTGTCAACGCAGTCTGTGCGAGGAGACCGTAAGCATATCCCTTTGTGGCATGCTCAGTAGTCACTCCCTCACCTGCCCATGGGAGATAGTTTACAGCTTCCTTGAGATCCTTTATGCAGGCGTCCTGGATGACATCGCGGTCGGTCTTTCCCTCATAGTTTGAATCCATGTTCTCATCTGTGCGGAAAGGAACATCGCCCCACATTCTCGTAAGGTCGAGATATGCCATAGCGCGGATGGTCAGAACTTCGCCGAGGAAACGCTTCATCTTTGCCTGATCCTCCACAGAACCGTTCTCTGTAGAACCGCTTTCCCTTATGCTTTTGATAGCGATGTTACAGTTGTTTATCAGTGAATAGATATTGTTCCAGGCTGTGTTCAGGGTTGTCCATGCAGTGCTGTAGTTGTAGTTCATGTTACCACGCTCACTGGTGGTGTTGAGCGACTCTGTTCCCAGGCCGTCAATCAGCTCGTAGTCTGTACCTGTTCCAAAGAGGATAGGTATCTGCTGGCCATATGTGTTATCAGTCATCATGCCGTAGAGCTTGTTGATGCCCAGTTCTGCTGCCTCTGGAGAAGACCACATCTCCTCCGGACGGAGGTCAGAAGGAGGCCTTTGGTCCAGGAAGTCAGAACATGCGGCCAGGCCAAGCACACCAGCGGCAAATATTGCTGTCTTGAATATATTTTTCATTGTAGTTGCCTTTATATGTTTTTGTTTCTTATTCAGGGTATGTTAGAATGAGAGGTTTGCACCGAACATGTATGTGCGGCTCTTAGGATATGATGCATAGTCTACACCAGGGCACATTGCGTTTCTCTTTGAAGAGACGTCCACCTCTGGGTCGTTGCCGGAGTAGTTTGTCCAGCAGAAGAGGTTTGAACCTGTGAAATATATGCGGAGACCCTTGCAAGAGAATTTCTTGAGGAGTTTCTTAGGCAGGGAGTATCCTATTGTAATCTGCTGCAGGCGGAGGAAAGATGCGTCCTCTACGGCGTAGTCTGTAAGACGCATGGCTGTAGATGCTGCAGGGTTCCATATATTTGCATTTGCATTGATCTCGTTAAGACGGTCGCCGAGTCTGTCGCCAGGGTATGCGCTCTGTGTTGATGATGAAGGGCGTCCGAGGTTCATACCTGTCTCTGGGTCGAGCCATGTGTAGCGGTTGTCTATCGCGAAGTCGCCGTTGAGGTTATACTCCTTGGCAGAGCCTGAGTAGTATGACAGGGCGAGCTTTGTGCCGTTGACGATCTTGTTGCCGATAGAGTAGTTGAAGAACACGTTGAAGTCGAAGTTGCCGAGTACTGTACCGTTGATGCCGAAGCCACCGGCTACAGGAGCGACAGTATTGCCGAGTCTCTGCTTGATGGCGTCGCCGTTCTCGTCAGTCTGCACTTTAGGACCGCCAGGGTAGAGTGTACCGCCGAAGAGGGTGTAGCTCTTGTCTGTTCCTGCTGTGCCTGGGTCTGCTGTAGCTCCGGTTTCCTTGTTGATTACAGGAAGCCATTTGCCGTTGACGAAGCGGAGGTCGCCGTCAGGATTGTTTTGTGTCCAGCAAGTGTAGTATCCGTTCATCTTGTAGCCCCACAGTTCGCCGAGCTTGCCGCCTTCCACGACGCTGTAGTCCTCATACTGTGCCAGTCCGCCCCAGTTGGATGACTGCCACTCTGCACCTGTCGCGAGCTTGTCTATCTTGTTCTGGTTGTATGCGATGTTGCCCATGAAGTTGAGGGAGAAGTTCTTTGTGTCCACGAGGACAGCGTTGAACTGGAGCTCGACGCCCTTATTGGATGTCTGTCCGAAGTTCTGGTACTGTGTGGTGTAGCCGTTGTCTCCAGGAATCTCGGCCCTCATGAGGAGGTCCTTTGTAGTGTTCCAGTAGAGGTCTACGCTACCGGAGAGACGTCCTTTCCAGAATCCGAAATCGATACCGAAGTTACGTGTGATGGTGGTCTCCCACTTCAGGTTTTCATTGATCTTTGTGCTTCCAATCTCCATCATGTCTGTACGGTTGTCTGTTCCGTTCTGGTTGAACCAAGGGAACTTCGCGCCGGAGTCAGCTGGAGAATACAGGAGCATAGTTGTCTGAGGTATGCGGTTGTTACCTGCTGTACCGAATGAGATACGTGTCTTGAGGTTTGAGACCCACTTGGAGTCCTTGAGCCAGGCCTCGTCAGACAGACGCCATGCGAGGGCTGCGGAAGGGAAGAAGCCCCACTTGTTGCCCTTGCCGAACTTGCTGGAGCCGTCGGCACGCATTGTCACTGTCGCGAGATATTTCTCGTTAAGAGTATAGTTGATACGTCCGAAGAAAGATACCATGTTGTCCTTCGCGCCCTTTGTGGCGAGGTGGTTGTAGAGAGTTCCGGCGTAGCGGTTGTCCTTGATGGCGTCGACACCCATGTCGTTGTTGTAGGCCACGAATACATCATTGATGTCCTCTTCCTGAGAGCTCTTTGTCTCCTGACCGATCATGACGTTGATGTTGTCGTGTCCTCCGCGGAACTTGCGGTCTTCGAATGTGATGGTGTTGGAGTTTGACCATGACCATGTGTCGGCAGTCTCGAAGTATGCCTGTGGCTGTCCGTTACTTCCGTACTTGGAGTTTGTCACGGCGTCAGAGAGCCATACCTGCTCTGTGTCGTTCTTCTTCTTGCCATACTGGAACTGTGTGCGGAATGTCCACTTCTTGAAAGGACGCCACTGTACGGCAGCGCTGTATGTCTGGTTGAAGGTCTTCTTGAGTTTGTCGGTAGATGTGATACGCTCGTACGGAGTCTTGCGGATAGAGCCTGCAGACTCGAGCTCCTCGTCGTCTGTAACGACGTTCAGAGGGTTAACCGGGCGGAAGCGTGCGGCGTTTGCCACGATGGAGTTTGCGGCATTTGACTCGTTGGTGTCTGCGCCACCGCTGAGGCCGTCGAGGTTAGAGTGTGCGAGACGTGCGTTGAGGTCGATGGTGATCCATTTGTTCATCTTGTACTTCAACTTCGCGTTGAGGTTGTTCTTCACGTATCCGGAGCCGTACATGATACTGTTCTCGCGGTTGTGTGCGTAAGCTACGTTGAACTGCAGTGCCTTTGTGCCGCCTGTGACGTTCACGTTGTACATCTGCTGGTTGCCTGTGCGTCCGAATATCTGATCCTGGAAGTCGCTTCCTTCCTTTGATTTCCAGATCTCGATGTCCTCGTATGAGCCATAGTTTGATACGTATCCCTTGCTCTGTGAGCCGGATGCGAGCTCATACTGGTACATGGCGTAGTTGTATGGGTCGAGCACTTCTGTAAGTTTTGTAGCCTTCTTCCATCCCCAGCTTGCGCCGAAGTCGATGGCTATCTTTCCTTCCTTTCCGCTCTTTGTGGTGACGATGATGACGCCGTTTGCGCCCTTTGCACCGTAGATGGCTGTAGATGAAGCGTCTTTCAGCACGTCGATGGACTCGATTTCAGACGGTGCGATATCGCTGATGGATGATACCTCGAAGCCGTCGACGATATACAGCGGCGAGTTGTCCTGTGAGAGTGAGCCGCCGCCACGTACGCGAATCTTGATGTCTGCGTCAGGAGAACCTTCTGTCGTGGTGATGTTGACACCTGCCATCTTACCTGTCAGTGCCTCCGAGGCACTTGTCACAGGGAGATCCTTCAGCTGTTTCGAACTGACGTTTGCCACAGCACCTGTAAGGTCTTTCTTGCGTACTGTGCCATAACCGATGACGACGACGTCATTGAGAGTAGTGTTGTCGTCCTGCATGGTGACATTGATAGGTCCGTCGCCGGTGACCTTCACCTCCTTGTCCTTCATTCCGATGTATGAGAACACGAGAGTCTTGCCTTTTGCGACTTTGATTGTGAAATTACCGTCCATGTCGGTGATGGTACCGTTCTTGGTACCTTTCTCCATGACGGTGGCACCGATGACTCCCTCACCAGTGGCATCTTTCACGTTACCTGTAACGGTTTGCGCCTGAATGGCCGTTGCTATCATCGCAAGAAACGAGACAAGCGCGATTCGAAAGGATTTCAAATTTACAGTCATCGATTCAAAACTGATTGAATAATGTTAGTTTTTTTATTTGATGTTTTTCTCTTAGACTATATAGTTGAAGCTATAAAAATCCGCAACAAAGTTAATACATTTTTATGAAAATATGTTATTTTGTAAAAAGTGATGGCGGTTAAAAATAGTTAATTCGTACAAAAACGCTCCTATTGCGGTATTTTGTATACGGGAAAAAGTAATTTTCGCAACATCTTCCCCATGTGTTACAATATGGTATTTTCTACACGTATTGGCATTTGGTTGCCGTCGTTGCCGATTTGACCTGTATCATTTCTCTCTGCCGTCCGTGTCGGTACTCCAGGTGAGGGAAAAAGAACAGCGTGGCGAAGGGTGACCTTTTACCGTGCGAAGGGTCACCTTTCGCCACGCTATCTGTCACCCTTTGTATGGTGAAAGGTGACCGTTAGGTTTTTCGGTTAAGCGGTTATACGGTTTTTACGGTTAGGTGGCTGTGCGGAAGACTGTTTTCCGTATAACCGTATAACCGCCCGACCGTATAACCGGAAAAACTGCCCTTACGCTGTAAACGCCTTTCCCTGCCAGCGTTTGCTGTGCCAGCGGCGCATGAGGACTATGCCGCGGAGATTTTCGTCGAGGGCGAATGCCACCCAGAAACCGAGAAGCCCGAATCCCATCGGGATGCCCATTACCCATGCCAGTCCTACGGCTACGGTCCACTGGGATATCACTCCCACGATGACAGGGTATACGACGTCGCCGGCAGCGCGGAGCGTTCCGCAGGCAAAGACGTTCTTCACTCGCCCGGCACTGAGGAACCAGTCGATGATGAAGATATAGGTTCCGGTCTCGATAATCCACTGGTTGTCGGTGAGAGCCTCGAGGATAAACCGTCCGCCGATGGCGAGCGCCGCCGCCGCGGTGAGTGTCAGGCGCATGGCAAACTTCTTGATATAGTTGCCGAGGATGTATGCGGCGCGGTAGCGCAGCTGTCCCACGTATTGTCCCACGAGTATGTCGCCGCCCTGCACGATGCTCTGGCTGAGGAGCAGGATGAATGTTATGATGGTCGAGCAGTATATCTTCGTTGTCAGAGCCTCCGTGCTTATCTTGTTTATAAAATAGGTGATGACTATCTGCGAGAGGGCATACGAGAGTTCTTCGCTCATGGCAGGGATACCCACCTTGAAGAGATTCTTCAGCTCATCCCAAGGGAACGGGCGGAAATTGCCCGTGACGACCGATGCCTGGCGACGTATGCTGTACATCGGATGCAGGGCTATCCGCAGCGGATTGGTGAATACTTTCCTGCCTCTCGGCCACAGTGAGGGCAGTGTGCAGAGGAGTATGAGAGTCGCCACGATGCGGCTTCCCGCCGTAGCCCATGCCGCTCCTTCCACTCCCATGGCAGGGCAGCCCCAGTGTCCGAAGATGAGCGCGTAGTTGCCGCCTATGTTCAGGATGTTCACGGCGACGGTGGCGAGCATGGGATACAGCGGACGTCCCGTGGAACGCAGTGCTCCGCTGATGGTCAGAGAGATGGCCTGGAAGAATGACAGCGCGCCTGTGATGCGGAGATACAGCACGCCGTCGGCCATGAGACTGTCACGCAGTCCGAAGGCGCGGAGTATGGGTTCTGCCCACATCCACAGCACGGCACTTGTCATGAGGGCAAGCAGCGTATTGACGCCGAGGGCTATTCCTGCTATCTGCACGAATCTTGTCTTTGCCCCTGCGCCGAAATACTGTGCGCAGAGGATGGCTGCACCCATCGCCACGAAGTTGTAGACGAGGAACACGAGCGACACAAGTTGATTGTCAAGACCTACCGCCGCCACGGCGTCGTCGCTGTACTGGGATAGCATTACGGTGTCCACTGCACCGAGAAGCAATACCAGTGCGATGTCTATGAATATCGGCATTGTCAGCCGTCTGAGTTCTTTCTTTACTGAGACCATGATGTCCTTGTGATTGATGACTCGTTATATCGTTTGTGTATGTTTTACTTATATGCCGTCACCCATGACGGCATGGATTGGCGGCCATGGAGCAGAAGCCTTGTTTCCGTGGCTTTTCATGGTTTGCGGCAACATGCCCCGTTGCCGGTTTTGTCGGGCATCGGGGCATGTTGCCATGGAGATTTGTCTCCGGAAAATGTAAGTGTTCTTTTGCTATCCTATTTCTTTGGAGTGTTGTCGCCTGCCTGCGACGGTACGCCGGCGTGTCCGCCGATGTGTATATCCTGCATGAGCACCGGCGTGCAGTTGTCGAGACTTACGGCGTTTTTCGCCTCTCCTGCCTCAATATCCTTGAGGGAGACACCCGTTACGGGCTTCCTCTCCGTGCCCTGCACCACGATTGCCGCCGCGGTAGCCTTGTTGCAGTAGAGCCCCTCGATGCTGATGTTGTCTATCTCTGACGGATATGCCGAGCCCTTTCCTTCTCCGGCATACTGTGTGGTGATATAGAAGAGGTCTTCTACGGTATCAAACCGGCAGTTTCTCACGAAGAGATTGCGCACATATCCTCCGCGGTCAGGATTGGTCTTGATGTATATGCCGCGCTTGCAGTAGCCTGCATAGTCGCAGTCTTCGACAAAGACATTCCTCACTCCTGCCGACATTTCTGAACCGAGGACTACGGCGTGGAGACCCTTGAAGTGGCAGTTGCGTATGATGATGTTCTCCGACGGCGTCGCGGCATTTCTCCATCCGTCGTTGTCGCGTCCAGCCTTGATGGCTATGTTGTCGTCTCCGTTGTTGAAGTGTATGTCCTCTATGAGGATGTTGCGTGAGTATTCCGGGTCTATGCCGTCGTTGTTCACGAGCTTCGCATCGTAGCGCAGTCCGCGGCAGATGATGTTTTCCGAGCGCAGCAGGTGTACGCACCAGAACGGGGAGTTGGTGATGAAGACATCTTCCAAGGTTATGTTGCGGCAGTCGAGAAACTGTATCAGCGGCGGACGGAGCCGGTCTTCCTGCGTGAAGCGCCGATCTTCGATAGGCGTTCCGCTATGGTTCATCTCGCGTGTCCTGTCACGTGACGCTCTCTGCAGCGGTCTCCATGTGGCGAAAGTGCTCATGGCGTTGCCGTCGATGGCGCCTTTCCCGACGATGGCGATGTCGTGAAGCCCCTTGCCGTAGATAAACGGCGAGATGTTGTAGAGCATCGTCCCCTCCCATGATGTGAGCACTTGCGGATACAGGGACGGGTCAGGACTGAACTTTATCACCGCCCCTTCCTGCAGTTCGAGTGTCACGTTGGAGGCGAAATGTATCGGTCCGTTGCTCCACCATTCGCCTTTCGGCACGATGATGCGTGCCCCTCCGGTCTTCTCCGCCTGTCGCATGGCACGGTTGAAATTGCCCTTGAAGGCCTTCAGGTTGAGTGTTTTTCGCTCCTATCCGACAGCCTCCGAACCGGTGATGACGCTGACAATCGAGTCACGCAGCCGTTGTGTCTCAGGCGTATAACGCGACTGTGCTGCCGCTGCCGTGACAAAAGCCACGGCAGACAGCAGCACAGTGATGAGTCTTGTGTACATGGAGTGAGTAGACAAGGTCATATAAATATATGTGTAATCAGATAAATGATGTCCGTCGCCCTGCTTATTTCACTGTCCAGATGTCGTTGGTCTCGAGCAGTTCGGCGAAGTTATGGTATTTCTTCGCTGCCTTTACCTCCTCTATCTGTGCAGTGACGGCATCGTCGTAGGTAGGAGCCTCCACGTCGCGGATGACGCCGAGTGCCACAGGGAATCCGTCGTTGTTGCCCATGAGGGCGAGCTTTGTGTGGAGAGTGTTGTCTGTACAGTGAGCATCATGCACGAGGATGTCATTTTCCGTGACACCGTTCTCGCCGAGCTTCACCACTTTCAGGCCGAACCCTTCCTGCATAAGGCCGTATTCAAGGTTCTCGCCGAAGAGCATAGGCTTGCCGTGCTCGAGGTAGATGGCGTTCTTTGCGCGTCCCTCCTTGTTGTAGACGTTGGCGTGTGTGCCGTCGTTGAAGATGACACAGTTCTGCAGAACCTCCGTCACACTGGTACCCTTATGGTCGTTGGCGGCCTTCAGCATCTTCACGGTATGCGCTCCGTCGGTTGCCACGGTGCGTGCGAAGAAGTGTCCGCGTGCGCCGAAGCACAGCTCTGCCGGCTGGAACGGG
Source organism: Prevotella sp. (assembly GCA_029054825.1). Lineage (GTDB taxonomy): Bacteria > Bacteroidota > Bacteroidia > Bacteroidales > Bacteroidaceae > Prevotella. The sequence continues at coordinate 4,356 of JAIDEM010000116.1, read as the reverse complement.
TCCTCTACAGTGCCGTAAGGAGATGACTTTGAGACGAAGCCACGCGGCGATGTCGGAGAGTACTGTCCTTTCGTGAGGCCGTAGATACGGTTGTTGAGGAGTATGATATTGATGTTTATGTTGCGTCGGTTGGCGTGTATGAAGTGGTTGCCGCCGATGGCAAGTCCGTCACCGTCGCCCGAAACCTGCCATACCGTGAGGTCAGGGTTTGCCAGTTTGCATCCTGTCGCGATAGCCGCGGCACGTCCGTGTATGGTGTTCATGCCGTATGTCGCCATGTAGTGAGGCAGTCGGGAAGAGCATCCGATGCCCGAGATTACGGCAGTATTCCAAGGCTCTGTGCCTATTTCTGCCATGGCTTTGTGGAGAGATGCGAGGAAGAAGTGGTCGCCGCATCCAGGACACCATCTTGGTTGTCCTTTCTTATATTCTGAAGCTGTGAATGCCATTGTTTTTCTCCTTTATTTGTTTTGGTGCGTTCTGTAAATCGTTTCTTTGCTGTTGTGTCGTCAGGTGTCTTCAATGAGCACGTCATCAGAGGTTTTCGAATGCCTCTACCAGTTCGTTTACGGAGAAAGGCTTGCCCTTTACCTGATTGAACTGTGCAGGGACGAAGCCGTCAACCTTCATGCGCAGGTAGCTCGCGAGCTGTCCCATATTCTGCTCTGCGACAACGACTTTAGGATATTTCGTGAGAATATTGGCAGTGTTCTTCGGCAGAGGATTGATATATCTGAACTGTGCCATTGCCACCTTCTTGCCCTTTGCGCGCATTTCGTCCATCGCTGCACGGAGATGTCCGTATGTTGAGCCGAAGCCGACGATGAGCAGTTCGGCATCGTCTGTGTCGCCTATTACCTCAAGGTCTGGTACATTGATGTTGTTTATCTTCTCCTGTCGCTTGCATGTCATTATGTGGTGATTCTCCGGGTCTGTGGATATGGCTCCCGTCTTGTCATCCTTCTCCAGTCCGCCGAGGATGTGTGTGAAGCCTTCGCGTCCCGGTACGGCCCAGTAGCGTGTGCCGTTGTCGGCGCGCATGTACGGAGCCCACTCGCCTTTCAGTTCCTCTGGGACGTAAGGAGGGTTGATAGTGTCCATGGCATTGAGGTCAGGGAGTTTGAAAGCTCCTGAACCATTGGCGATATATGCATCGGTGAGGAGGATGACAGGTGTCATGTGCTCCAGCGCCATCTTTGCCGCGTCGTATGCCGCATAGAAGCAGTCTGTAGGCGATGTTGCCGCGATTACAGGCATAGGTGATTCGCCGTTGCGTCCGAAAAGAGCTTGGAGGAGGTCTGTCTGTTCGGACTTTGTCGGCAGTCCCGTTGCCGGTCCGCCGCGCTGCACGTCAAGAATCACAAGCGGAAGCTCCATGATTACCGCGAGGTTCATTGCCTCGGATTTCAGGCAAAGTCCAGGACCAGAGGTGGATGTCACGGCGAGTGCTCCGGCGAAGGATGCTCCCACTGCCGATGCGCAGCCGGAAATCTCGTCCTCACACTGTACGGTAGTGACGCCGAGGGACTTATGCTTTGCCAGTTCGTGGAGGACATCCGTTGCCGGAGTGATAGGGTATGATCCGAGATACAGTTTCAGTCCGGCCTTCTCTGCCGCCGCGATGAATCCGTATGCGGTCGCCTTGTTGCCGGTGATGTCCATGTATCGTCCCGGCACCTTTACCTTTGTCTCTATGCGGTAGACGTTTGTCGCGCTGGAATGTGTGTTGTGTCCGTAGTCGTATCCAGCCTGGATCACCTTGATATTCGCTTCGGCGATTGCAGGTTTCTTGGCGAATTTCTCCTTTAGGAAGTTTGCCACGAGGTCAAGATCGCGGCTGAAAAGCCAACAGACGAGGCCGAGGGCGAACATGTTGCGGCACTTCAGCATGGACTTGTTGTCCATACCCGAGTCGGCGAGACAGTCCTTTACCATCTGTGTCATAGGGCATGAGATGACGCGGTCAGGGTCTATGCCCATCTCTCCGAGGTAGTCTTCTGTCTGGAACTGTGCCTTATCGAGGTCTTTCTTGCCGAAAGAGTCTGTGTCGATGATTATCGTTGCCTGCGGCTTGGCGTACTTGTACTGGGTCTTGAGGGCAGCGGCGTTCATTGCCACGAGCACATCGCATAAGTCGCCCGGTGTGTAGACATCGCCCTCACCGATATGTACCTGGAAACCGGAAACACCCGTCAGCGAGCCTTGCGGTGCGCGGATGTCAGCAGGATAGTCAGGAAATGTGGAAATTCCGTTACCCACGGTAGCAGATACCGTAGAGAAGATGTTGCCGGCGAGCTGCATTCCGTCGCCCGAGTCGCCCGAGAATCGTACCACGATGTCTGCGACTTCCTTAATCTCCAGTTTGTCTGTCATGATGTTCTGTTTGTATTTTGTATTTTTGTTTTATCGGGCTATTTGGCTGTTTTCTGCCTGTCTCCGTGGCTTTCAGCCGATAGGGCGTTACGCGTTTTGACAGTTGTTGCAGGCCTTGCAGACGACATTCTCCTGTCATTTCCTGCCGAAATCGGCAGGAATCTCTCCCCATTTCTTCGTGTCCCATTTAATTATCGGTACACGGAAGGTATGGGTTCTGAGCCATAGCTCCGCCCTCTGCACAAGTTCATGTGCCTTCTCCGTCTGTGGAGTGCGCTCGAGTTTTGTCTTGCACTGCATCTTCCTGACCCATATCTGGGCATTGACGGAGTCGGAATAGATGACCTTGTCGGTGATGCCTTTCTGTTCCATGAGCGCGAGAGCGTGTACTATGGCGAGAAATTCGCCTATGTTGTTCGTGCCCTGTATCGGTCCTGTATGGAATACTCGTGCACCTGTCTGCATGTCGATGCACTGGTATTCCATCGGTCCGGGATTGCCTGAGCAGCCTGCGTCTACAGCCCAGGCTTCGGCTTTCACGTCCTTTGGCAACGGAAGCACTGTATCATTTCGCCACGATGGCGGGTTTGCCGGATAGTCCATTGTCGTGTATTTGTGGTGCGGTTTTACGGTTATGCGGTTCTGGGTTGTTGGTTGTTGGGCTTGTGAGCAGGCTATGGGTTAAACATCCATAGCCGTATGACCGTATAACCGCCTGACCGTACACCCTTATTACATACGCTCCGGCACCTCAATGCCGAGGAGTGCCATGCCGTTCTTGATGGTCTTCGACACGTTCTTTGCGAGGAGCAGACGGAACTGCTTCTGCTCTTCCGTGTCGGCGTTGAGGATGCTGAAGTCGTGGTAGAACTGGTTGAACTGCTTTGTCAGTTCGTAGCAGTAGCTTGCTATGCCCGACGGCGAGTAGTCTATTCCTGCCTGAGCCACCACAGCGGCATACTCGTTGATTTTCTGTATGAGGTCTATCTCCTTCTGTTCGAGCGTTACGTCAGTGCATTTTGCTTCCAGACCCTGTTCAGCCGCCTTGCGCAGGATAGAGCGGATACGGGCGTAGGTGTACTGGATGAACGGTCCTGTATTGCCGTTGAAGTCGATGGACTCCTCCGGATTGAAGAGCATGTTCTTGCGTGCGTCAACCTTCAGTATGAAATACTTGAGTGCTCCGAGGCCCACGATGCGTGCAATCTCCTGCTTCTCCTCCTCGGTCATGTCGGCGTTCTTGCCGAGCTCATCGCTTGTCTTGCGCGCATCCTCGATCATTGCAGCCATGAGTTCGTCGGCATCGACCACCGTTCCCTCGCGGGATTTCATCTTTCCGTTAGGCAGTTCGACCATGCCGTAGGAGAAATGCACGAGATCCTTGCCCCATTTGAAGCCGAGTTTGTCGAGGAGAATGGAGAGAACCTGGAAATGATAGTTCTGCTCGTTGCCCACGACATATATCATCTTGTCTATCGGGAAGTCCTGGTAGCGCAGCTTTGCCGTGCCGATGTCCTGTGTCATGTATACCGATGTGCCGTCGCTGCGCAGGAGAAGCTTCTCGTCAAGTCCCTCTCCTGTAAGGTCTGCCCATACGGAATTGTCGTCGCGGCGGTAGAAGATTCCCTTGGCAAGCCCTTCCTCTACCTTCTCCTTGCCTTCGAGATATGTCTGCGACTCGTAGTATATCTTGTCGAATCCGACACCCATGGTCTTGTAAGTCTCGTCAAATCCGGCGTATACCCATTCGTTCATGCGTGCCCATAGAGCGCGAACCTCAGGGTCGTTGTGCTCCCATTTCACGAGCATGTCGTGCGCCTCCTTGATGAGCGGAGCCTCCTGCTTTGCCTTTTCCTCGTCCATGCCCTGTGCCATGAGCTCCTTCACCTCCTCGCGGTAGTGCTTGTCGAAAGCCACATAGTAGTCGCCGATGAGATGGTCGCCCTTCTTTCCACTTGTCTCCGGTGTCTCTCCGTTGCCGTA